>NZ_QTPU01000032.1:0-81890 GCF_003857805.1 Burkholderia sp. Bp9099
AACAGTCAGATTGCAACACTCGTCGAACGCCAGACCCGGTTCGTGATGTTGGTGAAGATTGCCAGCAAGGACTCTGAGGCTGTCGTCAATGCTCTGATAAGACACGCCGGCAAGCTTCCACAGGAATTGTATAAATCGCTGACATGGGATCGGGGCACGGAGATGGCTGGCCACAAGCGCTTCACTGTTGCGACGGACATCAAGGTCTACTTCTGCGATCCCCAGCATCCCTGGCAACGCGGCACGAACGAAAACTCGAATGGGTTTCTGAGACAGTACCTCCCAAAAGGAACGGACCTCTCTACCTACTCGCAGGCCAAGCTTAACGCCATTGCCCGACGGCTCAACGAACGTCCCCGCAAGACACTAAACTTCGATACACCGGCTGAACGATTCCATCAAGCTGTTGCATCGACCGGTTGAATCCACCGCGGCAATTCGTCGTTCATCTCTCTGCCCGACGAACGCTTCGATTGCCAGCGCTCCAGTGCGGAAGTTACTTGCCGTGCTCCTCCCATACCTTCGACCATGAACGAATCGCCTCGAGATTCGTACGGATATCACACAGTACGCCGTCGGCACCCTGGGGATGAAATTGATGTCTGCGAACGCTGTAGAAGTCCTGGGCGAGGATCCTGATGTTACCTACCCTGTCGGCGCAGTAACCGCAGCGAGCGCGAATGCGACCATGCAGAAGCTCAAGTTGTTCCAGGGCCGAAGGGTTTGGAGCAGCGAGATCGTTTTCGCGAAAAATTTCTTCTATCTCGGCTGCGACGTCGCGAATGATTTCAGATGTCTTCATGGAAAACTTTATCCATAACACCGTGGGCGTTAGCTAGGTAAGATTGGTGCAAATGGGATTTAACAAAGTATAACGTTTCGATCGCGCCATTTTCTTTTTTTCAAAAAATAAGTCGCTGGTAGCCCGGATTTTCGTGGGCACCCCTATTGGCGTCTAATGCGAGTTATTTGGCGCATTTCGATAATGATTAAATGCAATGCAAATCCCATAATGAAGTAACGCGAATTTATGAAAACCGCGCCATGGGGAATTTCGTCGGCAAGCGAGTCGTCATTGCCGGTGGTCCCGGTGGCTTCAGCGTCGGCGCGGCCAGGTGTCGTAATGAACCTGACGATGGGAGAGAAGGGTGATGGACCCGATAACCGCATTGCGCTTTTCGCGACGCAGCACCGCGGAGCAGGTCACCGAGGGCCTGGATCTTTCCGGCCGGACGATCCTGATCACGGGCTGTAATTCTGGTATCGGTCTTGAAACGACGCGGGTTTTGGCAATGCGCGGCGCCCGCATCATTGCCGTCGCGAGGGATGAAGACAAGGCGCGTGCCGCCCTGGCGATCGCCGACGCCGCAGATGGCATGGCCGTTGGAGCCGAACTGACCGATCTCGCTTCCGTTGCCCGCGCCGCCGACCGCATTCTCGCGTGCGGCATCACCCTCGATGCCGTCGTCACCAATGCCGCGATAATGGCGCTGCCAAAGCTGGAGACGGTGAACGGCGTGGAAAAGCAGTTCTTCGTCAACCATGTCGCCCATCATCTGCTGGTGACGCGGTTGCTGCCTTCAATCAACCGCTCGCGCCCGGGCCGGATCGTCATTGTGGGCAGTCATTCCCATCGCTTTGCTCCAGGCGGGAAAGGCATTGATTTCGACAATCTCGACGGTAGCAACGGCTATCGCGGTTTTCCGTTCTATGGCCAGGCGAAGCTCGCCAACATCCTGTTCGCGAACGAGCTTTCACGCAGAGTGGGTCATGTCGGAATCACTGCAAACGCACTCCATCCGGGACTGATTGGCGCCACGGGCCTGCATCGGCATATGCGCGGGCCGTTCAACTGGATCGTCTCGGCTGCGATGCTGTTCGGCAAAACGGTGCCGCAGGGCGCCGCGACAACGTGCCTGCTGGCCGCGCATCCTGCGCTGAACGGCGTCACCGGCCGTTATTTCGCGGATTGCCGCCCTGCCGAATCCTCGGCCTTCGCCCGGGACGCCGATCTCGCCCGGCGCCTCTGGGACCGCACCGAGGAAATCATCGCATCCCACGGGATGACCTGATCCCGAACGCTTCGGTTGCCTGCAGGTGTGTGCAAGGGGCAATCGCATCCGCTAGCCGCGTACGCGCGCCTTCTCCGGATCGTAAAAGATCGGGGCGGTCACCCGCGCGTCGATGCGCTTCTGCTGGCCGTCGAGCTTGCCGACGTGGAGCACGTTGCCCGGCTCCGTGTGGTGAACGTCGATTCGCGCAAGCGCGATGCTCCTGCCGAGGATCGGCGAGCGCATGCCGCTCGTGACGACGCCGACCTGTGCCCGCCCGTTGTGCACGCAATCGCCGTGACGGGCCGGTTCGTTGCCGGCGAGTTCGAGCCCGACGAGCCGGCGGTGCGGATGCGCGCTGCGGCGAAGCAGCGCGTCGCGCCCGACGAAGTCGTCGGTCTTCGTCGCGAGCGGAACGCTGAAGCCGATGCCGGCCTCGAACGGATCGGTTTCGTCGGAGAATTCGTAGCCGGCAAACACGAGCCCGGCTTCGATCCGCAACAGGTCGAGCGCGTCGAGACCGAGCGGCACGAGTCCGTGCGGCTGGCCCGCCGCCCAGATCGCGTCCCATACGGCGTGCGCGTCGCGCGGATGGCACCAGACCTCATAGCCGAGCTCGCCGGTGTAGCCGGTCCGGCTGACGATGACGGGGCAGCCGTCGTCGCCGCCGAGGCGGCCGATCAGGAAGCGGAACCAGCCGAGGCTGTCGAGCGACGGCTGGGTCGCGGGCGTGCGGATCAGCGCGCGCAGGATCTCGCGGCTGCGCGGCCCTTGCAGCGCGACATTGTGGATCTGGTCGGACGACGACTTGACCCACGCCTTCATGCCGAGCCTGTTCGCCTGCTCCCGCAGCCAGATACCCGCGAAATCGTCGCCGCAGATCCAGCGGAACGTATCGGGGCCGAGCCGCATCAGCGTGCCGTCGTCGAGCATTCCGCCGTGCGGATGGCACATCGCCGAGTAGACGACCTGTCCGACCGCGAGCCTGCGCACGTCGCGCGTCAGGCAGTATTGCAACAGGGCCTCGGCGTCGGGGCCGGTGACGTCGAACTTGCGCAACGCGGACAGATCGACGATCGCCGCGCGCTCGCGGCAGCCGTAGTATTCGTCGATCGCGCCGTAGCCGTCGAACCGCGCCGGCAGGTGCCAGCCGCGGTAGTCGGCAAAGTGGCGCGTGAGCGCCGACGTGCGGGCGTGGAAGCCCGACTGGCGCGTCAGCACGGGCGGGGCGTCGGGGGTGGGTCTGATGGCGGTGGACATGGTGAAGCGCGCCTCGCTCGAATAGGTTCGGATCCGGATGTCGGTCGGTTGCCACGCGTTCGCGGGGTCGATGTCGTCGGGGCACGACGTGCTGACGCACAGCAGCGGCTTCAGCGCGCGCAGCAGCACGTAGTCGCCCGGGCGCGACCACGGCTCGTCGATCGTCATCTGGCCGTGCGCGTCGATCGAGGTGTTGAAGAAGAAATTGATCGCCGGCCAGCCGGGACGCGCGGCGATGCCGTATTCGGCGAGCACCGCACTGATGTTGTCGCTGCAGTTCGCATGGCCCGGGTAACCCTGCGTGTCGTAATAGCGCGCGGTGCACGCGAGCGCGAACGTGTCGTGCCGGCCGACGGTATCGTGCACGACTTCGAGCATCGGCTGCATGAGCTGATCGAAGAACCGCGAGTACAGACCGGGCATGGGATACGCATGACCGTTCAGCGTGCGGGTGACGGTCGGATCGAGACCGACTTCCCGGTGCCCACCGAGCGCGTCGAGATCGAATGCGACGAAATCGGAGCATTGCCTGCCGTCGACGTCGACGATCTGCAGGTACTCGCCGGCCGCGACCGTGTACGCGACGGCCGTTCCCGGACGGATGACGAAATCCGCGAGCGGATCGGCGAGCGGCACGCTCGTCTGCGTGGCAGCGGGCGCGCCCGCGCGCACGACGGACAGCTGAAGCTCCGTCGCCGGCTGGCCGGCCCGGTCCACGGGCACGGGGCCGCCGGGCGCCGCGACGATCGCGACGATCGGCTCCGTCGCGACGAACGTGCGCATGGTGCCGGCGCGGGTGTCGCCGGACCAGAGGACGGCGCCGTCGGGCAACGGCTTGCCCGTCAGCCCGTGCCGTTCGAGCAGGATGGCGAGATCCGCTTGTGCTGCGGAAGCGCCGTTCAGGCATTCGGCGATGAAGCGTGCGCTGTCGTCGGGCGTCAGGGCGAGCGCGGCCAGCGCACTGCCGCCGTCGCGCACGCGCAATGCGAGCAGCTCCGCGCGCTGCCGGCCTTCGACGTCGATCACCTGCAGCGTATCGCCGGCATCGAGCTTGACGGCGGCGAGCCCCGCACCGGCGACACGATGGCGTTCGCGGCCGGCCGCATGCGCGGACAACGCAGGTTCGTGCGGCCGCGACACGGTCGGTGGTCGAATGAGCATGGACGTTCCTTGAATGAGTGGACGGGCGCGGCCCGCGATGCGCGCGGCCGCGAACGGCACGTCGGGCGTCGCGGCACCCGGGGCCCGGTCGGGTGACGCGACAGCGCAGTGCCGCGACAGTCAGCCGGCGCGAACGCGCGGCTCGGGCGCACGCTCGCCGAGGTACGCGTCCATCGAATCGTCGAGCGCGTCGAGCCACGGCGTGTGATGCGGCGGCGACTGGGTGCCGGTCATCAGCGAGCGATACGATTTGTCGCGATAGCCCATGATGTTCTCGTGCTTGTCGTGTTTCCACGCGAGGAACGTGCGATTGACGCCGGCGATGTCGAAGCTCGGATAGTCGGTCGCATCGATCAGGTCCTGGATATAGCTGCCCTGATACTCGAACATCTGCTGGTTGGTGACCAGCGTTTCCTCGCGCGCGCGCCACGCGAGACTGTCGGCGTGCATCGCGTCGAAACCGGGCAGCGCGATGCGGCCGAGGATGACGTCGCGTGCGTACCAGGCTTGCGCGTCGAACATGTTGAACGAGTACCAGAGGTCCTGCATGCCGAGATAGATCAGTTTCGGGTTGCGTTCCCAGAAGATGCCTTTGTACAGGTCGAGCGGCCAAAGCCGGTTGTTCGTCTTCAGGCGCAGGCTGTCGGGCAGAAACGGGAAATGGTGCTGGTATCCGGTGCAGAGGATGATCGCGTCGATCTTCTTGCTGCTGCCGTCGGCGAAAAACGCGACGTTGCCGCGCACGCGCTCGAGCAACGGCTTTTCCTCCCAGTTCGCCGGCCAGTGATAACCCATCGGCGCCGTGCGATAGCAGCTCGTGATGCTGCGCGCGCCATACTTGTAGCATTGCGACCCGATGTCCTCGGCCGAATAGCTGCTGCCGACGAGCAGGATGTCCTTGTCCTTGAATTCGAGCGCGTCGCGAAAGTCGTGCGCATGCAGGATGCGTCCGCCGAAGCTGTCGAAGCCGGGAAAGCTCGGCATGTTCGGGGTCGAGAAATGGCCGCACGCATTCACGACGTAGTCGAAGTCTTCCGCGTACACGACGTCCTTGTCGAGATCGTGCGCGGTCACCGTGAAGCGGCCGCTCGCGTCGTCGAACGCAACCTGGCGCACGACGGTGCTGAAGCGGATGTCCTTGCGCACGCCGGCCTTCTCGACGCGTCCCTTGATGTAGTCCCACAGCACTTCGCGCGGCGGATACGACGCGATCGGCTTGCCGAAGTGTTCCTCGAACGTGTAGTCGGCGAACTCCAGGCATTCCTTCGGGCCGTTCGACCACAGATAGCGGTACATGCTGCCGTGGACCGGCTCGCCATGTTCGTCGGTGCCGGTGCGCCACGTGTAGTTCCACATGCCGCCCCAGTCGCGCTGCTTCTCGAAGCAGACGAGCTGGGGGATGTCCGCGCCCTTCGCCTGGGCCGACTGGAAGGCGCGAAGCTGGGCCATGCCGGATGGGCCCGCACCGATGATTGCAACACGTTGTGTCATCGCGTTCTACCTCGTTGGAAGTGGTTAGCCGTGGTTCGGCGAACGGCGCGTGCCGTTCGTGCGCGGACGCGGGTCACGTCGCGCGCTGCCGCCGCGCCGCGAGCGCGGTGTTCTTCATCAGGAAGGCGATCGTCAGCGGACCGACGCCGCCCGGAACCGGCGTCAACGCGGCGGCGACGCGCGCCACGCTGTCGTGGTCGACATCGCCGACGAGCCGCGTCGCGCCGCCGGATTCGATGCGGTTGATGCCGACATCCACGACGACCGCGCCCGGCTTGATCCAGTCCGCATCGACGAGCCCCGGCTTGCCGGCTGCCGCGACGACGATGTCCGCCTGGCGGCACAGTTCGGCGGCGTTCGCGCTGCGCGAGTGGACGGTCGTCACCGAGCAGTCGGACTGGAGCAGCAGCGCGGCCATCGGCTTGCCGACGATGTTCGAGCGCCCGACGACGACTGCATGCTTGCCGCGCAAGTCGCCGACGATCTCCCGCAGCAGATGCATGCAGCCCGACGGCGTGCACGGCACGAGCGCGTCCTGGCCGAGCGCGAGCCCGCCGACGTTGTCGCGATGGAAGCCGTCGACGTCCTTGCGCGGATCGATCGCGTCGATCACGGCCGCGGCGTCGAGTGGCGCGGGCAACGGCATCTGCACGAGAATCCCGTGGACGTCGGGGTCGGCGTTGAGTTCGGCGACGAGCGCGAGCAAGTCGGACGCGACGGTGTCGGCGGGCAGCCGATGCTCGATCGAACGGATGCCGACCTGCTGCGCGCGCAGCATCTTGTTGCGCACATAGACGTGGCTCGCCGGGTCGTCGCCGACGAGTACGACCGCGAGGCCGGGCAGCACGCCGTCGCCGCGCAGCCGCGCGACGTCGTGCCGGACGGATTCCAGCAGCGCGTCGGCGATCGCCTTGCCGTCGATGATCGTCGCGCCGCTCATCGGAAGATCACCGTGCGGTTCTGGTTCAGAAACACGCGGTGCTCGGTGTGATACTTGACCGCACGCGACAGTGCGACCGTCTCGGTGTCGCGTCCGATCGCGACGAGATCGGACGGCTGCAGCACGTGGTCGACGCGCTGCACCTCCTGCTCGATGATCGGCCCTTCGTCGAGGTCGGACGTCACGTAGTGGGCGGTCGCGCCGATCAGCTTCACGCCGCGCTCGAACGCCTGGTGGTACGGCTTCGCGCCCTTGAACCCCGGCAGGAACGAGTGGTGGATATTGATCGCGCGGCCGGCGAGCCGCTCGCACAGGTCGTTCGACAGGATCTGCATGTAGCGGGCCAGCACGACGAGTTCGGTGCCGGTTTCGTCGACGATGCGCATCAGCTCCGCCTCCTGCCGCGTTCGGGTGTCCGGCGTGATCGGCAGGTAGATGAAGCGGATGCCCTCGCGCTCGGCCATCGGCCGCAGATCCAGATGGTTCGACACGACCGCGGTGATCTGCATGCGCAGCTCGCCCTTGCGGAAGCGGTACAGCAGGTCGGACAGGCAGTGGTCGAACTTGCTGACCATCAGCAGCACCTTCATCGGTTCGCCGGCGCTTTTCAGTTGCCACTGCATCGAGAAATCCCGGGCGACGCCCGCGAAATCGCGCTGCAGCTGCTCGACGTTGCCGTTCGCACCGGTGTTGAAGCGGAACACGGCGCGCATGAAGAACGTGCCGCTGACCTCGTCGTCGTATTGCGCCAGCTCGCCGATGTAGCAGTTCGACGCGGCGAGATGGGCGGAGACGGCAGCCACGATGCCGGACGTGGCCGGGCAGCTGATCGTCAGGATGTAGTTCGGATTCACGTCGTGTGTCCTCGAAACGGATCGGAATGCGGGAAAGGCCGGCCGTCGCCGGTCATGCATGGTCGTCAACGCGTCAGCCGACGGCGGTGCGCTTTTTCTTGTCGGGATCGTCGAACGGCAACAGCGCGGTGGTCGCGCGCGTCTCGACGCTGCCCTTCACCACGAGCGGCACGCCCGCACGGGCATGCCGGACGTCGAGGCGGGCGAGCGCGAGCGAGCGCCCCGTCAGCCGCGAATACATCGCGCACGTGATCACGCCGGCCGCCTTGCCGTCGTGCCAGAGCGTGTCGCCGGCCTGCGCGGCCTTCGCGGCCTCGAGCTCGACGCCGAAGATCCGGAACCGCTCCTTGCCGGCGAGCCGGAAGTGCTCGGCCGCGCCGCAGAATTCGGTCTTGCCGGGCGACACTGTGAAATCGAGGCCGAGTTCCCACAGCGTGTCGCCGGCGCGCTCGTCGGCAAACGGGTACATCTCGGAGTTGTCGTACGGATAGAACAGCAGGTAGCTCTCGACGCGCAGCCAGTCGAGCGCGGTGAATGCGCAGGGGACGATGCCCATCGCCCGGCCCTTGTCGAGGATCGTGTCCCAGATGAACGGCGCGTCGGCGGCCTTGCAGAAGATCTCGTAGCCGCGCTCGCCGGTGTAGCCGGTGCGCGAGATCATCGCCGGCCGGCCGAACAGGCGCGTCTGCACATGGTGGAAGTACGGCAGGTTGCGGATGTCCGGCACGTATTCGGCAAGGAAGTCGACCGCGACCGGCCCTTGCAGCGACAGGTCGTGCAGGTCGTCGTCGAACAGCACGGCGACCTGCCGGCCATACGCGGAGCGCACGAGGCGCTCGTACCCCGCGCCCGCGCCATGGACGACCATGAACGCATTGGGGCCGGTGCGGTAGACGATGCAGTCGTCGATGAACTTGCCGCTCTCGTCGAGCAGCGTCGCGTACACCGACTTGCCGGGATACAGCTTGCCGATGTCGCGCGTCGTCGCCCAGTTCAGCAGGCTTTCGGCGTGCGGGCCGACATAGTGCACCTTCTTCAGCCCCGATACGTCCATCAGGCCTGCGCGGGTGCGAATGGCCTCGTGGTGGTCGGCGAGATCGGTCGCATAGGTCCATGCGGTGCCCATGCCGTTCCAGTCCTCGAGATTCGAGCCGAGTGCGCGATGCCGGTCCGCGAGGGCGGAGATGCGCCAGGAGTTCGCCATCTTGAATTCTCCAAACGAAAGTGAAGGTCGATTACGGAAAACGCCGGGTCAGGCGTCGACGTCGAACCGGCTGAGCCATTCGACGAGCGTGTGCCGGTAGCGGGTCATGCCCTTGTATTCGGCGATCGGGTCGGGCAGGTCGCGCAGCACGCGGTGCAGCCGGCGCGCCCACACCGGGTTGCCGACGAGGTCGGCCATGCTGCACAGGTAGGTGCGGATGCCGAACATCAGCGCATTGCTGCGCGCAAGCCGCGCCATCAATTGCAGCTCGACGCGCAGGTGCACGGCTTCGCCGACGTTGTCGGGCGTCACGCGCCCGCGGTCCGCGCCCCACTGGTGATAGGTCTCGGGCGACGTGTCGAGGCGCGGATGAATGGTCAGCGTCCAGTTCAGGCGGCGCACGGGGTGGCCTGCCTGCACGCCGAGCAGGTATTTCAGCGCGCGGTCGAATACGCCCGCCTGGTGCGCGAGCGGCACCGGCGCGTGCCATTGTTTGAAGCTCATGCCCGCATCGAACGCGAGCGACCAGTCGGCCGGGCCGGTGACGACGCCGGCGTCCATGTACAGGTCGCCGTCGCGCTGGTCGAGCAGCGCGATGTCGCCTTGCGTCTGCCGCATGACGTATTCGAGCGGGCCGTACGGCAGCGTGCGCGCGTCGCCGAACACGAAGGCCTGGTCGAGGTCGAGCGCGTGGTTCCGCCAGTGCCAGCGATCGCCGTCGCGCTCGAGCGCGAACCACGCCGGATAGTCGTGCGCGAGATGCGTCATGATCATCTCCAGCGTGTCCCAGCACGCGGTCTCCATGTGCGGCATCACGATCGCGCGGCGCGGATCGGCGTCGAGCACGCGTGCGCGTTCGGCGATCTCGGAACGGTAGTGCTCGTCGATGTCGAAGTGGTGCGCGAAGACCGAGCCGGGATCGCGCGGCGTCGCGGGCTCGAGGTTGACCGAATACATGTACCGGTCCTCGGGGAACGGAAACGGAAAGCGCGCGATCGCCGCCGGGCTGTTGCGGAACGAGAAGTCGTCGCGATAGGTTTGCGCGGGCTTGATGAATACGCTCATGGCTCGGATCTCACAGGTCGAGGGTCAATGCGGCGCCGCACGCGCGCGATACGCAGGGCATCAGATGGGTGGCGCGCGCGTCGGCGTCCAGGAACGCATCGCGATGCTCGACCGTGCCGTCGAGATAGCGCGTCGCGCACTGGCCGCATGCGCCGCCGCGGCACAGGTTCGGCACGTCGATGCCCGCCGATTCGAGCGCCTCGAGCAGGCTCTGCTCGGCGCCGACCGCGATGCGACGGCCGCTGCGGCGCAGGTCGACCGCGAACGGCTGGCCCGGCGCCGGCGCCACGAAGGCTTCCCAGTGCACGCGGCCGGCCGGCCAGCCGAGCGCGGCGGCCGCGGCGCGCACCGCGTCCAGCAGGCTTGCGGGGCCGCACACGTAGACGTGCGTGCCGAGCGGCTGCCTTTGTAGCATCGCGATCGCGTCGAAGCGTGCGTGCACGCCGTCATAGCCGTGAAAGCGCGCGCCGAGCCGCGCATCGAGCGATGCGCGATAGGCATCCGTCAGGCCCGCGCGGTACGCATGGTGCAACTCGTGGCTCGCTTGCCGGCGCTCGAGTTCCGCGAGATGCGCGATGAACGGCGTGATGCCGATGCCGCCCGCGACGAGAACGTGATGGCGCGCGGTGGTGTTCAACGCGAACAGGTTCGCCGGTGCGGTGATGCGCAGGCGCGCGCCGGGTTCCAGACGGTCGTGCACGAACGCGGAGCCGCCGCGTGACGACGCGTGACGGCGCACGGCGATCCGGTAGAGGTTTCGTTCGGCCGGATCGCCCGCCAGCGAATAGGCATTGCGATAGGTGCGGCCGCCGTCGTTCAGCACGACTTGCACATGGCTGCCCGACGAGAACGCCGGAAGGGGGCCGTCGAGCGCCGTCAGCACCAGTTCGCGCACGACGGGTGTGAGCATGCGGGCTTCGGCCACGCGAACGTCGAGCAGGTTCATGCGCGGTCTCCCGCGCAGGGCCGGTCGGCGTCCGCGCAGACGCCGAGATAGGCGCCGAGCCGCGCGGAGAAATGCTGGCGGACACTCAGGCGGACGTCGCATGACGGGCAGGTGACCTCATCGGGCTCGTCATGCCCGTCGTGCGCATGCGCGGTCCCGCAATGCACGCAGTACACGGTGCGCCGCGTGCCGGACACGGCCGCGGCCACCTCCTCCGGCAGCAGGCCGGCCGCCTGCGCGATACGCCGAATGTGCCAGACGAACGTCTCGTCGCCGCACACGTAAAGACGCACGCCGACCGTGCTTTCATCCAGCCGGTGCCGCACCTCGTCTTCTAGCGTGTCGAGCGACGCGTGAAACACGGTCGGCAGGCCGATTGCCTGCAGCTTGCCGAGCGTGACGAGCAGCGCGCTGCCCGGCAGCCCGGCGAGCGCGTTGATGAACGCCGGCAGCGCGTGGAGCGCGTCGCCTTGCGCGACCACGAGATGCGAGCGGGCCTCGGCGCAGGGCTGCAGCGGCGCATAGTGCGGCAAACTCGGCGGCACGAACGGCGTGTGCGCCGGTTGCGGTTGCCGGTTGCGGGCTGCGAACGGTTCAATTGAGTGCATCGATCGGCTCCCAAAATGGGGCGTTTGCATCATGAATGGGCGTACGCTCGGCGACGGTCGTGGCGTCACGTTTGCGTTCCTGTTGTTCAACATAGTTTCTTGCCAGTAATTGCCGTTCAATCCTGAAGAGGAGGTACGCCCTAAGAGGTAGCGCGCCGGAACGGCGCCAAAAGGCATGGAACTTGCGTCGTGATTCGATCCTGGTTTGTCCGTGCCGAACGACCGTGACTCCTGACGACAGCCTGACCGACCGATGCATGCGGCCCGCCGGCGGCGCGTCGTTGCCGACGCGCATGCGTGACGCGCTGCTCGCGTTTCTGGCCGGATACGTCAATGGCGCGCCGCGCCACGTGGCGTTTCACGCGTTCTTCACGGGACTCGCGCGCGAATTGCCGGACGCGCGGATCGTGCTCGCGCTCGATGGCGGCGCGGGCTACGAATCCGCGCCGGACACGCTGGTGCGATGCACGCAGGGGCATCGCTGCAAGTTGCGGCATGGGGCAAGCGACGGCGCATGCGAACTGTGTCCGGACTGCGTCGGGCAGGGGCACGGGCGCGCGGTGCGCGCGCTCGGCGACGCGGTGCTGGTGCTGGACGTCGCGCTGCCGGCGGCGCCGACGCTGCTGATGGACCTCGAGATCGTCGCGGCCACGATCCGCGCGGCGCTGATGCGTCGGGCGCCCGCCGACGCGCACGGGCGCGACGCGACGAACCCGTCGGAGGCGCTGACACGCGAGTTGCACGACTCGGTCGCGCAGCAACTGGGCTTCATGTCGTTCCTGGTCGCTCGCCTGCAGCAACAGGACACGACCGGCAACCCGCTGTTGGCCGAACTGCGCACGATGACGACGCGCCTGCAGCGCCAGGTGCGCGAGCTCATCACCAGCGCGCGGCTGACGCTCGACGGGCGCTCGCTGCAGCAGGCGCTGGCCGAGTCGGTCGCGGAATTCTCGCGCCGCTGCGATGTGGTGTTCGAACTCGACAATCGCGTGCCCGACCTGCGGATCGATCCGCGCATCGCGCTGCATATCCTGCAGATCGTCCGTGAAGCGCTGTCGAACGTCGTGCGTCATGCGCAGGCCGGGCATGCGTGGATCACGCTGCGGACCGACGGCGATGGTTTGCAGGTATCCGTCGTCGACGACGGAATCGGGCTCAGCGAGGGATCGGCCGACCTGAACCACTACGGCCTCGACATCTTGCGCGAACGCGCGGCGGCGATCGGCGGACGCATCGCGATCGATGGCGGCGCCTGCCGCGGGACGCGCGTGATACTTGTCGTGCCGGACGGCGCGACATTCGGAGAGACATCCTGATGGAACCGACGACGCTGCTGTTGATCGACGATCACCCGCTGTTTCGCCGCGGCGTGGCCGAATTTTTTGGTGCGACCGGAGAATTTCGCGTGGTCGGCGAATCGTCGAACGGCGCGCAGGGGATTTCGCTCGCGGGCATGCTGCGCCCGGAGCTGGTGCTGATCGATCTGCACATGCCGGGGCTCGGCGGGCTGCAGGTGCTCGACGGGCTCAGGCGCAAGGAAGTCGATTGCGTGAAGGTGCTGCTGACGGCGTCGCTGGAGCGCGACGAGCTGCGCGCGGCCGTGCGGCTCGGCGCCGACGGCTACGTGCTGAAGGAGTCGGAGCCGCAAGCGCTGCTCGCCTACGTGCGTAGTTGCATGCGGGGGCTCGTGGTGCTCGACGACGAACTCGCCGACGAAGACGGCGTCGCCGGCGCGCATGCCGACGCGCGGCCGGCCGACCTGACCGCGCGCGAAACGCAGACGCTGACGCTGATCGCCGACGGCATGAGCAACAAGCAGATCGCGCGCGTGCTCGGCATCAGCGAGGGCACGGTGAAGGTCTACGTGAAGAACCTGCTGCGGAAACTGGACGCGCGAACGCGGCTCGAGCTGGCGGCATCGGTGCACCGGCGCGCGATCGGCGCATCGACGCGGGAACGGGGGGCGTGATGAAGGACGGCGCGCGCGTGACTCAGCCTGTTCAGCCGACGCAGCCGTCGAGCGGCGCGTTCGACGTGGACGATTGCCCGCTCGCGCTGCTGAAGCTGGACGGCGCGGGACGGATCGCCGGCTTCAACGTCGCGTGGAGCGACGCGATGGAACGGCCCGCGGCCGGTCGGCGCTTCGTCGATTACGTGCATCCGGAGGACCGGCGCATCTGGAGCGGCATGCTGCAGCGTGCGCGGGCGATCTCGCGCGGCGGGGTCCGCGAGCGTCTGCGCTGCGTGCGTCCGGACGGCGAACTGCGCTGGTTCGAGGTGTCGTTGAAGAGAAATGCCGGCGGCTCGTCCGTTGCGCTGTCCGACGTGACGCTCGACCGCCGTCGCGAGACTTCGACGCAGGCACACCTGAGAAGCGTCGCGGGGCTGCTCGACAGCATTCCGGGCCTCGTCTACCGCGGCCGCAACAACAGGCTGTGGACGATGGAGTACGTGAGCGCCGGATGCGAGGGCTTGACCGGCTATCCGCGGCAGTGGTTTCTCGACGGGCATGCGCATGCATTCGGGCAACTGATCGTGCCCGAGGATGCCGATTACGTGTGGACGGGTGTACAGCAGGCGCTGGCGGTGCGCGGCGTCTTCGATCTGCGGTATCGGATCAGGTGCGCCGACGGACGGATCAAGCCGGTGTGGGAGAACGGCGTCGGGATTTATTCGGCAAGCGGCGAGGTGTTGGGCGTCGAGGGCGCGATCTTCGAAGTGCGGCCGGGCGACCGGTCGGACGCCTGAGCGGCCGACGCATTCGCGCGGCCAGCCGCGCCCGCGCCGGATTGCCGGCGCTAAAGCGCGACGCCCGGTCGTGAACCGGGCGTCGTTTCGATTCGCGCGTAACCGCGACGGCGCGCTTATGGCGCGAACCAGTGCGTCGCAACGACGACCGCCACGCCGAGCAGCAGCGTCAGGTACGGCAGATAGCCGGCCTTGCGCGGCTGCATGCTGCCGGACAACGCCATGTCTTCCCGCATCTGGTCCGGGAAGCGGCCCTTGTCGGTCACGTAATGCCGCCAGGCGAACACCGGCAGGATCAGCGCGGCGAACATGAGGCCCGAGACCAGCGTGCCCTTGCCCCACACGTCGGCGCCGAACCCCATCAGCGCGAGGTTGATGAACGACAGCAGCGTGCCGAGCGCGAGCAGCCAGCGCGGCGCCCTGAAGGGGCGCGGCCAGTTCGCGCGGTCGAGGCGGTGGATCCATGCCGCGTTCAGGTTGAGGAAGTTGAAGATGATGTACCCGACGTTCGACATCGCGAGCACGACGGTGTAGTCGGACATCAGCAGCAGAAACAGGTTGAAGCCGAGATCGGTCCACATCGCGCGGGTCGGCGCGCCATTCTCGTTCACGTGCGACAGGTACTTCGGCAGCCAGCCGTCGACCGATGCCTGATACAGCGTGCGCGACGATCCGGCCATCGACGTCATGATCGCGAGCACCAGCGCGAATACCAGCATCGGTTTCAGGATGTACTCGCCCCGGTTGCCGACGTGCACGATCTGCGTCATGGCTTCGGCGACGCCCATGCCGCTGAAGATGCCCGGCGACAGCACGCCGTCGTAGACGGCCGCCTGCGTGACGTTGCCCGCCGCATCCTTCACTTCGGGCGTGACGAGCTGGCCGAGGCCCAGAGCGCCCTGGAACGCGAGCGGGACCATCGTGAAGAACACGATGCACAGCAGGCCGGAATAGACGATGGCCTTGACCGTGTCGCGGCGCGGATCGCGAAACTCGCGCGTGTAGCAGACCGCCGTCTCGAAGCCGTAGGTCGACCACGCGGCGATGAACAGGCCGCCCGCCATCAGCTGCAGGCCCGCCAGATTCCATGTTCCGTCGATGACGCGGCCGGCCGCATCCTTAGCGAGCGGGTAGAGCGGCAGCAGGTGCGACTTGGGCAGGTCGCCGCTCAGGATCGGATAGACGCCGACGAGCAGCAGCGGCAGCAGCGCGGCGATCGCGAGAATCATCTGGAGTTTTGCGGCCTGCAGGATGCCGCGATGCTGGACCGCGAAGGTCGTGAGCAGGATGATCGCGCCGATCACGAAGGTCGCGTTGATGCGCAGCGACAGGCCGCTCGCGAGCCAGCCGAGATCGAGCAGCGTGATTTGCCAGGTGTTGATCGCAGCCGTGGCCGGGAACAGCATGTTCAGCACATAGCCCGCGCCCATGCCCGAGCCGATCGCCAGCACCGGCGACCACGCGAACCAGTTGCACCACACGGACAGCGGCGCGAGCAGCTTGCTGTAGCGCACCCACGCGATCGCACCGTACACCGACGCGCCGCCCGACTTGTGCGGAAAGAGTCCTGCAATCTCCGCGTAAGAAAACGCCTGGATGAAGCCGAACAGGATCGAGATCATCCATACGATCCACGACGGCTTGCCGACGGTGGCCGCGATGGAGCCGATCGAGAAGAGCACGAGCGCGGGCACGCCGCTCGCGACCCAGAATGCGCCGGTCCAGCTTATCTTGCGCTGAAGTCCGGCCGTCTCGCCATGCGCGGCGGGGAAATCCGCCGGTGCGCTGTCAGGGAGGGAACTCATGGGGGTCTCCGTCAAGTCGGGTTGGGTACGATGCGATCAACGATCGTTGGCCAATAACGCGCAAACAACTCTCTTGAAGAGGTACTCCTTCCGAGAGAGAACCGGCGTCGCACGGCGACGGAGGGGCGATGCCGGCACGCGCTCGGGCGCGCATGTGCGCAAATCGCGCAGGCGAAGCGGGGCGCGCTTCGTTAGGTTGACGAAGAAAATGGAACGAAGGGGTGGTGTCCGGTGAGTGGTGCGCCGCGACCCGAGCATGGGCGGATCATTCGAAACGTTCGTTGCCCACGCGTCGTCGCCTGTCCGGGTAGTTCCGCCCGCCGCCGCGCTCCGGCGTGACCCGCACGCTGTTGCGCGTTGTAAGCAATCGCGGCGGCACGGCGCCACGCGAGCCGGCACCCGGGACCCGCCGGGCCTTTCATCGCGCCCCACAAAAAAGTCTTGACTATCTATCTACGAGTAGATAAAGTTCGATCCATGGAAACGAAGACGACCGTCCGCGAACAGATTCTCGACCACGCGATCACGCTGATGATGCTGCGCGGTTACAACGGCTTCAGCTATCGAGACCTGTCCGATCTGGTTGGCGTGAAGACGTCGAGCATCCACTACTACTTCCCGTCGAAAGACGATCTCGTGCTGGAAGCGGTGGCGGCGTACAGCGACGAAGTGCTTGCGGCGATGCGTGCGATCGATCCGGCGTTGCCGGCCGACGTCAAGCTGAGCCTCTACACGAAGCTGTTCGGCAGAACGCTCGGCGACGGCAATCAGATCTGTCTGTGCGGCATGCTCGCGGCGGACATCGAATCGTTGCCGGAGCGCGTGCGGCAGGCGGTTCAGGCCTTTTTCAAGGCCAACGAGAACTGGCTCGCCGAGTTGCTGGCGCAGGGCGCGAAGGAGCGCACGCTGCAGTTCAGCGGCACGCCGGAAACGGCGGCGCGCACGTTGTACGCGGCGTTCCAGGGCAGCGTGCTGGCCAGTCGGCTGTTTCATACGCGGGCGCGTCTCGAGGATGTCGAGGCGGTCTGGAAAACCCGGTCCTGACGGACGGGGCAGGCAGTCAGGCGGTTCGCCGCCTTTTGTTGGGGTTAGTTATCTATCTTGTAGTAGATAGATAATCGGGCGGATGGATTCGATCATCCGCATTTTTTGGGGATACGTGTCTATCTATGAGTAGATAAACAAGCGTGATGCCGGCGGCCAGGCCGTCGGCGCGCGATCCCGGGTTGGAAGGCTGTTTCACTCACTCATCATTGAAAAGGAGTCTGTCATGTCGATCGAAAAAGTGCTGTACCGCGCTCATGCAAAAGCCACCGGCGGCCGTGACGGCCGTGCCACGGTGCCCGAAAGCGGTCTCGACCTGAAGCTGACCACGCCGCGCGAACTCGGCGGTGCGGGCGGCGCCGGCGCGAACCCCGAGCAACTTTTCGCGGCCGGCTACAGCGCGTGCTTCATCGGTGCGATGAAGTTCGTCGCGGCCCGCGACAAGATCGCGATCCCCGCGGACGCCGCGATCGAAGGCAGCGTCGGCATCGGCGCGATCCCGAACGGCTTCGGCATCGAAGTCGAACTGAAGATCTCGCTGCCGGGCCTCGACCGTGAAACCGCGCAAACGCTGATCGACCGTGCGCACATCGTCTGCCCGTACTCGAACGCGACGCGCGGCAACATCGACGTCACGCTGACGCTCGTCTGATCGCACGTACTACGAAGTAATCCGTCGTCATTCATTGCATACACCGGTTGAGCCAAGGAGTCTCATCATGAAGATCGTCAAGCCGCTGCTTGTCGCCGCTGCCGTTGCGGCCGCGTTGTTCAGCGCCCCCACCGCCTTTGCCGCCGGCACCGACGGCGTCCGTCCCGATACGGCGACCAGCGGGTTGCTCGCCGTGCTGAACGGCCAGAAGGGGCCGGGCCTCGAAACGCTGAGCCCCGCGAAGGCGCGTCAGGTGCTGGTCGACGCCCAGCGCGGCGCGAAGGTCGACCTGTCCGGCATCGACGTATCGAACCGCACGATCGAGCAGGACGGCCTGTCGGTGCCGATCACGATCGTGCGTCCGCAAGGAGTGGCGGGCACGCCGCCGGTGTTTATGTTCTTCCATGGAGGCGGCTGGATTCTCGGCGACTTCCCGACGCATGAGCGCCTGGTGCGCGATCTGGTGGTGCAATCGGGCGCCGTCGCGGTGTTCGTGAACTACACGCCGTCGCCGGAAGCGCATTACCCGGTCGCGATCAACCAGGCGTATGCGGCGACGAAGTGGGTCGCCGCGCATGGCGCGGAAATCGGCGTCGACGGCAGCCGCCTCGCGGTGGTCGGCAACAGCGTCGGCGGGAACATGGCGGCCGTCGTCGCGCTGATGGCGAAGGACAAGGGCGGCCCGGCGATCCGCTTCCAGGGCCTGTTGTGGCCCGTGACGGACCACGACTTCAATACCGGTTCGTACAACGCGTATCAGCAGGGGCACTTCCTGACCCGGCCGATGATGAAGTGGTTCTGGGATGCCTATACGAAGAACGAAGCGCAACGCAACGAGATCTACGCGTCGCCGCTGCGTGCGAGCACCGCGCAGTTGAAGGGATTGCCGCCCGCGCTGATCCAGGTCGCGCAGTTCGACGTGCTGCGCGACGAAGGCGAAGCGTACGGCCGCAAGCTCGATGCAGCTGGCGTCGATGCGACGACGACGCGCTACGACGGCACGATTCACGACTTCGGTTTGCTGAACGCGCTGGCCGAGGATGCGCCGACCAAGGCGGCGATGAAGGCGATGGCCAACGAAATCGCCACGCGCCTGAAGTAGGGCTGCGGGCGGCATTCGAACGGGTTCGAATGCGAACGGCGGAGCGGCGGGCTCGGGTCCGCCGCTTTCGCATGGGGAGCGGGGCGACAGGGCCGTCGAAACGCGACCCCGGCGGCCGGATCGAAGCAGCCCGATGCCGATCCCGATCGCGTGATGGCCCGCGGTGCCCGCCGCGCGCATTGTTGGTACGATCGCGCGTATCGTCCACGCCGGCGTCGCATGCCGCCGGCCCATCGGCTGCACGGTCACGCGGCCACGTTCGGGAGAAGCGGCTCATGCTGCAGGCGTTCGCGGTCTTGCTGACCTTCCAGTGTCTCGGGGAAGGGGTGTCCTACCTGTTCGGCGTGCCGGTGCCGGGCCCCGTGATCGGCATGCTGCTGCTGTTCGGTTTCGTGATGCTGCGCCCGCGGGTGGCCGACGCGATCGAGCCGACCGCGCTCGAGCTGCTGCGCCATCTGTCGCTGCTGTTCGTGCCGGCCGGCGTCGGCATCATGGTGTCGGCCGACCGCGTGCGCGGCGATGCGCTGGCGGTCGTCGTCGCGCTGGCGGCGAGCACGTCGCTTGCGATCGCCGTGACGGCGCTCGTCACGCGCGCGTTGCTGCGGCGCCAGCGGCGCGCGGACGGCGCGGCGGAGGGCACGCAATGACAGCCTTCCCGAAACTCGGCGCGATCTGGGTCTACCTCGCCGCGACCCCGCTGCTCGGCCTGACGATCACGCTGATTGCCTACCTGATTGCGCAGGCCGTCTATGCGCGGGCGCGCTTCAACCCGCTCGCGAACCCGGTGCTGATCGCGGTCGCGCTGATCGTCGTGCTGCTGACGATCACGCACACGCCGTATCCGACGTATTTCGAGGGCGCGCAGTTCGTTCACTTCCTGCTCGGCCCGGCGACCGTCGCGCTGGCGCTGCCGCTGTACCGCCAGTGGTCGAAGCTGCGGCGCGCCGCGGTGCCGCTGCTCGTCGGGCTGCTGGCGGGCTCGCTGACCGCGATCGTGTCGGCGGTCGGCATCGCCGCGCTGTTCGGCGCGTCGCACCAGACGATCGCGTCGCTCGCGCCGAAATCCGCGACCACGCCGATCGCGATGGCCGTCGCGCAGGAAATCGGCGGGATTCCGTCGCTGACCGCCGTGCTGGTGATCTCGACCGGCATCTTCGGTGCCGTGTGCGCCCGCGCGATCCTGAACGCGCTGCGCATCGAGGAGCCGGCCGTGCGCGGTTTCGCGCTCGGCGTCGCGTCGCACGGGATCGGCACCGCGCGCGCGTTCCAGGTCAGCGAGGAGGCCGGCGCGTTCGCGGGCCTCGGGATGGGGCTGAACGGCGTGCTGACCGCATTCGTCGTGCCGATCCTGCTGCCGGTGCTGTCGCGCTGGATCTGAGCGGCGCAGGGCAGCGGCGGCGCGCGATGCTATCGGTTTCCCTGATGGCCGCGCCCCCCCGCGCCGGCCCGCCGGGCGCCTGCCGCGGATGTATCGTGGCCGTTATCGGGAGAATTCAGGAACCGGCACGGACATTTGTGCGGCGATCGGCTAACGTTGCATCGGCGCCGTGGCGGCACGCCGACGTCCGTCGCGTGCGGGCCGGCGTTCGACCCACATCCAACAATCGACAAGGAGAACCGGTCATGACGAAGTCTCGCGTGGTTTCGGTGGCAGTGGCAGTAACGGCGTCGTTCGGTCTGCTGTTGACCGCCGCGCCGGCGGCATATGCGCAGGATCCGGCGTCCGCGCCCATTGAGAATCCGGCATCCGCACCGACGCAGAAGCAACTCGACAAGGCGCAGAAGAAAGCTGCCCGCAAGGCAGCGCGCGCGCGTCACGCGAAGGACCTGAAGGCGATCGGCACGGGCACCGGCTACCGGCTCACCAACGACCAGAGCAACTATCCGCAGAACGCGGTGGAGAAGGCGCCCGCGACGAAGGCGGCGCCGGCGCCGGCCGCGCCTGCATCGGGCCAGTAACGGCCGCAAACGGCTGCAAACGGCCGCAGGCGGCCGGCAAGGGCCGACGTTGGTTCAATGAAAAACGGCGCCGGGTTCGACCGGCGCCGTTCGCTCGTGTGTGTGCCGCGCAAGCGCCACGCGCCGCGGCCCGGGGGCTTCCCGGCACGCGCGGCATTCGTTCGCGTTACGACGCGAGCTTCGCGGCGAGTTCCGCGACGTGCTTGCCCTGGTAGCGGGCGATGTCGAGTTCGTTCGCGCTCGGCTGGCGGCTGCCGTCCGCGCCCGCGAGCGTGGTCGCGCCGTACGGCGTGCCGCCCGTGATCTCGTTCATGTTGACGAGCCCGCTGCACGCATAGGGCACGCCGACGATCACCATCCCGTGGTGCAGCAGCGTCGTATGGAACGACGTGATGGTGGTTTCCTGGCCGCCGTGCTGCGTGCCGGTCGACGCGAACACGCTGCCGATCTTGCCGACGAGCGCGCCCTTCATCCACAGGCCGCCGGTCTGGTCAAGGAACGTGCGCATCTGGCCGGCCATGTTGCCGAAGCGGGTCGGCGTGCCGAAGATGATCGCGTCGTAGCCCGCGAGTTCGTCCACGGTGGCGACGGGGGCGGCCTGGTCGACCTTGACGCCGATCGCCTTCGCCTGGTCGGCGGGAATGGTTTCCGGCACGCGCTTGAGCGTGACCTCGACGCCGGGCACCGATTGCGCGCCTTCCGCGACGTGCTGCGCCATCGTTTCGACGTGCCCGTAGGACGAGTAGTAAAGAACGAGTACCTTGGCCATGTTGCGAATCTCCGATTAAGAAGGCCCCGCTTTCAGCGGGGCCCGAGGTTCCAAGCAGGCGTCATGCCCACTCGGCCGTCACTTCGACCGGACGCAGGTCGAATACCAGCACTTCCGCATCCTTGCCGTCGGCGAACGTCAGCGCCTGTTCGTCGCGGATGCGCGCGCCGTCGCCTTCGCCGAGCGTCACGCCGTTGACCGTCACGCTGCCGCGTGCGACATGCACGTAGGCGAAGCGGCCCGGTGCCAGTTCGAGCGTGGCGCGCTCGTCGCCGTCGAACAGGCCCGCGTAGATCCGCGTGTCCTGGCGGATCTTCAGCGAACCGCCGCTGCCGTCGGGCGACACGATCGGCGTGAGCTTGCCGCGCTTGTCGGCTTCCGCGATGTTCGTCTGCTGATAGCGCGGCTCGGCACCCTTCTCGGACGGTCCGACCCAGATCTGCAGGAAGTGGACGGGCGTCTCGTGCGAGTGGTTGAACTCGCTGTGACGCACGCCGGTACCCGCGCTCATCAACTGGACGTCGCCCGGCACGATCACCGACCCGGTGCCCATCGAATCCTTGTGCTCCAGCGCACCGTCGAGCACGTACGACAGGATTTCCATGTCGCGGTGCGGGTGCGTGCCGAAGCCGCGGCCCGGCGCGACGCGGTCGTCGTTGATCACCAGCAGGTCGGAGAAGCCGACTTGCTTGGGATCGTAGTAGTTCGCGAAAGAAAACGTGTGACGGGAGCTGAGCCAGCCATGCTCGGCACGGCCACGTTGGTTTGCTGCACGAGTCTCGATCATGATTTTTTCCTGGATGTCGCCGGACCTCGGAAGTGGGCCCGGCCGTTCGTTGAGATGAATCTTAGGTCAATCTATTTGACAAATAAATGGCCGTAGAGATAATGACTGTCGCAACGGAGTGGACAATATGGAACTCAACGACCTCAGGATCTTCGTCGCGACCGTCGATGCCGGCAGCTTCACGGCGGCGGCCGACCAGCTGATGCTGTCCAAGCAGTTCGTGAGCCGGCGCACGATGGCGCTCGAGGCGTCGCTCGGCGTGCGTCTGCTGCATCGCAACACGCGCAATCTCGCGGTCACGGAATCGGGGCAGGAGTTCTATGCGCGCGCGCAGCGGATCCTCGCCGAGGTCGCCGACGCCGAGCAGGCGATGTCGGTGCGCAGCACCGAGCTGCACGGCTCGCTGAAGATCAGCGCGCCGCTGTCGTTCGGGATCACGCACGTGTCGCCGCTGATCGCGGAATTCCTGTCCGCGCATCCGGCCGTGCGGCTGAACGTCGACCTGACCGATCGGCGGGTCGACCTGATCGGCGAGGGCTTCGATCTCGTGCTGCGGATCGGCACGCTCGAGGATTCGACGCTGATCGCGCGAGCGCTCGGCGCGTGGCAGATGATCGCGTGCGCGAGCCCCGCTTACCTGAAGCGGCACGGCGCGCCCGCGACGCCGGCCGACCTCGGCGGCCATACGTGCCTGATGTACGGGCGCGAGCGGCGCGTCGGCTGGGAATTCCGGGTCGACGGGGTGGCGCGCACCTTCGACGTGCAGGGGCCGCTCGTCGCGAACAACGGCGAAGTCGTGCGCGACGCGGCGATCGCGGGGCTCGGCATCGCGCTGCTGCCGCATTTCATCGTCGGCGCGGCGCTCGACAGCGGCGCGCTCGTGCCGGTGCTCGACGCGTACGCGCCGCCGCCGATCACGCTGAACGCGGTGTTTCCGCAGCACCGTGAAGGATTCGTCACGCTGCGGACGTTCATCGGGTTTCTGGCCGAGCGGCTGGGGAAGGCCGTGCCGGCGGCGAACGGCGGCGCGGACCGGCGGCGGTAGAGGCGCGGGCGTGCGGCGCGTGCGGTGAATCGAAGCGTAATCTCCGCAGGATTTGCGGAGATTGTTGAGTCATGCGGTGAATCGGTGGGATAATCTCCGCATCATGAGCGGAGATTACACCTTCATCTGGCAGTCGTCCGACTGGCCCGCCTGGCGCTTCGACCTCCCGGCACTCGCGACGTCACTGGCCGATGTCAGCCGTGCGCAAGGTGCGCTGGCCGGAAGACTGGCGGATGTCGGCCTCGCACTGCGCGATGAGGCCAGCCTGGCCGCATTGACGGAGGATGTCGTCAAGACCAGCGCAATCGAGGGCGACAACCTGAACGTCGCATCGGTCCGATCATCGATTGCGCGCCGGCTCGGCGTCGATATTGGGGCGCTGGCGCCGGTTGATCGCCATGTCGAGGGCGTGGTCGACATGGTGCTGGACGCGACGGCCCGTTCGGCGGAGGCGGTGACCGAAGCCCGGCTGCGCGGGTGGCATGCGGCGCTTTTTCCGACCGGCTATTCCGGGATGTCGCGGATCACCGTCGGCGCGTGGCGTATGGATGCGAGCGGGCCGATGCAGGTGGTGTCCGGGCCGATCGGCCGGCAACGCGTGCATTTCGAAGCGCCGCCTGCCGCGCGCCTGCCGAACGAGATCGAGCGCTTCCTGCGGTGGTTCAATGCGACGCCGGTCGAGCCCTTGCTGATCCGGGCCGGCCTGGTCCACCTGTGGTTCGTCACGCTCCACCCGTTCGACGACGGCAACGGCCGTATCGCACGCGCGCTTGGGGATCTGGTTCTGGCGCGCGCTGATCGGAGCCCGCAGCGCTTCTATAGCCTGTCGGCGCAAATCCAGCGCGAGCGCAATGCGTATTACGACGTGCTGGAGCGCACGCAGCGCGGTTCGCTGGACGTCACGGCATGGCTCGCGTGGTTTCTGGATGCGCTGGGTCGGGCCGTCGATCACGCGCACACGACGCTCGATGCGGTCCTGGTCAAGGCGCGCTTCTGGCAGCGATGTGCGGGCGTCGCGATGAACGAACGTCAGGTCAAGGTGATGAATCGCCTGCTCGATGGTTTCGAAGGGAAGCTGACGACCAGCAAGTGGGCCGCCCTCGCGAAGTGCTCGCAAGACACGGCGCTGCGTGATATCGAGCAGCTCGTCGCGCGCGGTGTGCTGCATCGCTCGTCGTCCGGTGGCCGGAGCACGAGTTACGAACTGGTGCCATTCGACGGCTGACGGCTGACGGCTGACGCGTGCTTGCGCTGCCGGCCTTCGCGCGTGTCGCCATCACGGCGTGCACATGCAAGGCCGAGGCATCGTGCGCGTGATCGGTGTGGATGGCGCGCCCGGTTCGGGTTACGCTTCGGCGGGCGGGGCGAGTGCCGCATGCCGCGCCGGGCATTTTTACCTCGAACGTTGCGGGCATGGCGTTTCTACAGGCCCGCGAACCAGCGACGATCCAGGCCATGACAACCCAGAACCGATCGAGTGCTCGCGCCGGCGAGCGAGGGCAAGCCGCGCTTCGCGGCCGGCATGCGTGGAGCGTGAGCCCGCGAGCCGCCATGATGTTGGCAATACTGACGATCGCGCCGATGGCCGCGCAGGCGGCCGGCTTCGACTGCGCGAAAGCCGCTTCGCCGACCGAGAAGACGATCTGTGCGGACGCCGGGCTGTCGTCGCTCGACGGCCAGCTGGCGGCGGCGTGGAAGAAGACGCTCGCGAAAGGCGGCGATACCGCCGCGCTGAAGGCGGCGCAGTTGAAATGGCTCAAGCAGCGCGATCGCTGCGGCAACGATGCGTCGTGCCTCGGCGATCGCTATCGCGAGCGGCTCGCGAGCCTGAACGGCGCGCCGCTTGCGGCCGACCGCTGGCAACAGACGTGGTATCGCGACAGCGACAACCCGTCGTTCGGCGGCGTGCTGACGTTCACCGGCACGGCACCGCGTCTGCACTTCGAACTGAGCGGCAACAATGGCGCGAATACCGGCGGGCTCGGCGGCGATATCGACCTGCACGGCGAGCGCGGCACGTTTCGCCAGGATCGATGCCGGCTCGATTTCAGCCGCAAGGGCGGCCGCGTGCAGGTTGCGCAGCAGGGCGGCGATGTCGATTGCGGCGCCGGTGCGGGCGTCGTGTATTCGGGCGAGTACGTGACGGCGTCGAAGGCGCAGGCGAGCCAGGCGGCTGACCTCGTGACGCTGAAGGTGCTGGCCGACGCGCACCAGAACGCGATCGCGCACACGCTGCTCGGCGCCGACTATCAGGCGCTCGTCGATACGATCAACACCAGCGCGGACGAGCAGGATCTTGACGGCCTGAACGCCGACGTGAAGTCGTACTGGGTGCGCGGCATCGCGACGACGAACGCCGCGATCGTGATGCGCCGGGACACAGAATTGTGGATCGGGCTGCTCGTGTTCGATGCCCATGACAAGGTGCGCATGCGCTACTACTCGAACGTGCCGGCGTGGAAAAAGACCGTGCCGAAGACCATTCGCGCCTGGCACGACAATCTCGACAAGACGCTGCCGATCGATTTGATGTGATCCGGCGGGCGGATGCGCCGTGCGTGACGAGGCCCTGGTCTTGGGCCAACGCGCTTCGCGATCGACGGCCGGCCATCCTGGCGACTGTCTTCAAGCTCGGCCGTGATGCGAGCGGCATCCGGCAAGATGTCCGCACCGGAAGAGATCTACCTTTGCTGTCTCGGGGTGGGGCAAATTCGGCGGCGAACCGTGGGTTCACGATTCGCTGGTCGCCGACAGCTGCCCGTCATTCGAGCGTATACGTCAACGTGCCATATCCCAGTTGATCGAAGCCGCCGCTGTTGGGACCATAGTCGCCACCGCCGCCTTCCGGCGCGACCTTGCGGGCAAAGGCCTCCACGTCCGGCGCGGAGAGCCCTTTCAGCACGACGTAGTGGTTATAGACGAGTGCCCAGACAGGGCGCTCGTTACCGCGCGAATTCGGCGAGATGACGGGCTGCGTGACGTCGCTGTTCGTGTATTGCGTGTAAGGCACGTCCCTCCCGAGGTTGTATCGAGCGGCGTATTCCGCTGCGCGCAGGAACCGGTTGTCGTCATATCCGTAAAGATCGTCTCCCTGGCTCCAGGCCATCTGGCAGAACGCCCCGAGCAGCGCAATATCGAGCATGGCATGCCCCTGGTCGCGCCCGCTTTCCTGCAGCTGACCCAGCCCGTCCGGATACAACTTCCACACCACGTGTTCGATCGAGCCGTTGCCGGCGCCGTGCCTGAAATAGTCGACCGCTTCGGCGTAGATGTCGTGGCGATCGGTCAGGATCCCGATCGCCAGCATGGACGCCATGTTGGCGAGATCCCAGTTGGCCCAGTAGTGGTCGATCCTTGCGCCGTTGTGCCGAACCAGGAAGTCGTGGTTCATGGGATAGAACACGCCGAGCATCATCGACTGGAAACGCCGGAAGTCGTCGGCGCGCCACAGGGGAGACGTGCGCAGGATTTCGCCCGCGTTCGCCAACTGGTAGCCGTAAATACCGGAAGCCAGGAACTTGTCGGAACTGCCGCCGATCATCGTCAGCGTGCGCGACCACGCGTTCAGGATTCCTATCGCGTGTTGCGCGTAGGCGTCGTCGCCGGTGATCTTCCACCGAAGTGCCAGCGCGTAGGCCGCGGCAGCATCATTGAAGAGCGTCGCGTAATTTTCCGGGTGGTCGGGGTTTCGGCCGCGATAGATGGCCGGCTGCGGATTCGGCTTCCAGTCGAGCGAAGCATGCCGATTGGCAACCAGGCGTTGCCAGCCGTCGAACCACGGCTGCCGCCGCGCGGCGACGTTCTCGCGCATGCGCGTGAAATCGCGCTCCGTATGCAGCAGGCCGGGGTGGACAAAAGGCGCGCCGGCCGTCCGGGCGCCGGGCACGGTCTTCAGTTGCGTGCCGGTGGGCGACCGAGATGAAACGGTCGCGTCGGCAGGGTGCTGCGCCACGGCGGCGCACGCGCCCAGCATCACCACGCAAAGAACGGGAATGGTGGCTGCTGTTCGCAAGGACGGACGAAATGCCATATGGCTCCGATAATGGTCGCGCGGTCTTGCCGAAAAAGAACCGGCATGGATTCGAACCGGGACCGTCGCACGATGAACGGGCCGCCGGGAGAAAGCCGCCTTGCCGAGTATGAACGGTCATCGCGACGCGACGGTTGACAGTAAGCATGCCGTAAGGAATCGTTTGGATTCTTCGCATGCCTTGCGCCCGCCCGCTATCTCTTGTGCAACTGCCGCCTCCCTCGAATGTCACATCCTGCGATCGATTTGGCGCGCATTGCATGTATCCGATCGCGGTTCAACAGCTAAGCTGTTACCGCACACCGGACCAGGTCCGGCCATCATCGACTTTTGGTGCACACCCATGGCACGCAATCTCACTTTCTCTCTGGATATCGCATGGCGCACGCTGCTCAAGGACTTCGGCGTGCAGCCCGAGCACGTGCTGCGCAGGGCGCGTCTGCCTGAAGACCTGTTTCATCGCGCAGATCGCGGGCTCGACACGGACGAGTACTTCCGCTTCTGGCGCGCGCTGGAGCTGGAAGCGAACGACCCCATGTTTCCGTTGCGCCTCGTCGAGATGGTCTCGGCCGAGGTATTCGATCCGCCGCTGTTCGCCGCCCTGTGCAGTGCCAACCTGATGCAGGCGGTGCAGCGCCTGGCCAAATACAAGCAACTTGTGGCGCCCATGAGGCTCGAGGTCGACGTGGATGAGGCCGGATCGCTGACGGTGTCGCCGCGCTGGTTGTCGGTGCAGACCGAGTTGCCCTGTTCGCTGCAGGTGGCCGAGGTCGCGTTCTTCCTGCGGCTGGCTCGCCTGGCCACACGCGAGCCCGTGCAGGCATTGCGGGTGGCCCTGCCCCAGCTTCCGCCCGCCAGCTGTGCGCCGCGCTACCAGCGCTTCTTCGGCGTGCCCGTTCAACGTGGCGAGCGTCCGGCCATTACCTTTGGCGCCGCCGATGCCCTGCGCCCGTTCCTGACCGTGAACGAAGGCATGTGGCGCGTGTTCGAGCCCGAACTGCGCCGTCGGCTCAGCGAACTGGACGCCACAGCCACGATGGCCGAGCGCGTGCGTGCGGTGCTGCTGGAGCTGCTGCCCGGCAACACGGCCACCATCGAGAAAGCCGCCGAGCGCCTGGGGCTGAGCAAGCGCACGCTACAGCGCCGCCTCGAAGACGAAGGGGAGAATTTCCGCTCGCTGGTGAACACCACCCGGGAAAGTCTTGCCCGCCACTACCTCGGGAGCACGACGATGACTGCCGGCGAAATCGCCTTCCTGCTTGGTTTCGAGGATCCCAACTCCTTTTACCGCGCCTTCCTGGAATGGACCGGGCAGACGCCGGATACCGCGCGCAATGCGATGCGCCTGAACTGAGAACGACACTCATGACCCTGGAAGAGAAACAACGCAAAGTGCTGCTGGCAGGTGCCACCGGACTCGTGGGCGGCCTGATGCTGAAGGCCCTGCTGGCCGACCGGACGGTCTCGGAGGTCCATGCGCTGAGCCGCCGCCCACTGGCTGTGCGCGACCCCAGGCTCCAGGTCCACCAGGTGGATTTCGGCTGCTTGCCCGCGCTTGCGCAGGTCGACGAGGTGTACCTGTCCATGGGCACCACGATCAAGGTGGCCGGCAGCAAGGCGGCCTTCCGCGCGGTGGACTTCGATGCCAACCTGGCCGTGGCACAGGCCGCATTTGCGGCGGGCGCGCGGCGCGTGGGGCTGGTCAGCGCCGCAGGGGCGAATGCCCGGTCGTCCATGTTCTATACCCGCGTCAAGGGCGAACTGGAAGATGCGCTCAAGGCCATGCCCTTCACGGCGCTGGTCATCGCGCAACCTTCGCTGCTGCTGGACTACCGGGACGGCCTGGGCCAGGCCACGCGGTACGGCGAGATCATCGCGATCCCCGTCGCCAGACTGCTCGCGCCGATCCTGCCCGGCGCCTACAAACCCGTACACGCCGAGGCCGTTGCCCGGGCGCTGGTACGAACCGTTCCCACGTCCCGGGGCGTGGTGATTCTGCCTTCTGCCGAGCTGGCCCGGCTCGGCGCCGCGCAGAATTGAGCGAGATGGGAACGCGTCGGCTGCGCGCAGGCCTGCCTTTGATGCTGGCGATCGACGTGCTGATCGCTCCGCCGATCGCGCCCGCGGGCATGGACGATGCCGAGGGCCGGGAAACGGCACGGCACCTGGGCTGCGAGGCTGTCGTCGCGCAATTGCCTGCCATTCGGTCGGTCTTGCAGCGCCACGGCCTTGCAGCCCAGGTTGCACAGGCGCGAACGAAATCGCCCTGAGCCACGTTCAGGCTGGCGCCGATCGCCATCCCTCTGGCGCGCGTGGCGAGTTCGCTGCGCAGCGTGGCCCTCTATGGTGAAGGCATCTTCACTCCATGAGGTTTCGCGATGATCGCCCGACGCAATCTTCTTTCCGCCGCCCTGCTGATTGGGCTGCTGGCCAGCCAGACGACCTTCGCGCAGGACGGCTGGTCGCTCGCCAGGCAGGCCGATGGCATCAGGGTCTACGTGCGCAACGTCGACGGATCGCCGCTGCGCGAATTCCGCGGCGAGGTGCAGATCCGGGCTACCCCCGATGACGTCGTCAAGGTGCTGCGTGACGCCGATGCCTACCGTCAATGGATGCCCGACGTGGCCGCTTCCGAACTGCTCAAGGCCACCGACACCGAGCAGTTCCATTACCTCGACAACAAGGCGCCCTGGCCGGTTTCCAACCGCGACGGTATCTACCACTTCACCTACACGAAGGCCGGCGACGGCGCGGTCACCGTGCGCGTGGAGGCGGTCCCCGACTACCTGCCGTTGCGCGAGGGCAAGGTGCGGATTCCGCAGGCCAAAGGTCAGTGGAAGCTGGTGCCCGACGCAGAGGGTGTGAAAGTCACCTATCAGATGCATGCATCCCCCGGCGGCGCCATTCCCGACTGGCTGGCCAACCGGACAGTGGTGGACACGCCGTACGGGACGCTCAAGGCACTGCGCAGCCGTGTGCAGGAGGCCGGCCGATGACCATCGCGCCCCGTGCGGCGGCGCGGATCGCAAGCCGTTTGGCGCATGACGCGAGGCAAGCGGCCTGCTTTTCCTGAAAAGCTAGCGGCAATTCAACAAAACGAGGTGCGACATGTCCACCACAGGAAAGAGAAAAACGGCCTTGGTCACCGGCGCATCGTCAGGCATGGGCAAGGCCATTGCCCAGCGTCTGATCAAGGACGGCTATCAGGTCTATGTCGCTGCACGCAGTGTCGACAAGATGGACGACCTGGCGCGACTCGGCGCCGAGCCGCTGCGCATGGACCTCTCCAGGGACGACGAGATCGTCGATGGCGTCAAGTTCATCCTGTCCCGGACGGGCGGGGTGGACGTGCTGGTCAACAACGCGGGCTTCGGCCTGTATGGGCCGGTCGAGGAAATCGGCATCGACGAGGCGCGCTACCAGTTCGAGGTCAATCTGTTCGGCGCCGCGCGGCTCACGCAACTCCTGCTGCCTGCCATGCGGGCCAGGCGCTCGGGATACATCGTCAACATCACCTCGATGGGCGGCAAGATGTACAGCATCCTGGGGGCCTGGTACCACGCGACCAAACACGCACTGGAAGGCTGGTCGGACTGCCTGCGCCTGGAAGTGGCCGAGTTTGGCATCAAGGTCGTGATCGTCGAACCCGGCGTGATCGAGACGGGCTTCGGTGATGCCGCCACCGACAGCATCGTCAAGCGCTCGGCCAGCGGCCCGTACGGCCGCCTGGTGCAGATGGTGGCCAAGTCGATCAAGAACACATACGGACACGGCACCGGTAGCGATCCGCGCGTGATCGCGGACGTGGTCTCCAAGGCCGTCTCCAGTCGCAAGCCGCGCACGCGCTATGCGGCCGGCAAGTTCGCCAAGATGCTGATCCGCATGCGCGTCTGGCTAGGCGACCGCATGTTCGACCGCATCATCCTCAGCCAGACGCGCTGACAGACCGTACGGCTTTTTTCCCCAACATGGAGGTATGCGATATGACATCGAAAGTCTGGTTCATCACGGGCGCCGCACGCGGATTCGGGCGCATCTGGGCAGAAGCCGCGCTGGCGCGCGGCGACAGGGTGGCTGCAACGGCCCGCAACGCCGGCTCACTGGACGTGCTTGCGGAGCGCCATGGCGACCGCGTACTTCCCTTGGCCCTGGACGTGACCGATGCGCAGCAGGTTGCGGACGCAGTCACGCAGGCGCACCAGCATTTCGGGCGGCTCGACGTGGTGCTGAACAACGCCGGCTACGCGTTGGTTGCCGCCATCGAAGAAGCCACGGTCGACGACGTGAAAGCCGAATTCGAGACGAATTTCTTCGGTGCGCTGCGCGTCATCCAGGCTGCGCTGCCTGTCCTGCGCAGCCAGCGCAGCGGGCATATCCTGGGCGTCTCCAGCGTGGCGGGCATCGTGGCCGGTCCCATTTCCGGCTTCTACAACGCCTCCAAGTGGGCGCTGGAAGCCCTGCACGACAGCCTGGCGCAGGAAGTCGCCAACTTCGGCATCAAAGTGACGCTGATCGAGCCCGGTGCCTACGCGACCGACTTCGCGAGTCCCGCGTCCCTGAAGATCTCCGAGGGGCTGGAGGCCTACGCAGCGCTGCGTCAGCAAGCGTTCGCGCGGGGTGCGGCCATGGAATTCGGCGAGCCGCAGGCCACGGCGCAGGCCGTGCTGCAGGTCGTCGATACGGACAAGCCGCCGTTGCGTTTGTTCCTGGGCACCGAGGGCATGCCCGTCGTGCGCGCGGCCTATGCGGCGCGACTGGCCGAGTGGGAGCAATGGGAGGCCGTATCGAATGCGGCCCAGGGCGTCTCGATCCGCCAGGCCATCGTCACCTGAGGTCATGCCGTGGCCGGTGCCATCGGCATGTCCGGCGGGTGCCGTCCGGCGTATTCGCGGGCCGAGGGGGCCTCGACGCTGCGCTGGCCGGCCCACCGCCGATCGCCGGCTGCCTTTGCATGGAAGGGAAAGCCGCGATAGCCCTTTCGTGTGCGATGCCCCGCCGGCCGCCTATGACGCGTTTGTTACGTGACAATTGTCCACTAAATTGAGACAGCCAATCTTGTTGTGACGGATTGATGATTTCCGGTGAGACAGTAGACTGCACCCGTGCTTCGCCAGAACCGTTCGGCAGCGCGCCACGACGGTGCGACCGGACGGATTCTTCGGCAGCGGGCCGGCCGGCCCGCGGTTCGATCGTGCGAGGCGGGTTCGTTGTCGATCCGTGGGTTCGCCGTTGCGGCGGACGTCGGCACCGAATGCGTCAAACCGTCAAATCAAGGTGATTGCTATGCGTTACGTTTCGCTGGAGTCGAAGAAGGACGAGCTGCTGCTGGCGGCTCGCGTGCTGCTGATGATCCTGTTCGTGCTGTTCGGCTGGCAGAAGCTGAGCGGCTTCTCGAGCACGGTCGCGTACATGGCGTCGACGGGTGCGCCGTCGCCGGAGCTGTCGGCGGTGATCGCGGTGGCGGTCGAGCTGGTCGGCGGCGCGCTGATCGCGGTCGGCTTCTATACGCGTCCGCTCGCGCTGGTATTCGCGGTCTATACGCTCGCGACCGCGTTGATCGGGCATCGCTACTGGGCGCTGCAGGGCATGGACCAGTACCTCGCGATGATCAACTTCTACAAGAACATCAGCATCATCGGCGGGCTGCTGTTGCTCGCGGTGAGCGGGCCGGGGCGGTATTCGTTCGACCGGAAGTAAGCGGGCGCGAGAATTCGCGCTGCACGACGGGCCCGGTGCGTGGAAGCGCACCGGGCCCGTGTTTCATCATCCGCCCGTTGTCGAGGTGCGCGCGAAATCGACATCGGTTGCCGGTTCTCGTATAGATTGGGGCCCCTCGTCCCCTTTCATCGTTGGCTACCGTGTCGCACCCGACCATCCTTCTCATCGGCGCGTCCGGCCTGCTCGGCCGTGCGGTCGCCGCATCGTTGTCCCGCGCAGCGTCGCTGACGCTCGTCGCAACCATCCGGAACCCGGACGCCGCGGGCGCACGGCGCCTCGCATTGCCGCCGGAAAACATCGTCCGACTCGACGTGCTCGATCAGCCGGCACTCGAACGTCTGTTCGACACGCGCCGCCCGGCCGCCGTGATCATCTGCGCGGCCGAGCGCCGCCCGGACGTCTGCGAACGCGACCCCGCGGCCGCGCGCGCGATCAACGTCGACGCGCCGGCCCGCATCGGCGCGCTCGCCGCGCGCTACGGCGCGTGGACGCTCGGCATCTCCACCGACTACGTGTTCGACGGCAAGGCCGCGCCGTACCGCGAAGATGCCGTGCCGAACCCGCTGAACATCTACGGCCGCACCAAGCTGGAAGGCGAGGCCGCGTTGCTCGCCGCGTCGCCGCTTGCCTGCGTGCTGCGCCTGCCGTTGCTCTACGGCCCGATCGTCGACTGGCGCGAGTCGGCCGTCACGAGCCTCGTGCCGGCGATCGTCGCGTCCGCGCGAGCGGGCGCGGATGCGGTCGGCATGGACGCGTGGGCGATCCGCTATCCGACCTACACGCCGGACGTGGCGGACGTGATCCGCGACCTGACGCTGCGCCAGCTCGCGGGTTCGCCGGTCACGGGCATCCGTCATTGGTCGGGTGAGGAACCGATGACGAAGTACGACATCGCGCAACGCATCGCGGCCGCGCTCGGCATCGACGCCGCGCTCGCGCGGATCGACACGCCGGCCGATGCGACGCCGCGTCCGTACGACTGCCATCTGGATGCATCGCGCGTGCGCGCACTCGGGATCGATCATGTGACACCGTTCGCGACGGGGCTGCAAGCCGTGTTGCGCGACGCGCCGCCGCTGCCGTAAGCGCGGCGCGCCGCAATGCCGCAACGTGTGGCAGCGGTCGGCGCCGGGGCGCGGCTGGACGTTACACCGCGCAACATTCCCGTTTGGGGGAAGCGTCCGGGCCGCAAGGCGGCCCGTCCGGTTCGCCGATACCCTGGCGCATTCGAAAAATCACGCGAGCAAGCGAGAGCCGATCGTGGCGTGTCTTCGTATCGGATGCGATCGCGCGCGCGACCTCGTGCGTGCCCGTTCCCGACCGACTGCTTTCTGGCCGAGTTGCCGGACGAAGCGGAACGTTACGTCATCCATATCGATGTCGACACGTTCCATGCGCCGTGGCTCGGGACGAGCCCGGCTGAATCGGGGGCGATCGTGTCAGCTGTCACCGTGGTTGCATCCGCAATCGTGGATCGATTCAGCAGTGCCGGCGACGTGCGGAGGATTTCGCGCTTACGACCCTACTGCGATTCGAGCCATGTGGCGACCGCATTGGCGTCGTCGGCATCCAGCGTATGAGCAACGGCTGTCATGACGGGGGAATTGGCACGTGTCTCGTTCTTGAAGAACTCGATCTGCCGAAGCAGATAGTTCACGTGTTGTCCGGCAAGCCGCGGGAACGCGCCGGCACCCTGGCCCTGCGGGCCATGGCACGACGCGCATGCCGGGGTCCCCCGGTCCGGTACGCCATGCTCGAAAATATCCTTCCCCCTGGCCATCAGCGCGGCGTTGCCTGCCTTGCCATGCACCGGTTCCTGATGCGAGTAATAGGCTGCAAGCGATGCAATCGTCGCATCGTCGAGCCGCGACGCAATACCCCACATATACTCGCGCGCATGCGTCTCGCCCCGCGTGTGCTCGCGGAAGCCCTTGAGCTGCACAGTGAGATATTCCGGTGTCTGGGCGCTTAGGCGCGGGAACATGGGTGATTCGCTGTGTCCCCGTGCACCGTGGCAAGTGGCACAGACCTGCCGAGCCAGTTGCTCCCCGTCCTCGGCGCGTGCGTGCGACGGGACGCCGCCGATCGCGATGACGATCGGTAGCAGTGACATTGGCAAGAAAAACATCTTGTTCATCTTTCTTTGCTTCCAGTCGAACCGCGGTACAGCCAAACAGCCGGTATCGGTCGCTTGCGTTGGTATCGATGTCTTCCCTGGCGGCCTCATGCTTGCGTAGCGATACTGAATACAGTGTGAGAGCGCCGGAGACGGATATCTTGATTGAAGTCAAATGCGAGTGTATTTTGCCGCTCGCCGCGGGTGCTTTGCCGGTCCATCGCAGTCGCCCGTCTTTCACACGATCGCGCTGACGGCGGAGCGCATCCGGACCTCGAAAACCAGGTGCCGGATCGATGACAAGCACGAGCGATTCAGTCGGCAGGGCACCTGTTCGAATCGGCCGACGCATGCCGACTTCGCGCGTTGCCGGGCCGGCACACTCTTTGATCTCCCTCAAGGCCGTCGCGTCGGCACACTTTGATGTCGAGCCGCAGCCGACCAAGATGGAAATTGTGGGCACTGGCTGACGGGCTCGCCGCGCAAGCGAGTCGATCGAGCGATCGCCAGTGCATTCCGCCTGTTTCCGTGAGGTCTGGTATGTCGTCGTTGGGGCCGCGGGCCGCGATCACCGTCATCCTCCGTGAGCACGAGCGGCTGTCTGCCGTCGTCGAGGGCATGCGGCGCTATGTCCATCTGCTTGCGGCTGGCAAGCCCGTTCCGGGTCTCATGGTGTTCCGGGCGATGCTCTATTACATTCGAGAGTACCCCGAGCAGATACATCATCCGAAAGAGGAGCGCTACCTGTTTGCACCATTGCGGGATGTGGCTTCCGAATTCGACGGCGTGATCGACGAACTGGAGACTCAGCACGCGCGAGGTGACGGGATGTTGACCAATCTCGAACACGCGCTGACCCGGTACGAGTTGAAGGGGGCGCCCGCATTAGCGGCACTGGTGGCGCTGGTGGATGAATATGCCGAGTTCTATTCGGATCACCGGTTTACCGAGGAGACGCTGATTTTGCCGGCCGCGAGACGTTTGCTGTCAAACGAGGACTGGGCGGAACTTGATCTCGCCTTCGGAGCCAATCGCGATCCATTCGACGGGGTCAAGCTCGAAGCCGATCTCGGCAAGCTGTTCTCGATGATCGTCAATGCGATTCCGGAAACGGAAGATTAGCGGTTCGCGCGTGGGTGTCGGCCGAGGCTCTCTACCGAGCCAGGATGCCGGCTCCGTGTGTGCGACGCGCTCAGCGTGCGTCGTCTGCAAACAGCCGGTGCTCGGGTTCGGCCTGCTCGGTATCGAGACATTGCACGCGCCAGCGACCGGCATCCGGCGCGTGATGGGCATGCGGGTACCAGCGTGCCATGCCGGATGCGCCGACACTTGGCGCTTCGGCATTGCCGGACGCGAAGCCGTCAAGGACGACGAGCGGACGGCTGGCGTCGGGCACGGCAAGCCGGATGCCGTCGCCGGTCCGGGCAAGCGTCCCCCATGAGGGCATTGCCATCGCGTAGTGGCCTTCACACGACCACTTTTGCTCGTCGAAATCAAGCCAGACGATCGCATACGCCGACGGGCCGGCATGCGCGAACGTGTCGAGATGAACGGTGATGCGCATGGCGGATTCCTGTGATGAGTGACTGCGACATCCGGTGAGAGGGCATGGGTCCAGTCTAGGTTTGGCCGTGCGCCCGGCCTTGACGCACGTCAACCGGTCAAGCGGCATGACGGCCATCGACGATCGCTGGCTCGACGACTTCGGTCGTGGTTTTCTCGTGACGCTGACGACAAGCGTCGCGGCGGCTGCCGCCTGATCCTGACCAACTGCATCCGCCACGGGCCGGCGTCGCGGAACCCGCGCCGCGCATCCGGATTTCCGCGGACATCTGGCCGGACGCGTCGGCCATGCAAGCGCGCTGAACGCCGCGCGCGGTCCGAAGCTGCATGCGCGGATCGCGCGGGACGGGTGCCGCTTCGGCACGTGAAACGCCGCGCCGGCGTCGAGGCTCGCGGGCCAAGGCCGGCGAGTGTGCGCCGGACCGCAAAAGTCCTCGAACATGACGGATGCGCACTGCTATCATTCGCGCCATGCCGCGCCTGTGCCAGGGTGCGGCGCCAGGCGGCGAGGAGGTCGCCGCCGAAGGCTCGCCGCGCGTTCGAACGCGGCGCGCCAGGTGTTGCGTGCCGATGTCATGCGGTTTTCGACGATGGTGTTGCGTTCGGCACACTTCGAAACCCTTACAGATGCCGGCAAACGATTCACACATCGCAACACAGATTGGCGGAACTTCGTGATAGGTTCTGCCATCGGAGGTTTTTTGAATAAAAACATGCCCAAAGAGGATGAATACATGACCCAGGCTCTGCAGGAACTCGAAGCACAACTTCGGGACCTGAACATCAAGCTGTCGGAAGCCAAGCAGAAGGAGAAGCAAGCCGCACTGGCGGCATTCAGGGAGCAGGTCCAGCTGTTGGGCATCTCGCAGCAGGAAGTGCTGAGCGCCCTCGGCTACATCGTCCAGCGAAAACGCAAGGCGCCTGCCAAGTATTACGATCCGACGACCGGCCGCTCGTGGTCGGGCCGCGGCCCGCGACCCAAATGGCTCGAAGGCCGGGATCTCGATACGCTGCTCGTCGACCGCGAGGCCAAAACCTGGTGGCCCGGGGACGATCAGGGCTGAGTCAGCACCGCGCCGGCCTCACCACTCCCGTTTCATCCCGTTCTTTCGGTGTCCCAGCCTGCTGCGGGATCGCCGGCTTCAACATCTTTCAAATTCATTACCGCCGCTGCCCGCTTCCGTTCCCGGAAGCGGGCAGCGCGGCGCTTTCTGCGTGCGCCCGTGCACGGGCCCGTCATGCGCGGGAACAGGCTTTAGAATGTCGCCCGGACATTTCCGGCGGGACACCATGGCAGCAAACATGAAATCTTCGGCGCTCGACGAGCCGGCGGCGCCGCGCGGCGGGCAGGGCGGAGCGTACGCGTGGAAGGCGCTGGCCGGCTCGGCGATCGGCTACGCGATGGACGGCTTCGACCTGCTGATCCTCGGCTTCATGCTGCCGGCGATCACCGCGGCTTTGCAGCTGACGCCCGGGCAGGGCGGCGCGCTCGTCACGTGGACGCTGATCGGCGCCGTCGCGGGCGGCATTTTGTTCGGTGCCCTGAGCGACCGCTACGGCCGCGTGCGCGTGCTGACCTGGACGATCATGCTGTTCGCGGTCTTCACCGGCCTGTGCGCGTTCGCGCAGGGCTTCCGGGACCTGCTCGTGTATCGCACCATCGCGGGCATCGGCCTCGGCGGCGAATTCGGCATCGGCATGGCGCTCGCGGCCGAAGCGTGGCCGGCGAGCAAGCGGGCGCGCGTGTCGTGCTACGTCGCGCTCGGCTGGCAGGCCGGCGTGCTGCTGGCCGCGCTGCTGACGCCGCTGCTGCTGCTCCATATCGGCTGGCGCGGGATGTTCGTGGTCGGCGTGTTGCCCGCACTGCTCGCATGGGTGCTGCGCAACCGGCTGCACGAGCCGGAAGTCTTCGTGCGGCGCGCGACGCAGCCGCGGGCCAACGCGTTCCGGATGCTCGTCGCCGACGCGCGCACCGCGCGCACGAGCCTCGGCATCGTGATCCTGTGCTCGGTCCAGAACTTCGGCTACTACGGGATCATGATCTGGCTGCCGACCTTCCTGTCGAAACAGATGGGCTTCTCGCTGACGAAGTCGGGGCTGTGGACCGCGGCGACCGTCGTCGGGATGATGATCGGCGTCTGGACCTTCGGGCAGCTCGCCGATCGCATCGGCCGCAAGCCGACGTTCCTGCTGTACCAGCTCGGCTCGGTCGTGACGGTCATCGCCTACGCGCGCCTGTCGGACCCGACGGCGATGCTGTGGGCCGGCGCGCTGATGGGCATGTTCGTCAACGGGATGGTCGGCGGCTACGGCACGCTGATGTCCGAGGGCTATCCGACCGCCGCGCGCGCGACCGCGCAGAACGTGCTGTGGAATATCGGCCGTGCGGTCGGCGGCTTCGGGCCGGTGGCGGTCGGCGCGCTGGCCGCGCGCTACTCGTTCCAGACGGCGATCGCGCTGCTCGCCGGCCTCTACGTGCTCGACATGGTCGCGACGCTGTTCCTGATCCCCGAGCTCAAGGGCGTCGAACTCGAATGACGATGCGCGATGCGTGGCCGGGTTTCGCAGCCAGGTGCCGCGCCGCGGTTCAATTCAACGATTCATCACATCACCGGAATACATGATGCAACGCAACCACCGAACGATCGGCGTGATGGGCTCGGGCAAGGAACCGTGGCTCGCGTTTTCCGAGCCGCTCGGCGCATGGCTCGCGCAGGCCGGCTTCAACCTGCTGACGGGCGGCGGCCAGGGCGTGATGCTGGCGGTCGCGCGCGCGTTCGCCGGCGTGCCGGGGCGGGCCGGCCGGTCGATCGGCATCCTGCCGACGCAGGCCGATCCGCACGCGGGCTTCGTGCCGCTCGACGGCTACCCGCATCCGTTCGTCGAGATCCCGATCCTCACGCCGCTGCCGCGCCGCGAACCGGGCGCCGATCCGCACACCATCAACCGGAACTACGTGAACGTGCTGAGCAGCGACCTGATCGTCGCGCTGCCCGGCGGGCACGGGACCGCCGAGGAGATCGCGCTGGCGCAGCGCTGGCGCAAGCCGCTCATCTGCCTCGGGCCCGACGGCGCGTTTCGCGAGCTCGCCGCGGGCGCGACGTGCACGTCGTCGCTCGACGACGTGATCCGCTTCATCGACGCAGCGTTCGCGGCGGCGTTGCCGCATGTGGAGCCGGCGCAGCGATAGTGCGGCGCGGCCGGGCGTCAGTCGCCGGGGGGGCGGGTGCCGACGGCGGCTGGTCGTGCAGCCGGTCGGGCACGGCCCGTTCGGATTGGCGGTCGTGCATCCGCGGGCGTTTCCCGAACAGCGGGCGATCGTCGCGGGAGCGCGTCGGCGCGTGCTGGCGATCCGTCGGGGCGGCACGACTGGCCGCCCCCGTACCGGTCAGCGCCCCGTCTTCAGTTGCGCCCACAACCGGTTCTGAAGCCGGCGAATCTCGGGCGGCATCGGCTTGAGCAGCGTCATCTTGCTCAGCACCTCGTCGGCCGGATAGACCGACGGATCGCGCGCGATCGCGGGCTTCACGTACTGGCGCGCGGCCTTGTTCGCGGTCGGGTAGAACACCGCGTTGGTGATCCCCGCGTTGACCTTCGGGTCCTGCAGGTAGTTGATCCATTTCAGCGCGGCATCGCGGTTCGGCGCATCCTTCGGGATCACCATCATGTCGAACCACAGCAGCCCGCCTTCCCGCGGATTCGCGAAGCGGACCTCGTACGGACGCTTCGCTTCCGCCGCACGGCGATGCGCGATGCCGACGTCGCCGGAATAGCCGAACGACACGCACAGGTCGTTGTTCGCGAGATCGTTGATGTAACCCGACGAGTTGAACTGCGTGATGTACGGGCGCACCTTCTTGAGCACCTCGTATGCGGCGCGGTAATCGGCCGGATTCGTGCTGTTCGGATCCTTGCCCATGTACTGCAGCGTCGCGGCGAACACGTCGACGGCCTGGTCGAGGAACGATACGCCGCAGCTCTTCAGCTTCGCCATGTTGGCCGGGTCGAATACCAGCGCCCAGCTGTCGACCGGCGCCTTGTCGCCGAGCGCCTTCTTCACCGCCTGCACGTTGTAGCCGATGCCGTCGGTGCCATACGCCCACGGCACGCCGTACTGGTTGCCCGGATCGGCATCGGCGACCATCTTCATCAGCAGCGGATCGAGGTTCGACAGGTTCGGCAGCTTCGTCTTGTCCAGCGGCTGGTAGACGTTTGCCTGGATCTGCTTGGCCATGTAGTTCGACGTCGGCACGACGATGTCGTAGCCGGAGTTGCCCGACAGCAGTTTCGCCTGCAGCGTGTCGTCGCTGTCGTAGTTGTCGTAGCGCACGTGCAGGCCGGTCTGCTTCTGGAAATTCGGAATCGTGTCCGGCGCGATGTAGTCGGACCAGTTGTAGATGTTCAGCTCGCCGGCGGCCTGGGCGTGCGTAGTGACGAAGGAGGCGATGCCCGCGACGGACATCATGGCGGCGGTTGCGATGGTGCGGCGAAGGGTGCGGAGTTGCATGGCTTGTCGTTCGTATCGGGAGGCTCGGCGGTTGGCTGCTCGCCGCGCCACGGTTCAAGGGATGGACGTGTGCAACCGGCCGGCGCTCGAAACGAACGCCGGCGGTGCATGATGATCAGGAGTCCGTTAGGTCTACGCAGCGAATCGTGCCGACACGCAACGCGAGCCGATCCTGTCGCGAGTCACGCGACACGATGTGCAGGTCGAACGGAACGGAGGGGGCGCGCTAAGGCAGCAGCGACGCCACGTCGTCGGTGTGGATCGCGACGTATGCGCGCGCGGCGACGGCGTTGTGACGGCGGACGGAACGGCGGGACAGGATGGTGTAGATCGACAGATGCAGGCGAGGACTTTGCCGGCGGTCACTGTCGCCGGTGGACGAGATCGATGCACGCACGTTGCGCGCATCGCCTCGTCTCCACCGCACCAGCGGGCCACGGATTCTCACGATTGCTCTCGACCGGGTTGTTGAAAGTATTGAACACCTGGCGACTCGCGGACGCTGGCCGTTTCACATGTCGATCGCCGCATTTGCCGCGCGGCGGCAGCGGGATCGTCAAGCAAAACGAAAGCATGATGCAAAGCGAAATCGCCGAAATATCGCGTTCCTGTGAATCATCAGGTAAATCGCTGTAAGGATGTCTCCGGATTTTCCCTAGTGATTCGCGCGTCGACGGATCGGGTCGTCGAGCGTGAGCGCAAGGGCGTGCGTGACGTGTGCCGTTCGGGATGCGGTCGAAGTGATGAGAATATTCGACAGATTGCCGGCAGCACATGCGACATGCGCGGTTCGCGGCCGGCGTCGCGCATGTCGGCCGCGGGGCGAAGCAACGCGCGTGCGGTCGTCAGGCGACCCGGATCCCCAGATTCTCGATCAGCATCGTGGCCTGGTCATACGAGATGGTCGCGCCGCGCAGCACGCCCGACGCGAGCAGCTTCGGCGTGCCGCCGAGCTCCACGTCGCGCAGGTCGGCCCCCTCGAACCGGGCGTCGTTCAGATGCGCGTTGCGCAGGCTGCCGCCTTCGAACACGGCGTCGCGAAAGTCCGTGCCGGCGAGATCGGCATCCGAGAAGTCGAGCGCCACGAGCCGCGTTTTCCGGAACGAGAAGCGGCGCAGGCTCGCGCCGACCAGCAACGTGTTCGCGAATTCGATGCCGAGCGACTTGCATTCCTCGAAGTCGGCGCCGGTCAGCCTGCATTCGTCGAAGCGCGCCGAGCCGAGCTTGCTGCGGCGCCAGTTCGTGTTGTTGAGATCGCAGGACTGAAACTGCGCGTCCTCGAGGTCGGCCGACGCGAAGCTCGTCTGGCGCGCGCGGCAGCGAATCCACGCGGTCTGCGCGAGCGTCGCGCCGACGAACGACGCTTCCGCGAGCGCGCAGCGCTCGAATCGCACGCCGCGCAAATCGAGCCGCGACAGGTCCGCACCTTCGAGATCGCAGTCTTCGAGACGAAGCGGCGCAGGCGAGCCTTCGACGAGAAGCAGCAGGTCGGCGCGATCGAGCGTTCGGCCGGAGACGGAAACTCCGCAGGTCGTCATGGGGTAGTCCGGTGTGAGTTGAAATGTTCGAGGCCGGTATCGGATGGTATCGGCCGGGCTGCGCGACATCGCGCGGGCGCCGCCGCTCAGCGCGCGGCCTTCATCCGGGCCGCGACCGGCTTGCCGGCCGGCTCGCGCTGGAACGTCCACAGGATGCGCATCTGCGCGCGCATCGCCTGCTCGTCAGTCGGAACCAGGCAGTACGCGAGCCCGATACGGCCGATCAGCGCGATGATGTCGTCGAGCGCGGGCACCCGCGCGCCGTGCACGGCGACGTATTCACGGTACGGCTTTTCGAGCACGCGCTGCCACATCGGCGCGATGTTCTCGACGATGTAGCCGAACACGTCGGTGGACAGGCTCGTGGCCAGATAGTTGTGGTGAAAGCCGCCGTGATGACGGTCGCGATAGCGCACCGCGAAGCACACGCTCTCTTCGCAGTAGGCCTCGAAGTCGTGCTCGAAGGCGGTGAGCGCGCGCTGCATCTCGTCGAAGAACTCGGCGTTCTGGATGCCGATCACGCCCTGGATCAGCTCTTTCTTCGTGCCGAAGTAGCGGTACAGCGTGCGCCGCGAAATGTTCGCGCGGCGTGCGACGTCGTCGATCGACAAACGGTCGATCCCGTGCTCGATCATCGCGTCGAGCGTGGCGCGCAGGATCGCGCTTCGCCCGTCGTTGACGCTGTCCATCCTGCTGGCGTCGCCCCAGCGCAGTTGCCGATCCATACCTTTCCTCGTTGCCGTGCGTTGCGCGGCGTGTGCCGATGAGCCGACCGAATGCGTCGGTTCGGAATTTTCGCATACGTTGTCACAAAAATGGAATTTGTGCCATTATGCGTCACAAAATAAATGCTTTGTGACATAGCGCCGGGTGCATCGACCCGCCCGGCATATTCCCGGCAAGGTCCGCCACGCAGGTGCAGGGCTGCGCCTTTCGACTGGAAGGAGACGATCCATGACCGAATCATCCGCGCCGGCCAGCCGGCATCCCGTTCACCGGATTCATGCCGCCCCCATCGACGCGCGCTACGCGCGCGGCTGGCATTGCCTCGGGCTCGCCGACGACTACCGCGACGGCCGCGCGCACGGCCTGTCGATCTTCGGCACGCGCGTGGCGGTGTTCCAGGGCGAGGACGGGCAGTTGCGAATCCTCGACGGCTACTGCCCGCACATGGGCGCCGACCTCGGGCGCGGCCACGTCGACGGCAACGCGCTCGTGTGTCCGTTTCACGGCTGGTCGTGGGCCGGCGACGGCACCTGCACTGCGATTCCGTATTCGCAGCGCATCCCGCCGAAGGCGCGCATCAAGTCGTGGCCGGTGATGGAGCAGAACCGCCTGCTGTTCGTGTGGAACGATCCGGAGGGCAATGGGCCCGATCCGGCGGTCGAGATTCCGCGCATCGACGCGTGCTTCTCCGATGCGTGGAGCGACTGGGCGATCGTCAAGTGGGTGATCGACACGAACTGCCGCGAGCTGATCGACAACCAGTCCGACATGGCGCACTTCGGCCCCGTGCATGGCGCGCCGATCGACTACTTCTGCAACACGTTCGCGGGCCCGGTGGCCTACCAGAAGCTGCGCGGCGGCAGCACGCGGCTGGCCGGCAGCGGCGGGTTGACGGCCGACTCGGCCTACTTCGGCCCGGCATACCACGTCACGCTGATGACGGGCGAAGCGCACGGGCAGCCGCTCAGGTCGATCCTGCTCAACAGCCACGTGCCGATCGATACGAACAGCTTCGAGCTGCGCTTCGGCGTGATGGTCGAGAAGAATCCGGCGCTGACGGACGAACAGAATCGCGCGATGGTCGACGGCTACGTGCTGGCCGCGCAGTCGGCATTTCGCGAGGACGTCGCGATCTGGGACCACAAGACGCGCGTCGACAATCCGCTGCTGTGCGAAGGCGACGGCCCGATCTATCGGCTGCGCCAGTGGTACCAGCAGTTCTACACGGACGTGGGCGAGCTGCCCGCGCGGCACGCGAGCGTCGAGGTGCACGAATACCGCGGCGAGCACGGCGCCTGGCGCCAGCTCGCCGACGTGCCGGCCGATGCGGCAAGCTGCCTTGCCACGATCTGAGCGGAGGCGATCATGTACGACGATCGACACGATTCGTTCGGCGACGCCACGTACGACGTGGTGGTGGTCGGTTCCGGGGCGGGCGCGATGACGGCGGCGCTGCGCGCGCATGACCAGGGGCTGTCGGTACTGGTGGTCGAGAAGAGCACCGTCTATGGCGGCACCACGGCGGTGTCCGGCGGCGGCATCTGGATTCCGTGCAACGACCAGATCGCCGCGCTTGGCGGAAGCGATTCGTATAACGAAGCAATCATGTATTTGCGCGACGTGGTCGGCGAGGATTTCGACGCGCAGCGCATCGATGCGTATCTCGACAACGGCCCGAAGATGGTCGCGTATCTCGCGAAGCACGCGCACACGCGGTTCAATGCGGTGCCGCGTTATCCCGACTACTACCCGGACCGCAAGGGCGGCAAGCCCGGCTACCGGACGATGGAGCCGGCGGCGTTCGATGCCGCGCGTCTCGGCGCGCATTTCGACACGTTGCGCGCGCCTTCGCCGGCGACGCTGATCGGCGGGCGCATCGCGATGACGCAGATCGAGGCGCACACGATCCTCGCGAAGGAGCGCGGCTGGCTGCGGCTCGCCGTGCGCCTGATGCTGCGCTATGCCACCGATTTCAAATGGCGGCGCCGCACGCCGCGCGACCGGCGCCTGACGCTCGGCAATGCGCTCGTCGCGAGCCTGCGCGCAGCGCTCGAGCAGCGCGGCATCGCGCTGTGGCTCGCAACGCCGATGCGCTCGCTGCACACCGACGGCGCACGCGTGAACGGTGTGGTCGTCGAGCGCGACGGCCGGCCGTTCGGCATCCGTGCGACGCATGGCGTCGTGCTCGCGTGCGGCGGATTCGAGGCGAACCAGGCGATGCGCGACCAATACCTGCCGAAGCCGACGCGCGCCGAGTGGAGCGCGGCGCCGCCGATCAACACCGGCGACGGCATCCGCGCGGGGCTCGCGCTCGGGGCCGACGTCGCGCTGATGGGCTTCGTCTGGGGCGTGCCGACGGTGCGCGTGCCGGGCGAGGAGAAGCAGCGCGGGCTGTTCGTCGAGCGCTCGGCGCCGCGCTGCGTGATGGTCAACCGGCTCGGGCGGCGCTTCGTCAACGAATCGGCGCCGTATCCGGACGTGATCCACGCGATGTATGCGGACCATGCGAACACGCAGGCCAACGTGCCCGCGTGGCTGATCTTCGATGCCGAATATCGCAAGCGTTATCCGTGCGGCGTGCTGCTGCCGGGCAGCGTGCAGCCGGACAGCAGAATCCCGCCCGGCTGGCTCGACTCGGTCATCTATCGCGCGGGCTCGCTGGCCGAGCTGGCCGCGAAGATCGGCGTGGATGCGCGGGGGCTCGCGCAGACGGTCGAGCGGATGAACGGTTACGCGCTCACCGGCATCGATACCGAATTCGGCAAGGGCGGCAACCTGTTCGATCGCTACTACGGCGATGCGTCGTCGAAGCCGAATCCATGCCTCGGGCCGATCGAGCGTGCGCCGTTCTATGCGCTGCGGGTCGACCCGGGCGAGATCGGCACGAAGGGCGGCTTGCGTACCGATGCGCATGCGCGCGTGCTGCGTTCCGACGGTTCGGTGATCGACGGCCTCTATGCGCTCGGCAACACGTCGGCGGCCGTGATGGGCAAGACCTACCCAGGCCCCGGCTCGACGATCGGGCCCGCGATGACGTTCGGCTATGTCGCGGCCGATCACATCGCGGCCGCGCGTTCCGACCGCTTCCTCTAGTCGAGGCCTTGACCTTGAAGTCGAGTTGAATCTTAGAGTGCCTGCTGACGGCAGTGAATCGGCAGGCCCGCACGTTGCCTGCGACGATCAATCTTCGACGAGAGGCAACGCAGATGGACAGGCGCTTTACACAGGTCGAATTCGGGCCCCACAAGGTCGATGTGCCCGAAGGCGGGTACTACGACCGGTTCCGGATGAATCCGGATCTCGACGCGGTCGCGTGCGATCCCGCCGCCGGGAACATCGATTTTTTCTGTCGGATCCCGAAGCGTCAGGTTGCGTCGCGCGTCGGTCCGACCTGGGCGCCAAATTTCTACTATCGCTCCAGCAGCATCCAGGTGCTGTTTCTCGCGCCGCTCGAGCGCCTGCGTACCACGCTGCCGGTGCCGCTCGAACCGCTGCGCGCATTTCCCGGTTACGGGCTGGTCGCGCTGACGTTCTTTTCGTATTCGGTCTGCGACAACGATCCGTATGACGAGGTGTCCGTCGCGGTCGTGATTCGCCGGCCGGGTGCGCGCGGCTCGCATGCGCTCGAGCTGCTCGACGCGATGCGGCGCCGGAGCTTCTTCGCGCATGTGCTGGCGCTGCCCGTTACCACGGAAATCGCGCGGGTGCGCGGCGTGCACGGCTATCAGCTGCCCAAATGGCTCGCCGATATCGACATGAACATCGGCGCACGCGTGAGCGCGCGGATCGCCGGGATGGACGGCCGGCCGGACCTGACGCTGAACGCACCGTCGCCCGCGCTGATCGACGTGCCGTCGCAGTCGCGGATGGGCACGAATACCATGGTCAATCTCGTCGACGGCGTGTGGCACCAGAGTTCGGTGCAGACCAACACGCTATCGTTCGCACAGCGCGTGTTGCCGCGCGGCATCGAGCTGGTGCGGCACGGCGGGCCGCTGAGCCAGCTGCTCGACGGGCTCGGTGTATCCACCATCGTGCGGTTCGACGTGGTCAAGGATGCCCAGCTGGTGCTGAATCTGCCGACGCCATTGGGGAGCGTTCGATGAACCCGTTCGATGAATCCGGCTGCTCGTAACCAACCCGTTTCGGAGGAAACATCGATGACCCAGCCGACCCGTGATCTGGATCTCGTCGTATTCGGTGCCACCAGCTTCGTCGGGCAGATCCTGACGCGCTACCTGTCCGAATACCTGTCGGCCAGCGGAGAATCGCTGCGCTGGGCGATTGCCGGCCGCTCCGAGGCGAAGCTCCGGCAGGTCAGGGACGCGCTGGGCGCAGCGTGGCAGGCGCTGCCGATCATCGTGGCCGATGCCGCCGACGAAGCGCGGTTGCGTGCGTTGTGCGAGCGCACGCGCGTCGTCGTGTCGACCGTCGGGCCGTACGCACTGTATGGCGAGCCGCTGGTGCGGATCTGCGCGCAGACCGGCACGGACTACTGCGATCTCACCGGCGAGACGCAGTGGATCAAGCGGATGATCGAACGGTACGAACCGGCGGCCAGGCAATCGGGCGCGCGCATCGTGCATTGCTGCGGTTTCGATTCGGTGCCGTCGGACATCGGCGTCCTGTTCCTGCAGCAGCACGCGCGGCGGCAGTGGGGCCGGCCGGCCACGCAGGTGAAGATGCGCGTGAAGACGCTGAAGGGCGGCGCGTCGGGCGGAACGGTCGCGAGCGTGATCAACGTCGTGCGCGAAGCCGCGGCCGATCCCGCGTTGCGCCGCGAACTGCTCGATCCGTATGCGCTGTGTCCGAAGGATCATCGCTTTACGGTGCGGCAGCACGCGGTCCGGTCGGCGGAATTCGATCGCGACGGCGGCACGTGGATTGCGCCGTTCGTGATGGCGGCCATCAACGAGCGCGTCGTGCATCGCTCGAACGCGCTCGCGGACGACGCGTACGGCAGCCGGTTCGCGTATGACGAAGCGGTCATCACGGGCACGGGTTTCAAGGGCCGCCTCGCCGCGCTCGCGATGATGGCCGGCCTCGGCGCGTTCATGGCGGGCGTTCTCGTCAAGCCGGCGCGCAGCCTGATGGAGCGCTTCCTGCTGCCGAAGCCCGGCGAGGGGCCGAGCGTCGCCGCGCAGCTGGCCGGCCGTTTCGATCTGCGCTTCTTCGGGCGCGCCGACGACGGGCGGACGCTGCGCGTGAAAGTCACCGGCGATCGCGATCCGGGCTACGGTTCGACCGGGAAGATGCTGGGCCAGGCCGCGCTCAGCCTCGCGCTGGATTGCAGCCGCGACGGCGAGAAGACCGGGCGCGGCGGCGGCTTCTGGACGCCCGCGACGATGTTCGACGAGCGCTTCGTCGAGCGCCTCGTGCGTCATGCCGGGTTGCGTTTCGAGGTGCTTTGAGCGCGTGGCGCACGCGTCCGGGTCGATAGGAATCGACGCGCCGCCATTTTGTCGGATGGCAGGACACATACCCATGGCCTCGATACGCTTGCCGAGGCAAACCGTAACCTTTAAGTGAAGTTCAAGGGCAGGCGTTTTTCGCCTTGCCTTTGCACGGGCGCGCGTTGCCCATGACGAGGCCGGGAAGTGCCGGTACGGCGCGGAGTGGCTGACGTTCGCGCGCCGCGCGATTTCAGTCGTTCGCGCCCGCGCGCGGCGTCTTGCCGGTCCAGCGCCGGTACGCATGGCGGAAGCTGCGCGGCTCGCTGTAGCCGAGCCGCTCCGCGATCGCGGCCACGCTCAGCGCCGGTTCTTCGAGCAGCCGCACCGCCTCCTGGCGACGCACGTCGTCGAGCAGCGACTGAAACGTGATGCCGTCCTTGTCGAGCCGGCGTCGCAAGGTGCGCTCGGTCAGGTGCAGCGCGTTCGCGAGCGACGTCATCGACTTGAAGCGCGCGAGGTCGCGCGCCATCAACTCCTTCGCGCGATCGGCGAAACGCGTGCCGACCGACGCGGCCCACTGCCGTTCGAGCGCTTCGCATTGCCCGTGCAGCGCATTGAAGCTGACTTCGTTCGCGAGCCGCGGGGCTTCCGTGCCGTTCACGCTCGTGAACACGAGCCGGTTCTCGCCCGCATTGAACGTGACCGGGCAGTCGAAGTGGCGTGCGTAGTCCGCGCCGTTGCGCGGCGTGCGGCGGGCGAGATGCAGCTGCGCGGGCCATACCGGCTTGCCGACCAGATCGGACACGATCAGGCGCAGGCTCGACAGGCACATGTCGGTCTGGAACACCTCGAGGTCGGGTTCGCCGTTGTAGCGGCCGATCGTCACGCTCATCCCGTCCGCGTGCGCGTGCACGCGCACGTCGAAATACAGCCCCATGAACAGCGGAAACTGGCTCATGCACCGGAACGCCTGCATCACGGAGCCGCTGATCAGCATCGCGTAACCGGCGAGGCCGAGCGTCGACACATGGAGCCGCGCGCCGATCGACAGGCCGATCGACGGTACGCCGCTGCAGCGCAGCAGGTTGCGGAAGCAACGCTGCTCCTGGCCGCGATTCACGTGCAGGTTCGGCGACGCGACTTCGGCCGCGCCGAGGCCGGTGCCCGCGAGCAGCGCGGCGCCGTCGATGTGCCGGACGCGGCATTCGTCGAGCGCGACCGCGATCGCGTGCACGGTGGCGGGAATGTCTTCCTGGCGTCCGGCCGGACGCGCGAGGCCGAGCGCCGAACGCAGGCTGCGTTCGGCGCGGCTTTGGGGTCGATGGGACTTGCTGTCCATGGCGAGGGGCGGCAACGGGTTCGCGTAGAACATAGCCGGAATGTCCGCGAAACGCCAGAGGGCCCGCATCAGCGGGGGGCGGCCGCCCGCCACGCGTCCGGAAATATCCCCCGATTACGTCCGCTTTTCTCATTCGTCGTCGATTTTTTGGCGCACCACACTCGTTTCCGGATCGCGCAATGCCTGCAGTGCCTGCACTGCCCGCATTGCCGACGAGACGAGTGTTGATGTCATGGACCACGCCACGTGAGGACAGCATGAAAGACACCAGGCCGGAGCAGCGCACGCCCAGCGCCGCGACAGACGACGTGCGGGCACGCACGGACGGGTACGCCGACGCGGAGCCACGCGCCGCGCATTCGCTCGGGCTGTTCACGCTGGTGATCTTCGGCCTCGCATACATGCTGCCGATGACGGTGTTCACGACCTACGGGATCGTCACGCGCGAAACCAACGGACACCTGACGATCGCGTATGCGGTCACGCTGGTCGCGATGCTGCTGACCGCGCGCAGCTACGGCCACATGGCGCGGCTGATGCCGAGTGCCGGTTCCGCCTATACGTTCGCGAGCCGCAACTTCGGCACCTCGGCCGGCTTCATGGTCGGCTGGGCGCTGCTGATGGACTACCTGTTCATCCCGATGATCAGCTACCTCGCGATCGGCATCTACATGAAACAGCTGTTCCCGGCCGTGCCGGCCAGCGTGTGGATCGTCGCGAGCATCGCGCTGGTCACCGGGCTGAACATCGTCGGCATCCGGCTCGTCAACCGCGTGAACCTGATCCTGATCGCGAGCCAGCTCGTGTTCATCGCGGTCTTCGTCGCGGCGGCCGCGCATGTCGCGAGCGGCGAGGGGCTGGCGCCGACGCTCGCGCTGCCGTCGTCGGACGACGCACGGGCGATCTTCGCCGGGTCCGCGATCCTGTGCCTGTCGTTCCTCGGTTTCGATGCGGTGTCGACGCTGTCGGAGGAAACGCGCGAGCCGCGCCGCACGGTGCCGCGCGCGATCCTGCTCTGCACGCTCGCGAGCGGCCTGCTGTTCATGCTGATCGCGTATGCGGGACAGGTGGTGTTCCCCGACTGGCATGCGTTCAAGGATCTCGATTCGGCCAGCCTCGAACTGATGCGGCGCATCGGCGGCGGCACGCTGTCGGCGCTGTTCGTCGCGGTCTACGTGGCCGGCTGTTTCGCGAGCGCGATGGCCGGCCAGGCGAGCGTCACGCGCGTGCTGTTCGCGATGGGCCGCGACCGGGTGCTGCCCGAGCGCGTGTTCGGCCACCTGCATGCACGGTTGCGCACGCCGGTGCGCGCGACGCTCGCGGTCGGTGTCGTGTCGCTGTCCGCGCTGTTCATCTCGCTCGATCTCGCGTCGACGATGATCAGCTTCGGCGCGCTCGTCGCGTTCGCGGTCGTGAACCTGTGCGTGATGCGCAGCTATCTCGGCCGCCCGGAACATCGCCGCTTCGCGGGCTGGATCAGGTTCGGCGCGGTGCCGGCGCTCGGCTTCGCGATGAACGTCTGGCTGTGGTCGGGCCTGTCGCGCCAGACCTTCTACGTCGGCATCGGCTGGCTCGTGATCGGGCTGTGCCAGCTGCTGTGGCTCACGCGCGGCTTCACGCGCCCGGCGCCGACGCTGTCGATGAACTGAATGACCGGCCGGCGGCTTCCGGCTGCGGGCCGCCGGTCTCGGATCCCTGAAGGAGGAATGACCCATGAACGGTATTGACGTCAATCTCGATGCGGACCTGCAGGCGCTCGGCAAGCGCCATCTGCTGATGCACTTCACGCATGCCGATGCGTATCGCGACCACGCGCTGACGGTGTTCGACCGCGGCGAAGGCTGCTGGCTCGTCGATCGCAACGGCAAGCGCTACTTCGACGGGCTCGCCGGGCTGTACTGCGTGCAGGTCGGCTACAGCCACGGCGCGGAGATCGGCGACGCGATCCGCGAGCAGATGGTGCGGCTGCCGTTCGCGACCAACTGGGGCTACGGCCACGAACCGGCGATCCGCCTCGCGCACAAGCTCGCGGCGCTCGCGCCGGACGGCCTGAACCGCGTGTTCTTCACGTCGAGCGGCTCGGAGTCGAACGAATCGGCGATCAAGCTGGTGCGCCAGTATCACCAGGCGCGCGGCGAGCCGCAGCGGCGCAAGTTCATCGCGCGGCGCGTCGCGTATCACGGCACGTCGTTCGGCGCGCTCGCGCTGAACGGGATGACCAACTTCCGCAAGCATTTCGAGCCGCTGATGGCGGGCGTGCGGCACGTGAGCAACACGAAGCGCTACGGGCGGCCGGAAGGCGAGACCGAAGCGCAGTTCACGCGCCATCTGCTCGACGAGATCGAAGCATTGATCGTCCAGGAAGGGCCGGACACCGTCGCCGCGCTCGTCGTCGAGCCGCTGCAGAACGCGGGCGGCAGCCTGACGCCGCCGGCCGGTTATGCGCAGGGGCTGCGCGCGCTGTGCGACCGGCACGGCATGCTGCTCGTGGCCGACGAAGTGATCTGCGGGTTCGGCCGGCTCGGCGAATATTTCGGGTCGACGCGTTACGGGCTGAAACCGGACCTCATCACGTTCGCGAAGGGGATAGCGTCGGGCTACGTGCCGCTCGGCGGCGTGATCGCGAGCGACACGGTGGTCGACACCGTGCTCGCCGGCCCGCAGCAGATGTTCCTGCACGGCGCGACCTACGGCGGCCATCCGGTCGCGTGCACGGCAGCGCTCGCGAACCTGACGATCATGGAGCGCGAAGGCGTGCTCGCGAACGTCCGCGCCAACGAGGCGGTGTTCCGCGAGACGCTCGACGGCCTGCTCGAGCTGCCGTGTGTCGGCGACGTGCGCGGCGACGGCTACCACTACTCGCTCGAACTCGTGACCGACAAGGCCGCGCGCCGCTGGGCGGCCGGCATCAGCGCGCAGACGTTCGTGTCGACGCTGCTCGCGCCCGCGATCTTCGAAGCCGGGCTGTTGTGCCGCGCGGGCGTCGACCACGAAGGCACGCCGATCGTGCAGTTCTCGCCGCCGCTCGTGATGTCGCGCGACGAGATCGTGTGGTTCGTCGCGAAGATCCGCGACATTCTCGCCGACACTTACGCGCGGGCGACGCGCTGAGCGCGGCAGCACCGTTCGTCATTCCAGGAGCCTTCGATGCGAACCTCACAACAGAGCTATATCGTCGGACAGTGGTGCGATCCGGCCGATGCGCGCGCGATCGACGTGATCGATCCGGCGACCGCGAAGCCGTATGCGCGGCTCGCGATCGGCGGGTCGGCCGACGTCGACCGCGCGGTCGGCGCGGCGAAGCGGGCATTCGACGCGTATTCGCGCTGGACGGTCGACGCGCGCGTCGCGCTGCTGCAGCGCGTGCTCGAGATCTACCGGCGCCGCTACGACGAAGTCGCGCGCACGATCAGCCAGGAGATGGGCGCGCCGATCGCGTTCGCGCGCGCGATGCAGGCCGCGGTCGGCACCGCGCATCTCGAACAGACGATCCGCGCGCTGCAGTCATTCCGGTTCAGCACGCAGACCGATTCGCTGCTGGTGTCGCACGAGCCGATCGGTGTGTGCGCGCTGATCACGCCTTGGAACTGGCCGATCAACCAGATCGTCTGCAAGGTCGCGCCGGCGCTCGCGGCGGGCTGCACGATGGTGCTCAAGCCGAGCGAGATCGCGCCGTTCAGCGCGATCCTGTTCGCGGAGATCCTGCACGAAGCCGGCGTGCCGCCGGGCGTGTTCAACCTCGTGCACGGCTACGGGCATGAGGTCGGCGATGCGCTGTCGCGGCATCCGGACGTCGACATGGTGTCGTTTACGGGCTCGACGCGTGCCGGTGTCGAAGTCGCGAAGGCCGCGGCCGATACCGTGAAGCGCGTGCATCAGGAACTCGGCAGCAAGAGTCCGAACCTGATCCTGCCCGATGCCGACATCGAGGATGCCGTCACGCGCGGCGCGCGCAGCTGCTTCAGCAACAGCGGACAGTCGTGCAACGCGCCGACGCGGATGTTCGTGCACGTCGATCAGCTGGCCGCGGCCGAGGCGGCGGCGCGCGATGAGGCTGCGCGCACCGTCGTCGGCGATCCGCGTTCGCCGGAAACGGGCATCGGGCCGGTCGTCAGCCGCACGCAGTTCGACCGCATCCAGCAGCTGATCCGGAGCGGCATCGACGAGGGCGCGACGCTCGTCGCGGGCGGGCCCGGCCGTCCGGACGGGCTCCGCGACGGCTTCTACGTGAAGCCGACGGTGTTCTCGAACGTCACGCCGGACATGACGATCGCGCGCGAGGAGATCTTCGGGCCGGTGCTGTCGATCCTGACCTACCGGACCGAGGATGAAGCCGTGGCGCTCGCGAACGATTCGGTCTACGGGCTCGCGGCTTACGTGCAGACGAAGGATCTCGAGCGCGCCCGCCGCATCGCGGCGCGCTTGCGCGTCGGCAACGTGCACATCAACTATCCGGCGTGGAACCCGGCCGCGCCGTTCGGCGGCTACAAGCGTTCGGGCAACGGCCGCGAGTATGCGGAGTTCGGCCTCGTCGAATATCTGGAGACGAAAGGCACGACGGGGTACGCGTGAGCGGCGCTGGCCGACCGTCGCCGGACGGTCGGCTTTTGTCGCGAGCCGGCTTCGCGTGTGCCGACAGTCAGTTGTCCTCGCCATCCGCCGCGGCCGCGTCGGCGCCCGGAACGGGCGCGGCGGCCCGCCTGCGGATTTCGGAGTCGAGGATCAAGCGCCCGCGCAGCTTCCCTTTCATCCGTTTCACGTGCTTTGGCGCCTCGGTCATGTGCTCGACCATCAGCGCACGTACGCGCTCGGCATCGCGCGCTCGCGCGGCCAGCAGGATTTCCTTGTGGATCGACACGTTCGCTTCGCCGAAGCGCTTGTGCTCCGCGAGCGGCGTATCGTTCCTGAACTCGATCAGCTGCCGGATCATCTCGTTGATCAGCTCGCAGCTGAAGCGCAGGAAGGGGTTCGGGTTCGCGGCCGCGAGGATGTCGTGGAACGTCGTGTCCTCCTGCCGCTGGCGCAGCATGTGGCCGCGGTCGTGCACGCCCGACGCGCCGTCGCAGCACGCGATGTTCGCCTCCAGCGCCGCGAAGTCGCGCTCGGTCAGGTGCGGCACGGCGCCCGCCGCCAGCTCGGGTTCGAGGAGCTTGCGCACCGTGTAGATGTCGTCGATCGTCACGTCCTTGAAGAACAGGTAGTTCTGCAGGAGTTGCAGCGTGCGGTCGAGCGGCACCTCGACGACCATCCCGCCGCCCGACGGCCCCGTCGTGACCTTGATGAGCCCCTGCACCTCGAGCGACTTCAGCGCCTCGCGGATCGTGCTCTTGCTCACCGCGTACAGCTGCTGCAGTTCCGCCTCGCGCGGCAGGCGGTCGCCCGGTTTCAGATCCTTCTCGGTGATCAGCCGCTTGATCTCCTCGGCGACGAGATCCGCCCGCTTCGGCTGCTTGATTTCGACCGCGAGGCCCGCCCTGGCTCGGTCCATGACCATCTTCAAGACTCCTTTGTCTGACTGCGCGCCACATCGTCGTCGACGATCCGTTCGGGCGCGGGGTACGGAATTTTGCCTGATTGACACCAATTTTGATCAACTCTAGCATCAGGTTGATCCTATTTATCATGATAAATAGGATCAACCGGCAACGCGCATCCTGCAGGGCGTGGATACGGTTTGGGTTTGGCAGTCGGTCGCATCGTGTGTCCCCCTTTATCAGGAGCGTCAACTTGAATCGCCGAGAACTGTTGAAACTGGCCGCGCTGTCGGCCGTGCCGGGTGCGCTCGGCAGCATGTCGTCCCGTGCCACATTCGCGCAGGGTTCGACCATCCAGCTTGCCTGCCCGGTGCCGATGTCGGGGCCGTTCGCCGCCAATGGCAAGTACGCCGATCTCGGCATGCAGCTCGCCGTCAGGCAATACGGCAAGGTGCTCGGTGCGCCGCTCGCGTATACGGCACTCGACACCGAGGGCAAGCCCGCGACCGCCGTGCGGCGCGTGCAGGAAATCGCGCAGCAGAAGGGGGCCCGCTTTTTCGCGGGCGGCATCCTGTCGTCCGAATCGCTGGCGATGGGCAAGGAAGTCCAGAAGGCAGGCGGCGTGTTCATCACGACGGCGGGCGCGGACGAACTGACCGGCAAGGACTGCAACGATGCGACGTTCCGCTGGTCGGTGCCGACCTTCGGCGCGATCGAGCAGACGGTGCGGCCGTTGCTCCAGATGCTGCCGAAAGCGAAGCGCTGGTACACGATCACGCCGCAATACGTGTTCGGCGAGGGCCTGCTGTCCGCCGCGAAGGCGATCTTCAAGGAGAAAGGCATCGAGCATGTCGGCAACAGCTACCACTCGCTCGCCGAGAAGGAGTTCAGCGGCTACCTGACGAACGCGGCGGCCGCGCAACCGGACGTGCTGCTGATCCTGAACTTCGGCTCGCAATCGTCGGACACGCTGCGCCAGGCCGTCAGCTTCGGGATGAAGCGCAACTGCACGATCCTGCTTGCGTGGGCATCGGGCCTCGAGCAGTTCGAGGCGCTCGGCCCCGACATCTGCGACGGCGTGTATTTCGGCGCGCAGTACTGGCACGGCATCGATTCGCCGCTGAATCGCGACTTCGTGAAGCGGGCGAACGCCGCGTTCAAGGCGAACCCGAACTACAGCCTCGCCGGTTCGTACATCTGCTCGAAGATCCTGCTCGACGCGATGGTGAAGGCCGGCAGCGCCGATCCGAAGAAGGTCGTCGCGGCGATGGAAGGCATGAAGTACGACGGTCTCACGGGCCCGGAGGAAATCCGCAAGGGCGACCACCAGGTGCTGAAGAACTACTACCTGCTGAAGGGCAAGCCGAAGAGCCGGATGAAGAACGCGGACGACTACGCGGATATCGTCAGCTCGGGTCAATCGTTCCTGTCCGTCGACAAGACGGGGTGCAAGCTCGCGTAACGCGATGCGCGCATTCGCGGCCGTCGCGCGCCGCGGACGTCCGTTTCACTCCTTTCCGGTACGGAAGCCATGAACGTCTATCTGCTGCAGATCGTCAACGGCATCGGCGTGGGCATGCTGTATTTCCTGCTCGCCGTCGGCCTGTCGATCGTGTTCGGCCTGCTGCGCTTCGTGAACTTCGCTCACGGTGCGTTCTATCTGCTCGGTGCGTACCTTTGCTACCAGGCGCTGCAATGGTCGGCCAACTTCTGGGTTGCGCTCGCGGTCGTGCCGCTCGTCGTCGGCGCGTTCGCGTGGATCGTCGAGAAGCTCGTGCTGCGTCACGTGTATGCGCAACAGCATGAATTCCACATCCTCGCGACCGTCGGGCTCGCGCTCGTGCTGCAGGAGTGCGCGATCCTCGCCTGGGGCCCGCTCGGCGACAACGTGCCGCCGCCCGACGCGCTGAACGGCGTCGTGATCTGGGGCGGCTTCGTCTACCCGAAATACCGGCTGTTCGTGATCGCGTTCACGGCCGTGCTTGCCGGACTGCTGTGGTGGGTGCTCGAAGGCACGCGGCTCGGCAGTACGGTGCGCGCGGGCAGCGAATCGACGGAGATGGTGTCGCTGCTCGGTATCAACGTGACGCGCGTGTTCAGCCTCGTATTCGCGCTCGGCGCGGCCACCGCCGCGCTCGCCGGCGTGCTCGCGGCACCGATCCGCGGCGTCGATCCGTTCATGGGCATCGAGGCGCTCGGCGTCGCGTTCGTGGTGGTCGTCGTCGGCGGGATGGGGAATTTTCTCGGGGCGCTCGTCGGCGGGCTGCTGGTCGGCATCGTGCAGAGCCTGATGAGCACGCTGTGGCCGGAAGGCGCGCGCCTGATGATCTACGTCGCGATGGCGGCCGTGCTGCTGCTGCGTCCGAACGGATTGCTGGGGAGGGCTGCATGATCGAATCGTCGAAACCGCTGCCGCCCGCGGCGGCAGCCTCGCCGCGCGCGCGGCCGTGGCACGGCGCGCTGCGGCGGCCGGAGGGCTGGCTCGCGGTGGCCGTCGCGTGCGTGCTGCCGCTGGCGCTGAGCTCGGGCTCGCTCGCGACCGAAGTGCTGGTGTTTGCGCTCGCCGCGCTCGGTTGCAATCTGCTGCTCGGCTATACGGGGCTGCTGTCGTTCGGGCAGGGCATCTTCTTCGGGCTCGGCAGTTACGCGGCGGGGCTGGTCCTGACGCACGGCGTCCGGTCGGTGACGGCTGCGCTCGTCGCGGCCACCGTGCTCGGCGCCGTCGCGGCCGCGCTCGTCGGCTGGTTCTCGATCCGGCAGCGCGGCACTTACTTCGTGATGCTGACGCTCGCGTTCGGGCAGCTGTTCTACTTCCTCGCGTATACGACGCCGGATGTGACGGGCGGCGACAACGGGCTGCTCGACATCCCGCGCCCCGCGCTCGCCGCATTCGGGCATCCGCTCGTCCCGCTCGATTCGCCGTGGCGCTACTACGGCTTCGTCGCGGTGCTGTTCGTCGCGGTGTTCTGGCTGCTGCTGCGCGTATCGCGCTCGGTGTTCGGCCGGACGCTGCTCGCGATTCGCGACAACGAGGCGCGCGCGGCGGCGGCCGGCTACGACGTGCAGCGCTTCAAGCTCGCGGCGTTCGTGATCTCGGGCGCGGTCACGGGCCTCGCGGGGGCGCTGCACGCGCTGATGACGGGCATCGCGCCGCTGTCGAACATCGACTATCACACGAGCGAGATGATCCTCGTGATGACGGTGATCGGCGGCACGGGCAACCTGTTCGCGTCGGTGCTCGGCGCGGCATTCTACGTGCTGTTCGCGGATTGGCTGTCGACGCTGTGGCCGCGCTGGCTGCTGTTGCTCGGCCTCGTGCTGATCGCGGTCAGCCTGTTCATGCAGCGCGGGTTGTGGGGACTCGGCGAACGCGTCGCGGCATCGCTGCGGCGCGCCGATCGTACTGCGGCTACGGCCAGGGAGCGGCAATGAGCGAAGCGATTCTCGAAGCGCGCGGCATCGTCAAGCGCTACGGCAAGTTCACGGCGCTGGGCGGCGTCGATCTGCGGATCATGCCGCGCACCGTGCATTCGGTGATCGGCCCGAACGGTGCCGGCAAGACGACGCTGTTCCATACGCTGACCGGCACGCTGCCGATCACGTCGGGCTCGATCCTGTTCGATGGTCACGACGTGTCGCGCGAACCCGATCACAAGCGCGTGCGGCGCGGCATCGCACGCTCGTTCCAGGTGACGAGCCTGTTTCCGAACCTGAGCGTGCGCGAGAACCTGCGCGTCGCCGCGCAGGGCGTGGAATCGCGGCGCGCGCTGAATCCGTGGACGCCGCCGAGCGGCGCACTCGCGCATGACGGCATCGTCGACGAGGTGCTCGAGCGGCTCGGCCTGCAGCGCTTCGCCGACACGGCGGCCGGCGTGCTGTCGCACGGCCAGCAGCGTCGGCTCGAGGTCGGGATGGCGCTGGCGGCGCGGCCGCGCGCGATCTTCCTCGACGAGCCGACGTCGGGCATGGGCATCGACGACCTCGACGACATGAAGGCGCTGATCCGCGGCCTGCGCGACGACTACACGGTCGTGCTGATCGAACACAACATGGGAATCGTGATGGACATCTCGGACACGATCACGGTGATGCAGCAGGGGCGCGTGCTGGTCGAAGGCAAGCCCGACGCGATTCGCGGCGACGCGCGCGTACGCAGCGCGTATCTCGGCAACATGATCACGGGAGGCCGCGCATGATGCTCGACGTGAAGGAGGTTCACGCCTGCTACGGCAAGAGCCACGTGCTGCAGGGCATTTCGCTGAACGTGAACGAAGGCGAGACGGTGACGCTGCTCGGCCGCAACGGCGCGGGCAAATCGACCACGCTCAAGACGATCGCGGGTGTCGTCGCGCCGACCGGCGGGACGGTGACGTTCGCCGGCCGGCCGGTGTCCGGGCAGCCCGCGCACCGGATCGCCGCATGCGGCCTGTGCTTCGTGCCCGAGCATCGCGGCATCTTCCGGCTGCTGTCGGTCGAGGAAAACCTGCGGCTCGGCGCACGTCGCGATTCGCCGTGGCAGCTCGACGACATCTACCGGATCTTCCCGCGCCTGAAGGAGCGCCGCCGCAACGGCGGCGCGCAGTTGTCGGGCGGCGAGCAGCAGATGCTCGCGATCGGCCGCGCGCTGATGAACCACCCGCGGCTCCTGATGCTCGACGAGCCGGTCGAAGGGCTCGCACCGGTGATCGTCGAGGAGATCGTCGCGCAGCTGAAGCAGATCAAGGCGGCCGGCGTCGCGATCCTGCTCGTCGAACAGAACCTCGAAGTGTGCACGCAGCTTGCGGACCGCCACTTCGTGATCGAACAGGGTGTGATCGTCTACGAAGGCAGCAACGCGGCGTTCGCGGCCGATCACGAGGTGAAGGACCGTTACCTGGGTGTCGGCGTCGCGTAAGCGCCGGGCCCGTTCATTGCGAGGAATTCCATCGATGCAAGTTCTGGATTCGACACAGGGCGCCACGGCGTCCGGCCTGCGCGTCGACGGCGCGCGGCTGTGGGACAGCCTGATGCGTCTCGCGCGAATCGGCGCGACCGACAAGGGAGGCGTGTGCCGCCTCGCGCTCACCGAACTCGATCGCGAGGCGCGCGACCTGTTCGTCGCGTGGGCGAAGGAAATCGGCTGCACGGTACGCATCGATGCGATCGGCAACATCTTCGCGCGACGTGCGGGCGAACGCGACGACCTGCCGCCCGTGACGACAGGCAGCCATATCGACACGCAGCCGACCGGCGGCAAGTTCGACGGCAACTACGGCGTGCTCGCCGGCCTCGAAGTGCTGCGCACGCTCGACGACGCGGGCGTGCGCACGCGTGCGCCGCTCGAGGTCGCCGTGTGGACCAACGAGGAAGGCTCGCGCTTCGTGCCCGTGATGATGGGCTCCGGAGTGTTCGCGGGTGCGTTCACGCTCGACCACGCGCTCGCGCAACGCGATCGCGACGGCATATCGGTGGGCGATGCGCTGGCCGCGATCGGCTATGCGGGCGACGCGAACGGCGCGCATCCGGTCGGCGCGTATTTCGAAGCGCATATCGAGCAGGGGCCGGTGCTGGAGGCGCACGACACGACGATCGGCGTGGTCGAGGGCGCGCTCGGGCAGCGCTGGTACGACGTGACCGTACACGGGATGGAGGCGCATGCGGGACCCACGCCGATGGAACTGCGGCGCGACGCGCTGCTGGTCGCGGCCGATCTCGTGCGCACGGTGAACGGCATCGCGCGTGCGCACCCGCCGCACGGGCGCGGCACGGTCGGCTGGGTCGACGTCCATCCGAATTCGCGCAACGTGATTCCGGGCCGCGTGACGCTGACCGTCGACTTGCGCGCGGCCGACGATGCGACGCTGGTGGCGATGGATGCGGAACTGCGCACGGCCTGCGCCGATCTGGGTGCGGTGGCCGACATGCGGATCGACGTCGAGCAGGTCGTGTATTTCGCTCCGCAGCCGTTCGACGCGGCACTCGTCGAGCGGGTGCGCGCGGGCGCCGGTGCGCTCGGGCTGTCGTCGATGAACGTGATCAGCGGCGCGGGTCACGACGCGGTGTATCTCGCACGCGTCGCGCCCACCGCGATGATCTTCGTGCCGTGCAAGGACGGGATCAGCCACAACGAAATCGAGGACGCCGATCCCGCCCACCTCGAAGCGGGCTGCAACGTGCTGCTGCATGCGATGCTCGGCGCGGCGGGCGTGGCGGAGGGCGCCACGCGATGAAGATCCTGATCGCCCGGATGAACCACGAAACCAATACGTTCTCGCCGGTGCCGACGCCGCTCGCCGCGTTCGGCCGCAACGGCCCCGACTGGGGTGACGACGCGTATCGCGCGAATCGCGGGATGCGCACCGCGATGGCCGCGTTCATCGATGCGGCGGCTCGCGCAGGCGCGGAGATCGTCACGCCGGTGTCGGCGGCCGCGAACCCGAGCGGGCCGGTCGCCGCCGACGCGTATGCGGCGATCTGCGACGCGATCGTCGCGGCCGCGCCCGGCTGCGACGCGGTGATGCTCGACCTGCACGGCGCGATGGTCGCCGAGCAGAGCGCGGACGGCGAGGGCGACCTGCTCGCGCGCGTGCGCGCCGCGCTGCCCGATGCGCCGATCGCGGTCGCGCTCGACCTGCACGCGAACGTCACGCAGAAGATGATCGACCATGCGGACGTGATCGTCAGTTTCAAGACCTATCCGCACGTCGACATGTACGAGACGGGCGAGCACGCGGCGCGTGTGCTGCTCGACCGGCTGCACGGCCGCGCTCGGCCCGTGCTCGCGTGGCGGCAGCCGCCGCTGATGACGTCGACGCTGCGCAGCGCGAGCGCCGAAGGCGCGATGCGGCGCGCGGTGGAGGCCGCGCGCGCGGCCGAAGCCGACGGGATGCTGGCGGTATCGGTGCTGCCCGGCTTCTCGCTCGCGGACATTCCCGCGCCGTGCATCAGCATTGTCGTGGTCGCCGATGGCGACCACGCGGCGGCCGACGCGGTGGCCGAGCGCATCGCCCGGCAGATCTGGGACGCACGCGACGCGTTCGTCTACCGCAGCGCGCCGCTCGCGGAATCGGTCGCGCAGGCCGCGGCGCTGGCGCGCGGTGCTGACCGTCCGGTGCTGATGCTCGATCACGGCGACAACTGCATGTCGGGAGGCCCGTGCGACACGATGGACCTGCTGGAGGAAGCGCTCGCGCAGGGGCTCGACGGGATCGTCAGCGGGCCGCTGTGCGACCCGGATGCAGTCGCGGCGCTGATCGGCGCGGGCGTCGGCGCGACCGTGACCGTGCCGGTCGGCAACCGGATGCCGTCGCACGGCGGCGCGCGGCGCGCGCCGTTTCGGGCGACGGGCATCGTGCGCGCGATCACCGACGGCGAATACGTGATTGCCGGGCCGACGTATACGGGCCAGCGCGCATACATGGGCCGCGCGGCGGTGCTCGATATCGGCGACGCGACGCTGGTCGTCACCGAGCGCACGCAGGAGCCGTGGGATCTCGGCGTGTTCGAGAGCGTTGGCATCGATCCGCGCCGCGCGCGATTCCTGCTGCTGAAGTCGCGGATGTACTGCCGGCCGGTGTTCGTGCCGATCGCGGCCGCGCTCGTCGAGTGCGACAGCCGCGGCGTGACCGGATCGGATTACGGGCTGTTCCGCTACGAGCGGCTCGCGCGACCCGTGTATCCGCTCGACGACGTCGATCGGTGGGACAGCGCGGACGTGCGCACGACCTGAGCGGCGGGCGCGAGACGCCGGTTTCGCGCGCTTTCGTGCATCATGCGGTGGCATCGACCCGTCGAGCAGCAGGGTCGTGCCAGTCCTTGCATCCGCAACCGATCCGGAGAACCGACCGCCATGCATTCGAATCGCTTTCGCCTTCGTCGCGCCCGCCTGCTCGCCGCGCTGACGCTCGCTACCACCGCCGGCACCGCCGTCACCGCGCACGCGGCCGACTGGATCGTGTCCGGCAACGACGGCAAGTATCAGCGCGTCGAAGGGCGCGACACCTATCTCGCGTCGCCGCCCGCCGACACGCTGACGCTGCTCGACGCGAGCGTGTTTCCGCCGAAGGTCGCGCTGCGGGTCGACGTCGAGAACGGCATCCAGGGCCCGCCGCAGGCCGTCGCGATCGCACCCGACGCGAAGCTCGCGCTGGTCGGCGCGCCGACGCGCTACGACCAGGGGGCGAGGCAACTCGTGTTCGATACGTTTCTGCAGGTCGTGAACCTCGCTGCGTCGCCGCCGGCGATCACGCGCATCGAACTCGGCACGCACCCGCAGGGGATCGCGATCGATCGGTCGGGCCGGCTCGCGCTGGCGGCGAACGTCGACGGCAGCGTGTCGATCCTGCGGATCGACGGAACGCAGGTGACGCTCGACGGCAACCTGAAGATCGGCGAGAAGCGGCTCGCCGGGATCAGCTTCACGCACGACGGCAAGCATGCACTCGTGTCGCTGCGCGACGAGCAGGGCATCGCGGTGCTGAACGTCGACGACGGCAAGGTGACCGACAGCGGCACGCGGCTGAGCACGGGCGTCGCGCCCTACACGATCGACGTGTCGAGCGACAATCGCTGGGCCGTTGTCAGCAACGTCGGGCTCGCGGGGCTGCCGGGCTATACGGGCACGCTCGCGGGCGATGCCGATTCGGTCGCGCTGATCGACGTGTCGCGCACGCCGTTCCGCACGGTCCAGTACCTGACGGTGCCGTCGCTGCCGGAAGGCGTCGCGATCTCGCCGGACGGAAAGTGGATCGCCGTGCAGGCGATGGACGGCTCGAGCCTGACGCCCGACAACCCGGGTCGCCACAAGCTCGGCAAGGTGGTGCTGTTCGAGATCCGCAACGGCCGTGCGGTGCAGACGAGTGAAGTGCCGGGCGGCGAAGCCGCGCAGGGCATCGTGTTTACCGCCGACAGCCGGCACGTGATCGTGCAGTTCAACGTCGAGCGGCAGCTCGCGCTGTATGCGGTGGAGGGCGGCAAGCTGCGCGATACGGGCAAGCGCATCGCGCTCACGGGCGGGCCGTCGTCGTTGCGGACGTTGCCACGGTGATGGGTTGAAGCGTTCGACGGGCCGGCCGACGCGTGCGTCGCGCCGGTCCGGGATGCCGGCATCTTGCGCCGGGCCGCGGCCCGCCGGTCGGCGTTTTTCAGTGCGGCGTCGTCGCGTCTGCCGCTGCCGTGCGCGCCGCCGTCGTTACGGACGCAGCAGGTCGAATCCGCCGAACACGACCACGCCGCTGAGCGCAATCATCGCGACCGAATGCTGGCCGAAATAGAGAATCGCGGCCGCGAGCCACGTGGTCAGGCAGAAGGCGCCGATGCGGGCCATCGTGAATTCCTCGAAATGCGTGATGAAGGGGGCGTGCCGAAGTCGGCGCGTCGCATGTCGATGCGGGCGCGGGGCTCGCGTTGCGACGGCGCCGGACGGCATCGCGTATCGGGCCCGACCGGGCGGGCACCGACGCGGGGTAGCCCGCGAGGCCTTGCCGGAAGCAGCCGGTGTGCTGCGGCAGCAGGCCAGCCGGCGATTTTACCAGCGTCGACGGCCGGCCAATCTGGCCCCTTCGCGACGATCGGCGGTACGCGTACGGCGCGGGCATCTCGGGGCATCTCAGGGCAGCTGGAAAGGCGCGGCTCAAGTTTCATCCGATGAATACCGTAAACCGGTTGCAAGGTATCCCCTGTTCAACCGACCCGAGTCGCACACTCACTACGGACCGACACGATGCAGATCGACCCTTCTTCCGCCGCGCAGACCTCGCCAGCCGCTGGCAACGCGACCGCCGATCCGTCCGGCACCGGTGCCGCGTCGACGGCGACGTCCGCCGCGTCGTCGCCGGCGGGCGGTGCCGCGCAGTCGGACGGCGCCGGGCAGACGCCGGGCGCGTCGGGATCCTCGGCCGAGGATCCCGCGGTCAAGCAGTTGAAGCAACTCATCGAGCGCCTGCAGAAACAGCTTGCGCAACTGCAGCAGCAGATGGCGGCGGCCGCGCAGCGCGCGAAGCACGATCCGGCCGCGGCACTCGAGCAGCAGACGCTGGGCGCGGAAGCCAGCACGATCTCCGCCGCGTTGTCGACGGCGATCGCACAGCTTGCGCAGGCGATCCAGAAGTCGGGCGGCTCGACGTCCGGCGCGCTGGTGTCGACGCAGGCCTGAAGGCACGGCGCCGCGCCGTCGCGCACCGCAGCGCGCGGACGCGTCGCGGCACGCCATCGCGCGCATTACAATCGCAAGCTCGTCTCCCTCGCAAGGACGGCAGAACGATGAACGCGGAATTCGCCGACGACGACCTCGTCCGCTTCGACGCGCAAGGCGGCGCGCCGCTGCCGGCGGCCGACGCCGAAGGATGGCTGGACCACGACGGCGCGCGCATCTGGCACGCGTCGTTCGGCCACGGCCCGCCCGTCGTGCTGCTGCACGGCGGCCTCGGCCACGGCGGCAACTGGGGCAACCAGGTGCCGGCGCTGCTCGCGGCCGGCTACCGCGCGATCGTGATCGACAGCCGCGGCCACGGCCGCAGCACGCGTGACGATCGCCCCTATTCCTACGAACGCATGGCCTCCGACGTGCTGGCGGTGCTCGATGCGCTACGCATCGGGCGCGCACGCTTCGTCGGCTGGAGCGATGGCGCGTGCGTGTCGCTCGTGCTGGCCGCCCGCGCGCCGGCGCGTGCGGCGGGCGTGTTCTTCTTCGCGTGCAACATGGATCCGGGCGGCACGAAGGAGATGATGCCGAGCCCGCTGATCGACCGCTGCTTCGCGCGGCACCGCAAGGACTACGTGCGGCTGTCCGCGACGCCGGACCGTTTCGACGCGTTCGTTGCCGCCGTCAGCGAAATGATGCGCACGCAACCGGATTACAGCGCGGCCGACCTCGCGGCGATCGCCGTGCCGGTCGCGATCGTGCAGGGCGAGCACGACGAGTTCATCCGCCCCGACCATGCGGCGTATCTCGCGCGCACGATTCCGGACGCAACGCTGACGATCCTGCCGGGCGTGAGCCACTTCGCGCCGCTGCAGCGGCCGGCGCGCTTCAATGCCGCGATGCTGGCGTTTCTCGACCGCTTGCCGGACTGACATGCGCGGGACCGGTTCACGCGCCGCATAAGATTTTCTTTAGGCTCGCGCAACATATCGTCGATTGTCGGTTGGCGGCCGGCAGCGGATAGTCCTGCTTCGACGGGACGGCTGGCGCGGCGTCCGCGCGGCGCGACCAAATCCGTTGTTCATGCAACCATCTGAAAATCGAAGGAACCGCACCCATGCGATTCAACGCGATCCGCATCGCCGCGACCCTGTTCGTCGCCGCATGCGCCGCCACCACGGCCGGCCGCGCGGCCGCCGCCACGCAGGACGAGATTCACGACACCGTAACCCGCCACGTCGCACCGCTGATGAAGCAGTTCGCCATTCCCGGCATGGCGATCGGCATCGTCGCCGACGGCAAGCCTTATGTGTTCGACTACGGCGTGATGTCGACGCAAACCGGCCAGCCGGTGACCGGCGACACGCTGTTCGAGATCGGCTCCGTCAGCAAGACGCTGACCGCGACGCTCGCATCCGACGCGCAGGAGGGCGGCGAGCTGTCGCTCACGGATCCGGCCGGCAAGTATCTGCCCGCGCTGCGGGGCAAGCCGTTCGGCCGCGTGACGCTGCTCGAGCTCGGCACGCACACGCCCGGCGGGATGCCGCTGCAGGTGCCCGACAGCATCCGTGACGACGCGGGCCTGATGCGCTATCTCGACGCGTGGCGCCCCGCGTACGCGCCGGGCACGCGGCGCACCTATTCGAACGTGGCGATCGGGATGCTCGGGCAGCTCACCGCGATGGCGATGAACCGCGACTTCGCGGGGCTGATGGAACAGCAGCTGTTTCCCGCGCTCGGGATGGCGCACACCTACATCAACGTGCCCGCCGCGCGCCAGGCCGACTATGCGCAGGGTTATACGCAGGACGGCAAGCCGATCCGGATGACGGGAGGCATGCTGTGGCAGCCGGCGTACGGCGTCAGGACGACGGCGGCCGACCTGCTGCGCTTCGTGCAGGCGAACATGGGGCTCGTCGAAACGGCGCCGCGATTGCAGCGTGCGCTCGAACGCACGCACACCGGCTATTTCCACGCGGGGCCGTTCACGCAGGACCTGATCTGGGAACAGTATCCGTATCCGGTCGCATTGCCGACGCTGCTCGCGGGGAATGCGCCGCCGATGCTTCACGACGCGACGCCCGCGATCGAACTCAAGCCGCCGCTCGCACCGCGCCCGGACGCGTGGATCAACAAGACGGGGTCGACCAACGGCTTCAGTACCTATGTCGCGTTCGTGCCCGCGAAGCGGCTCGCGATCGTGATGCTCGCGAACCGCAGCTTCCCGATCGAGGATCGTGTGAAGACTGCGTACCGGATCGTCGAGTCGCTGGGCGGCAAGCCGTAGCCTGGAGGATCCGGCACTGACGCGGCGCCGCCGCCAATCTTCCCGGCCGGATCAAAACTCTTTTCACGATCGGCCTCTTTCGCCGCGCGCGCGCGGCATCGATACTGACGCGACAGGCCGCGTTGCGCAGGTTCGACGCGCCGCACGGCCGGCATCGACGGCCCGCGCCCATCCGACACCGGTGCGCGCGGGCTGACTCATTTCCGCGAGGCGCGGGCAGTTTCGCGGCCTCGCCATCGGAGCGGTGGATGAAGGGCATCAAGGTATTCGTGACGGGCGCGGCCGGCTACATCGGCGGCTCGGTGGCCGCACGGCTGGTATCGGAAGGGCATGTCGTCACCGGGCTGGCGCGCAACGGCGAGAAGGCCGCGACACTCGCGGCAGCCGGCATCTTGCCGGTCATCGGCACGCTCGACGACACGGCGCTGCTGCATGCGTTCGCGAGCGACGCGGACTGCGTGATCAACGCGGCGAGCAGCGACCACCGCGCATCGGTCGAGACGATCGTCGCGGCGCTGAGCGGCTCGGGCAAGACGTTCCTGCATACGAGCGGCACCAGCGTGATCGCGGACGACGCACAGGGCGCGCACGGCGACGCGCCGGTGTTCGACGAAGCGACTCCGGTCGTCGCGCCGGCCAAGCCCGAGCGCCGTGCGATCGATCAGCTCGTGATGTCGGCGGTGACGCTCGGCATCCGCTCGGCGGTGATCTGCAACAGCATGATCTACGGCGACGGGCTCGGCATCCGGCGCGACAGCGCGCAGCTTCCGCTGCTCGCCGCGATCGCGCGCGAGGCCGGCGCGGTCCGCGTGATCGGCAAGGGGTTGAACCGCTGGTCGAACGTGCATGTCGAGGACGTCGCCGATCTCTACGTGCGCGCGATGCGGCACGCGGCGCCCGGCGCGCTGTATTTCGCGGAGAACGGCGAAGCGTCGTTCGCGGACATCGGCGCGGCGCTCGCCGCGCGTCTCGGTTTGCCGTCGGTCGTCGAGTGGGACATCGCCGAGGCCGAGCAGGTGCTCGGCCACTCGCGCGCGCATTTCTCGCTGGCGTCGAACAGCCGCGTGAAAGCCGTGCGCGCGCGGCAGGAACTCGGCTGGGCGCCGCAGCATGGCGCGATGCAGGACTGGATCCGCCACGACATGCCGATCGCGGCCTGACGCCGCAGAATTGCTTCGCAGCACGCAGCACGCAGCACGCAGCACGCAGCACGCAGCACGCAACACGCAACACGCAACACGCAGCACGCGCCCTCCCGGGCGCGTGCGCCCCCGCCCCGCGATCGCATTGATCGGACAATATTTGCCGCGCATTCTTGAATCTGAATCAACTATGATTCGCGCCGGCTCCCGCTTATCAAACGGGCGCTGCGGCACTATCGTGACGATTCTGAAACCGTCACCGATTCCCGACCATGAAGACCACCCTCGACGAGATGCTCGCATTCGTGACCATCGCCGATACCGGCTCGTTGACGGGGGCGGCGGACAAGCTCCACCAGCCGACGTCGGTGATGAGCCGGATCCTACGGCGTCTCGAGGAAAAGCTCGACACGACGCTGATCCGCCGCACGACGCGCCGGCTCGAAGTGACGGAAGAGGGCACGCTGTTCCTCGAATACGCGCGCGAGATCATCGCGTCGGTCGAATTCGCCGAGGAACAGCTCGCCAGCCAGCGCGAGAAGCCGGCCGGGCGGTTGCGCATCAACGCGGCGATGCCGTTCATGCAGCACGTGATCGCGCCGATGATGCCGGGCTTTCGCGAAGCGTTTCCGGCGATCGCGGCCGAACTGCATACCAGCGACGAAATCATCGACTTGCTCGAACAGCGCGCCGACGTCGCGATCCGGATCGGCGAGCTGCGCGATTCGACGCTGCACGCGCGCAAGCTCGGCAGCAGCCGGCTGCGCATTCTCGCGAGCCCCGCGTACCTGGAGAAGGCCGGCGTGCCGACGCGCGTGGCCGATCTCGCGGACCATACGCTGCTCGGCTTCGTGCAGCCCGAAACGCTGAACCACTGGCCGCTGCGCACCGCGGACGGCGACGTATACCGGATCCATCCCGCGCTGCAGGCGTCGAGCGGCGAGACGCTGCTGACGCTCGCGCTTAACGGCGCGGGCATCGTGTGCCTCGCCGACTACATGACGGGCACCCATCGCCGCGACGGCAGCCTCGTCGAAGTGCTGGTCGACGACACGACCGAATTCCGCCAGCCGATTCACGCGGTCTACTATCGCAACGCGACGCTGTCGTCGCGCATCGTCAGTTTTCTGGACTACTTGAGCGCACAGCTGAAGGAAGGCGGCGATATCGACTGAAGGGGCGCGCAAACCGCCGCTCGTCTCGTGCGAAGGGCGACGTGTTCGATCGATATCGGGCACGTCGCCCTTTTTTCATGGCGACCGACGCGACCAACGCGACCGATGCGCCGCACCAGCCGCATCGCACCAACCCGCCTACTGCCCGAGCGCGGTCATCAGCCTGACCTGCGCGAGCATCTCGTCAGTGCGCGCCTGCGCGAGCGAATCCTCGGCCGCGAGCAGCGAGCGCTGCACCTCCAGCGTGTCGATGAACGCCGATTCGCCGCTGCGCCACGACCGGTTGATCTGCGCATAGGCATCGCGCGCATTCGACGCCGCGCGTTCGAGGCGCTCGGTCCGGCTGTGATCGCGGGCGGTTGCGGCGAGCGACGTTTCGACGTCGCTGACCGCGCCGAGCACGGCGGAGCGATAGGCGGCGACGGCCTGATCGGCCTGCGCGCGTCGCAACGCGACGATGCTGCGGCGCCGTCCGCCGTCGAACAGCGGCGCGCTCGCGCCGGCGCCGGCCATCCAGGCGAGCGAACGCGCGAGCGTCGCGCCGGAGAAGCCGTCGACGGCCGCGCCGATCACGCCGATCAGCTGCAGGTGCGGCCTGAGATCGGCTTCGGCCACGCCGATGCGTGCATACGCGGCGACGACCCTCGCTTCGGCGGCGCGCACGTCGGGCCGGCGGCGCAGCAGGTCGGCCGGCGTGCCGATGCCCGGCGCCGCTGCCGTCCACACCGGCCCCGGCGCGGGCGGATCGAGTTGCGCATAGACGTCCTGCGGCGTCGCCGCGGTGATGATCGACAAGCGGTGAATCGCGGCCTGCCGCTGCAACTGCAGCGCGGGCAACTCGGCGAGCGTGGTTTCCGCCTGCGCGGCGGCGCGGTCGACGTCGGCGATCGGCACGACGCCCGCGTCGAACAGGCGCCGCGTCGATGCCTCGGTGCCGCGCTGACTCTCTGCGTTCGCCTCGACCAGCGCGAGCCGCTGCTCGAGCCCGCGCACCGTCACGTAGGTGCGCACGGTTTCGTCGATCGTCGCGATCCGTACGGCCGCCGCGTCGTTCTGCGCGGACGCGATGTCGGCGTCGGCGGCCGACACGCCCTGGCGGATGCGCCCGAAGATGTCGATTTCCCACGCGACGCTCGCATTCAGGTCGAACGCATTGCCGGTCGTCGGCGTGTCGGTCGGGAACGCCTGCGACGCGGACAGCCGCTGACGGCCGGCGCTCGCATTCAGGTCGAGCGACGGGAACCACTGCGACGCGGCGCCGATCCGTACCGCGCGCGCCGCGTCGATGCGCGCGACCGCCGCCTTCAGGTCGAGGTTGTTGGCGAGCGCGCGATCGACCAGCCGGTCGAGAATCGGATCGTGAAAGCCGTGCCACCACGCGTCGGTCGCGGCGGCAGGGCCGGCGGCGACGAGATCCGCGTTCGCGTAGGTCGCGGCGAGCGGCGGCGGGGCGACGGTGGCGACCGGCGCGCTCGTGCACGCGGTCAGGACGGCCGCCGCGGACAGCGCGGCCACGAGTCGGATGAATTTCATTGCACCACCTCCGCGGCCGCCGCCGCGACGCCGGATTTGCGCGTCGCGAGCCGGCGGACCAGCACATAGAACACGGGCGTGAACAGCAGCCCGAAGAACGTCACGCCGATCATCCCGAAGAACACGGCCGCGCCGACCGCCTGGCGCATTTCCGCGCCGGCGCCTTCGGAGATCACGAGCGGCAGCACGCCGAGAATGAACGCGAGCGACGTCATCACGATCGGGCGCAGCCGCTGCACGCACGCGTCGACCACCGCGTCGACCAGCTCCCGGCCGTCGGCCTCGAGCTGCCGCGCGACCTCGACGATCAGGATCGCGTTCTTCGCGGCGAGCCCGACCAGCACGATGAAGCCGATCTGCGTGAGGATGTTCACGTCCTGGCCGAGCGCGCGCACGCCGAGCGACGCGGCCAGCAGGCACATCGGCACGATCAGCAGGATCGACACCGGCAGGCTCCAGCTGCCGTACTGCGCGGCGAGCACCAGATAGACGAGCAGCACGCACAGCGGGAACACGAGCAGCCCCGTGTTGCCGGCCGTGGTCTGCTGGTACGACAAGTCGGTCCATTCGAACGAGATGCCCGGCGGCAGCACCTGCTTCGCGAGCGTCTCCATCGTCTTGATCGCAAAACCGGAACCGAGGCCGGGTGCGGTATCGCCGTTGATCTCGGTGGCCGGATACAGGTTGTAGCGCGGTGCGCGATCGACGCCGAGCGTGTCGTCGATGCGCGTGACGCTGCCGATCGGCACCATGTCGCCGTCGCGGTTGCGCACCTTCAGGCGCCCGAGGTCGGAGGCCGTCACGCGGAACGGCAGGTCGGCCTGCGCGGTGACGCGATAGGTGCGCCCGACGATGTTGAAGTCGTTGATGTAGGTCGAGCCGAAATACGTTTCGACCGCGTCATTGATCTCCTGGCTCGGCACGCCGAGCATCTCCGCCTTCTCGCGATCGAGCTCGACGTGAACCTGCGGACTCGTCGCCGAGTAGGGCGTGTAGACGCCGACCATGCCGGGCGTGCGGTTCGCGGCGTCGACGAGATCCTGCGTCGCCTTCGCGAGCGCGGCCGTGCCGAGGCCGTTGCGGTCTTCGAGCCGCATCGCGAAGCCGCCCGTGCTGCCGAGGCCCTGCACCGGCGGCGGCATCGCGACGACGATCGACGCTTCGGTGATGCCCGCGAGGCGCTTGCGCAGCTCGGCCGCGATCGTGTCGATGGTGAGGCCCTGCGCCTTGCGTTCGGGCCAGGGCTTGAACACCGGGAACAGGCCGGCGCTGTTCGCCGAATTCGTGCCGGTGGCTGCGTTGACGCCGGAGAACACCGGCACGCGCGCGACGCCCGGCACCGACAGCGCGATGTCCTCGATCTTGCGCGCGACCGCGCTCGTGCGTTCGAGCGTCGCGCCGTCGGGCGTGCGCACCAGCACCACCAGGTAGCCGCGATCCTGCGCGGGAATGAAGCCCTTCGGGCTCGATACCAGCAGATAGCCGGTCGACGCGATCAGCACGACGTACAGCACGCTCATCGCGGGAATGATCCGCACGAGCTTCCTGACCAGCGCGCCGTAGGCGTCGGACACGCGCTGGAACACGCGGTTGAAGGCATCCGCGAAACGCTGCACCGCGCGCATGAGCGGCGCGAGCAGCGCGACCGTGCGCGACGTCGACGCCGGCGCATCGTGCGCGGAGTCGTGCGCCTTCAGCATCATCGCGGACAGCGCGGGCGCGAGCGTGACCGACGTGAAGAACGAGATCGCGGTCGACACGGCGATCGTCACGCCGAACTGGCGGAAGAACTGGCCGGAGATGCCCGGAATGAACGAGGTCGGCACGAACACCGCGCACAGCACCAGCGTGATCGCGAACAGCGCACCGCCGACTTCCTTCATGGTCAGCAGCGTCGCATCGCGCGGCGCGGTGCCGGCCGCCAGGTGCCGCTCGACGTTCTCGACCACGACGATCGCGTTGTCGACGACGATCCCCACCGCGAGCACGAGGCCGAACAGCGTCAGGTTGTTGATCGAGTAGCCGAGCACGGCCATCGCCGCGAACGTGCCGACCAGCGACACCGGAATCGACAGGATCGGGATGATCGAAGGCCGCCAGCCCTGCAGGAACAGCAGCACGACGAACACCACGAGCACGACCGCCTCGTAGATGGTCTTCACGAGTTCGTGGATGCTGTCGCCGATGAACGCGGTCGGGTTGTAGCCGATGTTGTAGACGATGCCCTTCGGGAACGCCTTGCCGAGCTCGGTCATCTTCTTCTCGACCGCGTCCATCGTCGCGACCGCGTTCGCGCCGGGCTGCTGCAGCACCTGCAGCGCGATGGTCGGGTGGCGCAGCATGTAGCTGTCGGTCGCGTACGCGAGCGCGCCGACCTCGATGCGCGCGACGTCCTTCAGCCGCACGAGACGCCCGTCCTGCCCCTGCTTGACGACGATGTCGCTGAAATCCTCGGGCCGCTTCAGGCGCCCTTCGAAGATCAGGTTCGGCTGGAACGCCTGGTTCGTGATCGGCGCCTGCGCGACCACGCCGCCCGCGAGCTGCGTGTTCTGCGCGCGCACCGCGGCGATGAGGTCGCGCGGGCTCAGGCCGAACGACGCGACGCGTTCCGGGTCGAGCCAGATGCGCATCGAGTATTCGCGCGCGCCGAGCGGGTTGATGTCGCCGACGCCGTCGATCCGCTTCAGCACGTCGGCGACGTTGCGGATCGCGTAGTTCGACACGTACAGCGGATCGTAGCGCTGGTCGGGCGAGTAGATGAAGATCGTGCCGAGCTGCGTCGGCGACGACTTGCGGACCGATACGCCGCTGCGCTGCACGGGCTCGGGCAGGCGCGGCGTCGCGAGCGCAACGCGGTTCTGCACCAGCACCTGCGCCTTGTCGACGTCGGTGCCGGGCTTGAACGTCGCGGTGATGTTCAGGCTGCCGTCGGAGGTCGCCTGGCTGTACATGTACAGCATGTCCTCGACGCCGTTCACTTCCAGCTCGATCGGGGTCGAGACGGTTTGCGACACGGTTTCCGCGGACGCACCCGGGTAGCTCGCCTGGATCACGACGGTCGGCGGCGCGATGTCCGGGTACTCGGACACCGCGAGCGAGAAATAGGCCAGCGCGCCGGCGATGGTCAGCACGATCGACAGGACGATCGCGAGCACCGGCTGCTGGACGGACAGGCGGCCGAGGTTCATTGCGCGCTCCCGGTCGCGGTGCTGGACGAAGCGGTTGCGTTCGCAACTTTTTCGGAATTCGTCGCATTCGCCATCTGAGCCGCATCGATCGCGCGCGGCACCGCATTGACCTGATCGCCGGCCTGCACGCGCTGGAAGCCGTCGACGATCACGCGGTCGCCGGCCTTCAGCCCCGCATCGATTTCACGCAGGTTGCCGAACAGGCGGCCGGGCGTCACCGGGCGCACCGATACGGTGCCGTTCGCGTCGACGAAATACAGCACGCGGCGCGTCGCGTCGGTCGCGACGGCCGAATCCGGCACGAGCAGCGCCGCGTGCGCGACGCGGCTCGACAGCGACACGCGGCCGAACTGGCCGGGGCTCAGGCGCCCGTCCGGATTCGCGACGCGCGCGCGCTGGCGCAGCGTGCCGGTCGAGTTGTCGAGGCGGTTGTCGACGAAATCCATCGTGCCCGACAGCGACGGCTTCGCGTCGCCCGGCAGCGCGATCGCCACCTGTCGCGACGACGCGCTGCCGCCATGTTGCGCGGCTTCGCGCGTGTAGCGCAGGTAGCTTTCCTCGTCGACGTCGAAGTAGATGTCGATCGGGTCCTGCGACACGATCGTCGTCAGCACCGTGGCTTCGCTGTCGCCGCCCTTCACGAGGTTGCCCTCGCTGACGCGCTTGCGGCTGATGCGCCCCGACATCGGCGCGACGATGCGCGTGAACGACAGGTCGAGCCGCGCGCGTTCGAGCGCGCCTTGCGCGCTCGTCACGTCGGCCTGCGCGCTTTGCACGGCCTGGCGGCGCTGGTCGTACAGGCTCTGCGCGATGGTGTCGGTCTTGATCAGGACGCTGGCCCGCTCGAAATCCTGCCGGCTCAGCTTCAGTTGCGACTGCGCGCGCTCGAGCGTGCCTTGCGCGGCCGTCACCGCCGCCTGGTACGGGCGCGGATCGATGACGAACAGCAGGTCGCCTTTCTTCACGGTCGCACCGTCCTGGAACGCGACGCGTTCGAGATAGCCGCTCACGCGCGGGCGCACGTCGACCGTGTCGACGGCTTCGAAGCGGCCCGTGTAGACGTCGACGTCGTTCACGTTGCGCGCGACGGGCGCGCTGACGATCACGTTCGGCTTCGGGGCCGGCGCGGTGTCGTCCGACCGGCAGCCCGTCAACGCGAGCAATGCGGCGAGCGGAAGGGCGGCCAGCACGGCCGGTCGCGCGAAGCGCTTCAATCCTGGGTAGCTGTTCATGTTGTTCGGGGTATCGAATGACGCGCACGGCGCCGAATGGTGCGCAGTATCGTGCGTGGCGCGCGATGGATAAACGGACGCGGCGTCATAAGAACTTGTACTGCGCAGTCACGAATCGCGCGGTGCGGCGGCGATGCGCGCGGCAGGGGCGTGATGCGGGAAGCGGTGCGACGACGCGCGGCCCGAATGCCTGTTCAGGCGATTCGGGCCGGCGATGCGGAGGGGACGGACGAGCGGGGGCGCGTGGCGGGCAAGGGGCTCGCTCGCGCGTCGACGCCGCTCAATGACCGCGGTAGATCGCGTCGCGGCCGTTGGTCGTCAGTGCGCGGCCGGATGCGCTGGTGCCGGTGCCTTCGCTGCCGTAGCCGGTCGTGTCGGCTGCCGGTGCGGTGTTCGATGCCGCTTGCGCGCCGGCGTTTTCACGCACGCGCTTTTCGGCGGCGAGGATCGCGACCGGATACTGGTTGTGGTCCAGTGCCGGCGTATAGCCGACGGCCGCGAGGCGGGCCATTTCGGCTTTCACTTCGGCGCGGGTCAGCGGGCGGTCATGCTGCTGCGCGAACGAAACGGCCGGCGTGGCGATGATCAGTGCGGCAAGCGTGGAAGAAACGAGCGTTTTCATCAGGGGTACCTATCGGGTCGAGTGAACCGCAACCACGTCGTCGTCGTTGCGAGTGCTGCCAATATAGGTATCCCGACGCCGCGGAAAAACGGGCCGCCGGCGAAATCATTTTTGACCTGGAATCACGAATCGGCGGTCGATGCAAACGATCGAGCCCGCACACGGCGGCCGGCCGGTCACGCGCGCCCCATGATCCGCGCGCCGAGCGAGATGCCGAGTTCGGACAGCGACGCGCTGGTGGCGAGCTGAACAGCTTCCCAGCGCGACAGCGCGGCGTCGAACGCGTTGGCGGGCACGCCGCCGCGCAGCGCCTCGGCAAGACCGACCGCGTTGTCCGCCGCTTTCGCGACACCTGCGGCCGTATGCGGCCGCACGAGGCAGGCCGAGTCGCCGAGCAGCACGGCGCGGCCGAACGCCATGCGCTCGACCGCGAGATCGAGGATCGCCTGTGCGAACGGCGCCTGTGTCGCGTCGACGAGCGCGGCGAGCGTCGGTGCGAGCATCCGGCGGCCGGCGTTCACGAGTTCGAGCCGGTTGTCGTCGCGCATCGCGCCGGGCGGCAGCGAGCCGTCGCGCTGCATGCCGTCCTGGCCGAGAAACAGCGATGGCAGGCGATCCTGCGCGAGCCGCCGGTACCAGACCCAGTTCACGCGCCGCTTGCCGGGCGCGATCGCGCCGTCGCGGCCGGGCACCAGATAGGTCAGGAACAGATGGGCGTCGCCTTGCTGGAACGTGAAGCGCTCGCGCAGCACCTGCAGCACCGTGTCGGGAAGCAGGTGCTCGTCGACGAGCCCGCGCCACGCGACATACCCCGCGTATGCGGGCCGCGCATCGGGCAGCAGCTGCGCGCGCACGGCCGAGCGGCCGCCGTCGGCGCCGACCAGCAGGTCGGCCTGCTCGACGCGGCCGTCCGAGAAGTGCGCGAACACGCGCGCGCCGTCCTGCTCGAACCGGTCGAACGCGACGCCGGCGTGCAGGACGTCGGCGGGCAGCGCGCGCTTCAGCGCCGTATAGATCACGTTCCATGCGGTCTGCGTCTGCGGCATGTAGAAGCGCTGCACGATACGGTCGTGTTCGTCGACGTAGATCCGGTCGCCCGAATCGACGCCCGCATCGCGCGGCACAGGCACGCCGCCGAACGCGAACGCGCGCTCGATCGGCGGCTGCAGCACGATGCCGCCGCCGCGACTGTCGAGATCGTTCGGCGATTGCTCGAACACCTTGACGCGCCAACCGGCCGCCCGCAACGCGGTTGCCGTGAACAGTCCGCCCACCGATCCGCCGACGACGATCGCCGACGGGCCCGAAACGTCGCTCATGATTGCTTTCCCCCGATGATTCGCCGCACGCGGCAGTTCAACCTTCCCAGTGCGCGAGGAAGTCGAGCAGCAACGCGTTCACGCGCTCCGGCTGCTCCTCCTGCGGCAGGTGTCCGCACTGCGCGATCGGCTCGGCGCGCAGGTTCGTCGCCATGCTTTCCCATACGGACTTCATGTCGAACAGCTTGCCGACCGCGTAGAAATCCTCGCCCCAGATGGCCATCGTCGGGCAGGCGATCGGGACGTCGGCGTCGACGAGATCCTGCTTCACGTCCTCCGCGTTCGCGCGATAGTCGGCCAGCGCGCCGCGCACGGCGCCCGGGCGCCGGTACGCACGCACGTACGTGTCGAACGCGTCGCCGGAGATCGCGTGCGGGTTGTAGCACCAGTCGGCGAAGAAATGGCTCAGCCACTCGGCTTCCTTGCCGGCGATCAGTGCCTCGGGCAGGTCGGGCACCTGATGGAACAGGAAGAACCAGTACGCGCGCGCGGTTTGCGCGGTCATGTTCTGCGCGACGATGCGCGTCGGCACGTTGTCCATCACGACGAGCCGGTCGACGCGCTCGGGGAAGTCCTTCGAAAAGCGCGTCGCGACACGCGCGCCGCGATCGTGGCCGACGAGCGCGATGCGGCCGATGCCGAGCGCATCGAGCAGGCCGGCTACGTCGCGCGCCATGTTGCGCTTGTCGTAGCCGGCGGCCGGCTTGTCGGTTTCGCCGTAGCCGCGCAGGTCGGGCGCGATCACGCGGTAACGCCGCGCCAGCGCCGGGATCTGGAAGCGCCACGCGAAGCTGGTTTCCGGGAAGCCGTGCAGCAGCACGACGACCGGCCCGCTGCCGGCATCGATGTAGTGCTGGCGGATGCCGTTCGCGGTGACGGTGTGATGCGTGATCGAAGGCGCGTCGTGGGTCATCGGGTGGTCCCTGTCCGGTTCGGTGTGCGCGCAGCCGGGCGGCGGGCGCAGATGCCGTTCGAGGATAGGCGAAGCGATCGGCGCGCCGGATAAATTGTTCTGAAATCGTCTGGAGGCGTGCGCCGCGCCGGATTACGCGCGCCGGCGGCGCCGGCCACCCGCGCCGGACGCGAGCTGCTTCAGCGTCGCGGGCGTGCCGTGGAGAAACGCATCGACCAGCCGTTCGATTTCAGTGTCGAGATCGTCGGGCACCGGCAGGCCGTAGACCCACTTGCGGACGCCGAAATAGAAGATGCTCGCGTGCAGGCTCCAGACCAGTTCGATTTCCGCGTTGCGCTGTGCCTCAGTCGCCGGCGTCGCAATGTCGTACTCGTGCCGCAACTCGCGCAGCACCGGCAGGAACACGCGTTCGCGCAACCGCGACAGGTAGCGAGTATTGAAACCCTCGCGGCTGAGCCCCGCGAAGATGAAGGTGCGGATCCATTCGCGCCGCAGGATGGTTTGCGCGTACGCGCGATAGAACGTGACGAGCCGTTCCTGCAGCGGGACCGTGCGGTCCGCGATCAGTTTTTCCCAGTCGGAGTTCCACGTGTAGATCTCGTCGTACACGCGATCGATCAGCGCTTCCTTGCTCGGGAAGTACCGGTACAAGAGCGGCTGGGTGACGCCGATTTGCCGCGCGAGTTCGCGCGTGCTGCCGGAAAAGCCGTGCGTCGCGAAGTGCTCGATCGCCTTCTCGACGATTTGCCGCTCGCGCGCTTCCGGCGCGAGCCGGCGGCCCGGCGTGATGGCGTTGCCGTCGGCGTCCGTCCCGCGCTCGCGGGCCGGCGTGCTGCGTTTTCTTTCGGTCATGCATCGGCTCCTGATGGCGCGCTTAAGCTATCGCTCGAAAAATAACACGATCGGACCGTGCGGGCCGATCGCTGCGCCGCGGTCGCTGCGATGCGGGAGCGTTTGCCTAAGCGTACCGCGTCGCGTCGACCCCGCAGTCCGGCCGGGCGTCCGGGCGGCATATTCAGGAAAATTCAGGGCCGCCGCCATGACATTAAGACGTTCCTTAACTAGTCTTGCTTCCGAACCGCCGTTGGGACCGGACGCCAGTCGGCGCCTCCGGGCCGTTCGGCGCAACCGGAGCGGAACATGTGTTATCTGAACTCGCCGGACGCAGGCAGCACGTGCGCCGGCGCAACCGTCGCCATCCAGGAACCCGGGCCATGCCGACGCAGCCGGTAACCGCGGCCGCGGCGCCCGATCACGTGCGCGGCGAGGACGTGTTTCTCGCGTCGATCGCCGGCTACGTCGACACGCTCGGCTTCGTCGCGCTGTTCGGCCTGTTCACTGCGCACGTCACCGGCAACTTCATCCTGATCGGCTCGGGGCTGGCCGGCGTCGGGCAAGGGCTCGTGATCAAGTGGCTCGCATTCCCCGCCTTCATCGCCGGCATCGTCGGCGCGCGCGTGCTCGACCACCGGATGCGTTCGCTCGGCCACGGCCCGCGCGCGCGTTCGCTGTATGCACTGCAGGCCGTGCTGCTGGCCGGGTTCATGCTGGCCGGCGTGATGGCGTCGCCGATCGCGGACGCCGACGCCGACGCGCCGCGCACGATCCTGTGCGGCCTGCTCGGCGCCGCGGCGATGGGCGTCCAGAACGCGCACGGCCGGCTGACGGCGCGCTCGGTCGTCGCCAATACGGTGATGACGGGCAACGTCACGCAGGCGGTGATCGATGCATTCGACTGGCTCGTGCCGCTTGCCGCGCCGGCCGAACGCGAAGCCGCGCGCGCGCGGCTGCGGCGCACGCTGCCGCCGGTCGCGGGCTTCGCGCTCGGGGCCGGCGCGGGGGCCGCAGCCTACGTGTCCGCCGCGTTCTGGGCGCTGGCGTTGCCGCTCGCGGCCTTGTGCTTCCTCGCCTACCGATCCGGCCGGCCCGACGACGGGCCGGCGTCACGCTGAATCCGCGCGCGGCGTATGGCCGCGCTTGTCATTTTCAAGGAGATTTCGATGATTGCACTGAAGTTGCGACAGGTACTGCGGATGATGGCCGCATCGACGGCCATGTTCGGCGCATTGCTGGCGAGCGCGCCGGCCCACGCGGACGAGACGCGCCTGCTCGATACCTCGTCAGGGAAGGTGCCGGCCGTCGCGGTCGGCCCGCAATACGACACGACGCACGTGTGCGTCGCGCCGGAAGACTTCGACCGCTTCACCGACAGCTTCGTCGCGACGTTCGGCGGCAAGAAGTCGCAGCAGGGCGTGTTCCAGGTCACGCCGACGCCGAGCCAGACGATGTCGCAGCTCGTGCTGACGCCGTTCGGCACGATTTCAGTGTTCGGCTTCAAGACGCCGATCCCGTATCCGTTCTGCGAGGAGCGCACCGGCTACCTCGTCACCGACATGGACGTCGCGATGAAATCGGCGCGCGCGCACGGCGCGGACGTGGTCGTCGACACGTTCCCCGATCCGAT
>NZ_QTPU01000033.1:0-78055 GCF_003857805.1 Burkholderia sp. Bp9099
TTTAAAGAGCATTTCTGCGAGGACCCGGAGGCTTTCTCAGCAGCGCTGCGTTTTCAGCAGCAGAGAAGCGAGATTATGAACCGTCTTTTTCAGTTCGTCAACAACTTTTTAACTACTTCGTTGCGACGGCTGGGGTTCAACTTCCTGCACCGCCGAGGCCGCTACGACCCGCCCGACAGCACCGCTTCCCTTCTTCTCCCGCGCCGCGTTTCCGTTAGCGCGAAAGAGGCGTGATTCTAAGCACCTGCCCTCGTCTGCGCAACCCCCTTTGTGAAAATATTTTGAAAAAGCCCCGTGCGCTGCCGCGCTCGGGGCTTGGGGTGTCACGCTCAATACATACTGCAGCGCGAGAAGTCCACGGCGGATCCGGGACGCCGCCTTCTTTCCTCCTATATATAGGCGGTCGACGACATCCTCTGTTCCACCGCGCTCCGTATTGGCGTCGCGCTCTCGTCATCCTGCTGCGGAACAAACGAGGGGGCGCACGCCGTCGAGTATCATGCCGCGATCGAACAACGCACTCACACCGACGATGGACAGCACCACACAATCCGGCGACGCCGATCTCCGCGATGAATACGCCGCGCTGCGCGAGCGCGCCGTCATGCTCGAAGAACAGGCCCCGCCGCTCCTGCAACGCATCTCGGATGTACTGCCGCGCATCAGCGGCGAGTCCGAACTGGCGGACGAGCATCGTGAACGGCTCGTCGGCGCGCGCAACGCAGCGATGGTCTCGATCGAAAACTATCAACAGGCGATCCCGTTCCTGCAGACCGCCGACTCGATCATCGAGCAGCTCGACAAGACGCCCGAGCGCGACGAGGACATCGAGTGGCGCGAATCGCTGCTGCAGCGGCTCGACGAACTGATCGACGTCGCGGTCGTGATGATCGACGACGCGCAAGGCTACTTCGAGCAGGCAGATGCCTGCGATCTCTCCAGCGTACCGAAGTCCATTCTCGAAGACTGAGCATCACGGCCGTGAGGCATACGGTGCGTCGACTGCCTATGTCGATGCGCACGCCACCTGCGCCGCACATGCCGAACGGCCGTCCCTGCTCGACACCGTGACGTCGGCAGTCCGATGCGCCTCCCGAAAAAGCTCACCCCGCTGCCACGGGTTCACGGGTATCAGCGAACCGCGGCCCGTGACTGGAGCGTATCGAGAACGATCGTCTCGCCGACGACCGGTACACGGATATACCCGCCCTCCGCATCGCCATACGCGTGTGCGCTGCCGTCGATCACGTATTGCGCGGTCAATGCGCACAGCGTGGCGTCCCGCGCGTCGACCGATCGCAGCGTCGAAACATCGATTCCGAGTTGCGCGAGCAATTGCCGCCGCTGGTTGCGTTTCTGCTTCGCCGACGCAATCGACTTGCCGAGCATCGCACAGGTAATCGCGTACGGATAAGTCTCGAAGCTCACGCGCCCGCCGGCATACCGTGCGTCGGTCAGCAGCGGATAGGCGCCGGCCAGCGCGCGGTAGACGCGCTCCCCCATGAACATCCAGTCGAAAAAGCCCGACGTGCTGGCCACGGCCTGCTCGCGCGACGGCGTCGGGAAACATGAGATCCGTTCACGCGCGAGCGCCTGCTCGGCCGCCCGGCGCCCGCTTCCGGTCCACCACAGGCTCGGCGCGTCGACGCCGACCGCCACCACGTCATGCTCGATACACAGCGAAGGCAGCGCTTCGGGCGCGATCCGCGCCTCGCGCCGGACGATCGTCGAGCCGCGCAGGATCACGAGGTCGCACTGCTTCCTGTCGCCGCCCACGTCGACGCCCGCCACCGCAGGCAGTGACCGCGCGACGGATCGGGATCGGGCCGCCCGCATGGCCGCGCGTCAGTCGGCCGGCCGCGCGTCGTACGCGGCGTCGAAGATCCCTTCCAGACCCGGATGTACACCGCGCATCCGGTCGACGACCGACTTCGCCCAGTCGAAGTACGCCTGTTTGCGCTCGAGCGGCCAGTCCGCGGGCGGATGCCGGGCGATGTCGCGCAGGTTGCAGATCTTGTCCGCGAGCTTCACGAGCTTCGCGCGGCGGCTGATCGTCGCCGCATGCTCGACCTGCAGGCGCTTGCGCTCGTCCTTCGACAACGACTTGTCGTCGGTGACTTCCATCACGATGTCCGCGACGTCCTTGCCGAACAGCCGCAGCAGTTCCTGCTCGGTGGTCTCCGTGTCCTCGATCGTGTCGTGCAACACCGCCGCGACGATCACGCGCTCGTCCTCGATGCCGGCTTCGTTGGCCAGCACCGCGGCCAGCGCAATCGGATGATTGATGTATGGCGACGCCTCGTCGTCCTTGCGCCGCTGATTGCGATGCTTGTCCGCCGCGAACGCAATGGCAGCTACCAGCTTGTTCATATCGATCCCTCGTGTGGCCGGACCCGTGACCGGCAGAACCGGTCGCGTGCGTTTCGGAACCGCACATACTACCTGTACGCGATGACCATTCCCACGTATCGGGACATCGGGCCGCCCGGCGTCATGCGCCGGCTGCCTCGCGCTGCAGCGCGACCACGTTGACCTGCGCGCCGAACACGTCCCGCACGAGCGGCAGCAGGTGATCGTGGTGCGTCAGGAACAGCACCTGGGTTCGCGCCGACAGATCGCGCAGCGCCTCGAGCCCCGCCTTCGCACGTGCATCGTCGAAGTTGATGAACAGGTCGTCGGCAACGAACGGCAGCGCGGTCCTGCTGGCGAGCTGCAGTTCGAGCGCCGCGATCCGCAGCGCGAGGAACAACTGGTCGCGCGTCCCTTCGCTCAGGCCGGCGACCTCGACCGACGCGCCCTTCGTGCGCCGCGCATACAGCGCGGGCGGCGTCCGTTCGGTGTCGACGGTCAGCCGCGCGAATTCGCCCAGCGTGAGTCCCGCGAAAATCTCGCCCGCCCGGCGCAGCATCGGCCCCTGCTTCTGGTCGCGATAACGATCGGTCGCCCACTTCAGCAAGCGACTCGCGGTCGCCGCTTCCAGATACTGTTCCGCTGCATCGCCCATCGCCGCGAGCGCTTCCTGCCGCTTTGCTTCGGCCACGGCCGCATTCGCCTGGCCGTCGATCGCGCCGAATGCCTGCCGGGCCACCACCTGCTGCTGCGCGAGCGCGTTCAGGCGCGTGCCGACGTCGCCCAGCGACTGCTTCACCGCTTCGAGATGCGCGGGCACGTCGGCGATGTCCTGTTCAGCGACCTCGGCCTCGACGGCCGGCTGGGACAAGCCGTCGCCGTCGCGCACCAGCGCCTCCTTCGCGGCATCGACGGCCTGTCGAAGCTGGCGCTGCCGATCCGATTGCTCGGCCAGTGGCAGCGCCGCGTCGATCGATGCGACGCCGGCCAGTTGCAGCAACGGCTGAATGCGCGCATCCGCGCCTGCCACCGCGGCGGCGGCATCGGCGACCTTGCCGTCGGCCTGCCGCACCGCGTCGTCGGCACGACCGATCGCACGCGCGGTTTCCCGTGCGGCCGCAACGCGCATCGTCAACCGGCGCGCAACGTCCAGCCAGTCGCCGCTCGCCAGCCACGCGGGCTCGAGCGCTTCGGCCAGTCGCCGTGCGCCGGCCTCGAGCGCGGCCAGCTCCGCGCCGATCGCGGTCATCCGGTTGCGCGGCGCATCGGCGTCGGCCAGTTCGGCGGTCACCGTATTCGCGAGCGCGAGCGCACCTTCCGCGGCAGCCAGCGTCACCGCATGGGCGGACAGCTTCGCGTCGGCAAGCGCGTCGCGCCATTGCACGTGCCACGCATCGTAGGCGGTCTGGGCCTGGTCGGCGCGCGAACGAGCCGTCGCGCATCCGCGTTCGGCTTCGCGCGCCCGGTCCTCCAGGCTGTCCTTTTGCGCGAGCGTCTTCTCCGCCGACTGCACGAACGTCCCGGCGATCGCGATGAGTGCCGTCAGGCCGTCGGCGTCGCCGCCGCGCGATACCATGCGCAGCGCCGAACGCAACGCGGCTTCCGCACCGGCCCGCGCATCGCGGATCGTCGCGAATTCGCGGCGCAGGCGGTCGAGCTCGAGCTGCGCGGCAAACACCGTGTCGCGCTTGGCGAGCCAGTCGCCCATCGCCGCCAGCGGCATGCCGGGCACGCCGGCCGTCGTCGCCAGTTCGGCCCACGCGTCGCGATGTGCCGCCAGCTCGCGTTCGCGCTCGTCCACGGTCGCCTGTCGGCGCGTCAACACGACGCGCGCGGATTCGACCTGCTGACGCAGCGATTGCAGTGTCGCCGCCGCTTGCGTGGCGCCGAGCTGCGCATCGACGAGTTCGTCGGCAAGGCGAATTGCATCGTCGACGGCCGGCGCGCCGGTTGCCAGATCCACCGCGCCGCTGCGAACGTCGCCCCAGGCGCCATCGCGGCGAGCGCGCGCCGCCAGCACCTCGGCGGTCGTGACGACCTTGTGGGTCTGAGCGAAATGCTTCTCCTGCAGTTCGAGCCGCTCGTGTTCTTCCTGCGCGCCGTCCCGTGCATCGCGTGCGGCGGCGGCCGCGCTCGCGCGTTCGCTCGCTTCGGTCAGCAGCACACCGAGCCGAGCCGCTGACGGCACGTCGAGCGCACGCAGCGCGTCGACCGGCTTGCGCCACTGGCCGAGCGCATCGAGCGCGTCGGACAGCGTCTGCTCGGCGGCCGCGATGTCGCGTTCGAGTGCCTGTTCACGCTGCCCGCTATTGCGAAAGCCCTGCGCATCGGCGAGCGCCGCACGAAGCGCTTCAGGCACATCGACGGTCGACAGACGCGCCAGTTGTTCCTGTGCCTGCGCGAGTTCCTGCGTGCGCTCGTCGAGCGACTCGCGCGCGCCGGCCAGCGCCTGATGCAGCGCGCCGTGGTCGCGCAGCAGGTTCGCGACCGTCTTCAGCGACAGCGCGGTCGGCAGGGCCGCGCGCAGCGACGTCTCGTCGGTCGGCCAGCCGAGCTGCGCGGCGGCCGAACCCGCGGCGGACAGATGCCGCTCGACGTCCGCGCCGAGCAACAGCAGATCCTGTGCATGATTCATGCATGCGCCGCGCAGCCGGTCGAGCGCTTCGATATCGGCTTCGAGCGCGAGCGCGTCGGCATCCGGATCGATCGCATCACGCGCCTGCCGTTTCGCGAGCAGGTCCGCGCGCCGTTCCTCGAGCACCTTCTGTTCGGCCGCGAGATCGCCTTGCGCTTTCAGCAAGTCGGCATACGCGGTCGGCGGCAGCTCGACGACGGCCCCCAGTTCGGCCAGCGCCGCTTCCTTGATCGTCAGTTCCTTCAGGTACGGCGCCAGCCGCCGCACGCGCTCGAGCTTCGAGCGCAACGCTTCGAGGCGACGCTGCTCCACGCGCGCCTGCTCGATCTCCTGCTCGACCGCGTCGCGCGCCTCCTTGCGATCGACCCAGTCGCGCGTGCGCACCTGGACTGCCTTCAGTTCGCCAACTGCTTCGTTGAACGAAGTCTCGGCCTGCGCGAATGCGCTGCCGCTGCGCCGCGGCGCCCACAGCTCGGCCGCGCGCGCGTCGAGTTCCTCGCGCACGGGGCCGAGCGTGCCGACACCCGCCGCCGATTCGAACAGCACTTGGCCGAGCTTGTCGGACGCGTCGAGAATGCTCCGGCCGCCGTCGACGAGCCGCCCGTGGTCGAGCCCGAACATCTGCTCGAAGAACTCGCGCGTCGCGCCGTCGAGGATGGCGTCGAGATAGTCGTCCGGCAGCTTGTCGTCGGCGGGCGTGCGCAGCGGACTGCGCCCGCGGGCGCGATGAAAGGCGAGCGCGCCGGCGCCGCCCTCCAGCACGCCGCCGATCCGCAGTTCGGGCGTCGCATGCAGGAAGTCGAGCGGGGTCTGCAGTTTCATCCCGAACAGCAGTTCCGACACGGCCGTCCGGATCGTCGACTTGCCGGCCTCGTTCGGCCCCACGATCACGTGGAAATCCTGGCCGGCCGACGGAAAGCGCAGCGTCTCGTCGGTGAACTTGCCGTACTTGATCAGGTCGAGCTGGCTGATTCGCATCGCTTATTCCCCCCTCGCCAGCCGCGCGAGCAACGCGGGACCGACCTGCTCGACCAGCGCCGTGAGTTCGCCGGCGCGCGCCATCGTCAGCAGCGGCACCTCTTCCTTCACGTCGCTGCGCACCTTGCCGACGAACGGCTTCAGGTCGCGTTCGAGCAGCGCGAGAAAATCCGGATCGTGTGCGGCATCGGCCAGGATCTGCTTCAGATCCTCCAGCGCCTCGAGTTGCTCGCTCTCGCCTTGCGGCTGCACGGGCGCGGACGTCGCGAGCCGGACCTTCTCCAGCCACAGCCGTTCGTTGCCGATGATGCCGATCTGGTTCAGCACCTCCGCACGCAATTGCGGCGCACGGCCGAAGAAGAGACCGTGCGCGGGCGTGCGGCCCGTGACCGTCACGCGCACCGCGCGCGGCACGTGGCCATCGACGCTCAACAGCGTCTCCAGCGACTGGCCGATCTTTCTCGACAGGTCGGCGACCGTCAGGCAATCGGACGCGTCGACCGACAACGCTTCCCAGCGCAGCACGTCGAGGTACAGGCGCTCGACGTGCGTGCGGCCCTGCTCCACCGTCACGAGTACCGCACCACGGCGGCCCGTCTCGCGGATATGGCGCCCCTGCAGGTTGCCGGGAAACACGACGGTCGACGGCCCCGACCAATGCTGGAATTCGTGCACGTGGCCGAGCGCCCAGTAGTCGTAGCCTTTCGCATGCAATTCCGCCAGCGAGCACGGCGCATAGTTTGCATGCGCCGCATAGCCTTCGAGCGCGGTGTGCAGCACGCCGATGTTGTAATGGCCCGGCACGGGATCCGGATAGCCGATCGCGAGATTGTCGACGACGGCCTTGTCCTTGAAGCTCTGCCCGTGCAGCGCCACGTCGAATTCCGGCAGCTTGAAGGTTTCCGGCTTGCGGTGGCCGAACACGGTGACGTTGTCGGGCAAGGTCAGCTTCTTCGTCATCTCGCTTTCGGCATCGTGATTGCCGCCGAGCACGAATGCGCGAATGCCGGCCTTGCGCAGGCGGCCCATTTGCTGGCCGAAGAAAATGCCGGTGTTGTGGTCCTTCCAGTCGCCGTCGTACAGGTCGCCGGCGATCACGAGGAACGCGACTTCCTCTTCGATCGCACGATCCACGAGCTGCCGCAGCGCCTCGCGCGACGCGTTGCGCAACTGCGCGGCCGGCGCATCCGGATACGCGCTCAGGCCGTGCAGCGGGCTGTCAAGGTGAATGTCTGCGGCGTGGATGAACTTCACGAAGATTCCTCTGTTTCATGACGAAGGGGCGATGTCGACCGGCATTGTGCGCCGTCGAACGACGCGCGGCCGCTGGTCGCAGTCCGGACCGCCGCCGGATGCGCCGTCGCGGGTGGCGGCGCTCGCCCGCACCGATCGTGCCGCCCGTCGCCAGCGGGTCGGGATGGTACCTGAAAGCGGGCGCCGCGAATTCGTCCGGCCTCGCGCCCACCGTGCTCACGCCGCACGCGTCACTCGCCGCGCGGCATGGGCGGTGACACGCAAGCCGCGAGCCGCGGCACGCAAGCAAGCGCGAGAAGACGGAGCGGGATGGTCATGGTCGTGGTGCCTCGGAATGTTATCGGACCACGCCGGGCGGGCCGCGGCAGCGCTTTGGAGTCGTCTGTCGTCATGATGCCGATCGGACATGCTTGCCTGCATCGGCCGGTGCCGCGCAAGAACGACCGTCGACCGGGAGCCCCGCTATTTAAGCATGGCGGGCAGGCAATGGGCAGAGGGTGCGCGGCACGCCTGTTCCGGTTCGCGGCACACTGACGCGGCCGCGAAGCGCGGCTCGCGCCAAAAAAAAGACCCGGCCCGCATCGAAGCGGGCCGGGCCTTGGCTGAAAGCGTATCGCTTACAGCGCGCCGCCTTGTGCCGACGCCGAACCCTTCACGCCGACCGATGCGCCGCCCTGCACCGAGTTCGCCGCACCCTCAAGCGCTTCGCCGGCCTTCGCCTTCGCGCCGCCTGCGACATCACCCGCCGTCGACACCGCGCCTTGCGCGTGGCTCTTTGCCGAGGATGCAACGTGCTTCACGTGCGACTTCGTCGTGTGCACGGCCGATGTCGCGGCATCCTTCGCCGAACCTGCAGCCGAGCCGACCGCCTGCGTCGCACCGCCAACCGCATTGCCCGCTGCCGAGCCGACGCCGCCGACCGTCTTGCCCACGCCGTTCAGCGCACCGCCGACCAGGTTGCCTGCGCCCGAACCCGAGCCCGCGGCATTCGCGCCTGCACCCGCCTGCACGCCCACGCCGCCGCCGAGCAGCGGCGTCTGGACTTGTGCGCCGACGCCGGCGGAACCTTCTGCGCCCGTCTGGGCCGTTTGTGCGAAAGCGGCCGACGCGATTGCCGTCAGCGCGGCGCCAAGCAGAATCGTGCGAATCTTGTTCATGGTCATTCTCCCCAAAGACGTTGTTGCTGCGGGCCGCCTTCGTGCGGCTTGTCGCATGCCTCACCGCGACGTGCGGCAGGTGGAGCCAATGTAGCCGCACCCACGCCCGAAACCGTCGAATTGCGGGGACTGTTACTTCCGTTGCAAATGCTGACGATTGACTCACACTGTTTGACAATCATCGCGGCAGGCACGTGATTGGCATCGTCCGATCGCATGCATCGGCGCATCCGGTACGCCGCATCGGCTAGCAGGGAAACCGGCCGTTCCTGTAGGCATCCCAAAGAACGCGTGACGGCCAGCCGTCGGTGCGGCCCGACAGCCGGCTTCGCGCGATCAGCTCGATGTCGTCCGACACGCACGCCGCGATGTCGGCATTCCCCGATGCCCGGAACGCGAGCCTGAACGCCTTTTCCCTCAGGGCATCCACGGCCGGCTTGTCCAGCACGGCGCACGGATCGCCGTCGATTTCGTCGAATGCCGTCATCCAGCCGGCGTCGAACGGCTCCGCCTCGCGGCTGGCCAGCGCGCGATCGCAATCGACGTCGCCGAGAAAATCGAAAAACCCCGGGCCCGACAGGATGGCGTCAATTTCGAGCAGATGCGCGTTCGTCACGGCGCCCCCTTGCCACGATGCGTGGCCGTTCTGTTCATCGATCGTTGCTGCCATGTGCCGCCTTCATGTTTCGCATTGGTGACGTGCAGCACCCTGCCCGCCGCGACCGGCAGACCGGAGCCGCAGGCGAGCGCTGATCGGCGCGGTGCCGCGCGACGGCGCGCAATCAGCCCTATTCGCTCTTGTTCGACTGGATCAGCCGCAGAATCCGGCTGTCGTACGGCGACTGCATGACTTCGGCGATGCGGATCCCGGATGCGGCAGGGTGCAGCGGATTCAACAGGAAGTTGTGCGCGTGCGGCACGACGACGCTCGGTACGCGCAACAAGGCGCTCGGCTGCGTGTGCAGCCACTCGGTGCCGGCGCTGCGGGTCCAGTCGACGTCTTCTCGCCAGTCGGCCGGCGCATCGCCCTCCGCGATCTCGGCAACATCCACCGATTCAGGCACCTCGACCCGAAGCAGCTGGTAGCCGCTCGGCAATTGCGCAACGGTGGCGATTTCGAAGTGAACGAGCGTCTCGAGCAGCGCGAGCGCCGGATGCTCGGCGAGATAGACGACGGGCTGCCCGGCAAAATGCCAGCGCCCGCCGGCCCGCAATCCGCCGATGCCTTTCAGGTCCGCGTAATTGCTGATGCGCCACAGCGTCGTCAAGCGAAGTACCCCTCGTCGATCTGCGTGAGGGCTTCCTCGACGAGCCGCGCGCCATGCTCGGTACTCGCCATGTCGAGCGACGTGCGTCCGCCGAAGCGCTGGAGCCCGTTGCGCAGCCACGCCATCGCCTTGTCCTGGTCGCCGAACGTGGCCGTCGCCTGCGCGACGATGCGCGCCAGCCGGATCGCCTTGTCGGACTCCTCCTGCGACAGCCGTTCGTGCGCCTGGCGGCGATGGCTCAGCGTGCGCCGCGGGATGATGAAGGCGAGTTCGTCCGACTTCAGGCCGCGCTCCGACAGCCGGTCGATCACCGCGACGTCGACACGCGCGCTCGCCAACTCCGCGAGATCGGCGCCCGAGCGCACGCGAATCGCGAGCAGTTGCTCGAGGATCGTGAACTCTGCCTGGCGCGGGTGCGCGACGCCCGAAGGGTGAAACGCGATCGTACTCATGACTCTTCTCCGGCAATTTGCCCAACCATTATAGGCGTTTTGCCGAAGACGGGCGGATTCGGTCGTCAGGCGGTCGACGACCGGTCGACGGCGGGCAATTGCGGGTGTCGGCGAAACGGGGCTTCCCGCTCGCCGCGCCGGCACGCGCGGCCGGAGATGCGCGTCTGAAGCGGGATCGTGAAATTCACGTATATGAAGTCGCTGACTGACGTCATGAAGTTGTCACGTAACAACTTTTCTAATGAATATTCCATCGACGAAACGGCGCCCACCCCGTCTAGGCACCGAATGCGACATGCGTCGCACCGGTTGCCTTCCCCCCGCCCCGCCCGCCACCGACACCGATCAACCGGCCCACGCCGACGCTCGGATCACGCTGCAGAAATTGCCTGCATGGAAATGCGGATCCTTGTCGGCCAGCACATCGGCCTTCACGTTGCCGAACGTCGTGTCCGGCTTGTGCCGGATACCGTCGTAGAACGCCTGGATGATGTCTTCCTTGAAGCGCGGCGTCCTCGGATGCGCGCGGACGACGGCTTCTCGCTCGACGTCGCCGTACTCCGGATACGTGAGGCCCAGCACATCCATCTCGACACCGGCGGTGACGAGCGCGACGACCGGATGCATGTGCTGCGGAATGCCGGGGGTGGTGTGCAGTGCGATCGCGGTCCACACGAGGTCGATGTCCTGCTGCGAAATGCCCCTGCTCTTCAGGAAATCGCGGGCGGCATTGGCGCCGTCCACTTCGAATCGCTCACATGCGCTGCTGTGTCGATGCGTGAGCCCCATGTCATGGAACATGCAGCCGCAATAGAGCAGTTCGGGATCGTAGCTCAGCCCGCGGCGCTGGCCCGCGAGCGCACCGAAGTAGTACACGCGGCTGGAGTGATGAAACAGCAGCTCGGACTCGGTATCCCGTACGAGTTCGGTGATCTCGCGCGCGAGTTGGCTATCGGGAAGGGTGATGCCGGCGACGTTCACAGTCATGATCGATCTCCTTGGAAGACAGCATTCATTCTGCGGAGACCGTCGTTTGGCATCAATCGGCGTATTACGCCAAATCCTGCCATTTTGCTCGATCGACGGCCACCACTGCCGGAACCATCGAATCGCACCCGCGTAATGCGCCGATGCCCCGCCCGTCGCATCGCACCGCGCGTCTATACTGCTACGCGTCACATTCGACACATCGACACATCACGCAACCGAACATGCCGAAGGTCGTGGGTATTTTCGCGGTACCGGGCGTACAACTGCTCGACGTCTCCGCGCCGCTCGACGTATTCGCACAGGCAAACGCCGAAAGCGGCAAACCGTTCTATACGCTGCGGATCATCGCGAGCGAGTCCGGCCCGATCCGCACGTCATCGGGCGCGCAATTGCTGGCCGACTGGATCGCTCCCGACATTCCCGATCGCATCGATACGCTGCTCGTTGCCGGTGCACCGAGTGCCGGCCGGATCGCGCTGCGCACCGACGTGCTCGCGTGGCTTCGATCGGCCGCCGTGCAAAGCAAACGGTACGGCTCGATCTGCACCGGCGCATTCATCCTCGCGGCGACCGGCCTGCTGAAAGGACGACGCCTGACGACGCACTGGGCCGCGGCCGATGCGATCGCCGCCGCCTATCCGTCGCTCACCGTCGAAGCGGACGCGCTGTACGTACGCGACGGCAAGCTGCGCACCGGTGCCGGCGTCACGGCCGGCCTCGATCTCGCGCTCGCGCTGGTCGAGGAGGATCTCGGCCGGGAAATCGCGCGGCGCGTCGCCGCGCAACTCGTCATGTTCTTCAAGCGCCCGGGCGGGCAGCTCCAGTTCAGCCGCAGCGGCGCGGCGCGCCCGGCGGGGCGTTCGGTGCTGCAGGAAGTCCAGCGCTGGATCGCCAGTCATCCGGAACTCGAGCACTCGGTGGCGGAACTCGCGAAGCATGCGGGCATGAGCCCGCGCCACTTCGCACGGCTCTTTCGCGCGGAGGTCGGCATGACGCCGGCCGCGTGGGTCGAAGCGACCCGCGTCGCGGCGGCTCGCCAGTTGCTCGAAAACGGACATGACACGCCGAAGCAGGTCGCCGCGAAATGCGGCTTCGCGAATGTCGATACGCTCAGACGGTCGTTCGCACGGCATGTCGGGATCACGCCTGCCGAATACCGGAAACGGCAGGCGATCGTCGACGCGTGATGTGGTACGCGCGACGAGACGGCACGGGCATTCCGGTCGATGCGCGAAGGAAGGCTGGTCTCGATTTCAACGCGATGGGGCGTGCGGATTTTCCATGCCAACCATCAATACTTCGTTATCCGATTCAATTGAGCTTTCTATCGGTCAAGGCCGGCGTTCGGTCGCCATACGCTCCTGTCCTGTAGCGCGCCGGCCCGTCGTTCTTGCGTCGACATGCCATGCTCGACTCACCGCCGCCGCGACGATCCTGCCCCACCGCAACCCGTGACCGCCATCAGACACGCCAACAATCGTCCGACAAAACCCGTTTTTCCCGCGAATCGTTTACCCAGTTGCAATAATTATTCGCTGGAACGCCTATTTCCGACCGGTATCGCGATCGCTACGATGCAAATCAACCGCTCAACGCAACCAAGCGAAGCGCGAAATCTACGAAAACCGGAGGTCATCATGAAGTCGTTCATCTACGCAGTCACCGCTGCCAGCGCCCTGTCCGCATCGTTTGGCGCATTCGCTCAGTCGAACCCGTCGGACCAACTGACGCGTGCCCAGGTCCGCGCAGAGCTCGTCCAGCTCGAACAGGCCGGGTACAAGCCGGAAGTCTCCGATGTCCACTACCCGAACGCGCTGCAGACCGCGCAGGCGCGCGTGACGAACGGCGACGCAACGGGTTACGGCGCACAGTCCGCCGGCGGCGTGCGTGCCGGCCGCGCGATCGCGGTCAAGCAGAACGCTCGCGACTCGGTCTATTTCGGTCAGTAAGACTGCCGCACGCGACGCATTCCGCGATACGCCCGTTGCCGACGCAACACCCCGCTCCCGTCCATCGGGGCGGGGTGTTGTGTTTTCGGCGCACGCGACATGCGCGCCGCACGACGCCCGATCGATGCGCGCACGCGAATCGGCCGCCGCATCGCGCCGTTCACGCAGACCGCCGGCGTTTGCGCATAGAATGGCCGCGTGGTCGGCGCCGGCCGAAGCGAACGCGAGCGAGACCTCGACTCACCGGGCATACCGCACTCGCTGGCCGACCCGATGCCGCACTCATCGCATTTTTCGAAAAGGAGCGGTTTCATGTCTCAAACATCCGGTTCCATGATCACGTTTCGCCGTCCGGACGGCCAGGAACTGCAGGGCTACCTCGCCACGCCGGAAAAGACCGAAGGCGCACCCGCGGTCGTCGTCATCCAGGAGTGGTGGGGCCTGAATGACCAGATCCGCGGCGTCGCCGATCGCCTCGCGCGCTGCGGCTACTTCGCGCTCGTGCCCGACCTGTATCGCGGCAAGTCGACGGTCGAGGAGGAAGAAGCGCACCACCTGATGACGGGCCTCGATTTCGGCGACGCCGCGTCGCAGGACATTCCCGGCGCGGTGCACTACCTGAAGACGCACGCGTCGCGCGTGGCGGTCACCGGCTTCTGCATGGGTGGCGCGCTCACGCTGCTGTCGCTGCAGTTCGCCGAGGCGGACGCCGGCGTCACGTGGTACGGCTTCCCTCCGCTCGACTACCTCGACCCGTCGAAGATCAAGGTGCCGCTGATGGGTCACTGGAGTACGCAGGATGCGTTCTTCGCGATCGACCAGGTCGATGCGCTGGAGAAGAAGCTGACCGATGCAAAGGTCGACGTCGAATTCCACCGCTATCTCGCGCATCACGCGTTCGCGAACGAAACGGCCGTCGGCCCCGGCCGCATCGGCGGCACGCAGTTCGATCCGGTGTGGTCGCAGATCGCGTGGGATCGCACGCTCACGTTCTTCGGGCGCACGCTCTGGGACAAGCAGCAGTAATACCGCAGCAGGCATCCGCCACTGCCGTGCAGCGATGCACGTCAAGCAAAACGCCACGGACTTGCATCCGTGGCGTTGTCGTATGCGGCAAGGATTGCGTTACGCGAGCGGCGGTGGCGCGCGCTCGACGCTTCGCACCGAACCGACGATCTCCGATATCGAAAGCAGGTTTTCCATAACGGCGCGCATCGAGCGATGCAGCCGGTCGGTGAAGTCGTGCCGTGTCTTTTTCACCATCAATTTAGGTATGCAAAGTATATTGCGCAGCTAAACCTGGATTCAAGGACGATGCGTGTGCCGCATCATGCGATCCGGCACACGTCGTCCACCTTCGCTCAGGACTCGCAGGAACCGCGCAGCGCAGCCTCGTCGGCGGACAGCATTTCAGGCACGCATTCACGCAGGAAATCGACGAAGGTACGGATCTTCGCGTCGAGGTACTGGCGCGACGCGTACAACGCGTAGACCGTCAGTTTCTGCAGTCGGTACTCGGGCAACACGCGAACCAGCGCGCCGCTCGCCAGTGCGGGCACCGCGGTCGACATCGGCAACGAACCGATGCCGAGGCCGGCGCGCAACGCGGCGCCGAGCGCGTCGGCGATGTTGACCTGGAAATCCGCCAGCGGCAGTTCGAACGTCTCGCGACCGTCGGGGCCGTCGAGATGCCAGCGGTCGCGCGGAAAGATCGGCGTGACGATCTGCAGGCACGCATGCGCTTCGAGATCGCGCACGGTGCGCGGCGTCCCGCGTTCCTTCAGGTACGCCGGCGACGCGCACAGCACACTGTGCACATCGCCAAGCCGCTGCGACACCAGCCCCGAGTCGGGCAACTCCGTCGCGCTCAGTTGCAGCGACACGTCGTAGCCTTCGTCGATGATGTCGGGCACGTGCTGCGACAGCGTGAGCTCGACGGCCACCGACGGATAGCGCTGCCGGTATCGCACCACTGCGGGCACCAGGTAGGCCTGGCCGAAACTGGTCGTCGCGTGCACATGCAGGCGCCCCGACGGCTTCGCCTGCGCATCAGCCGCCTCGGCTTCCGCTTCGTCGATATAGCCGAGGATGCGCTGGCATCGGTCGAGATAGCGTTGTCCGGCATCGGTCAACGCGATGCGGCGCGTGCTCCGGTTGAGCAGACGGGTGCGCAGGTGCGTTTCGAGTTGCGCGACCGAACGCGATGCGTAGGCGGTGGTGATGTCCAGGCGCTGGGCCGCGCTCGTGAAGCTGCCCTCCTCCGCCACCCGGACGAAAATGCGCATCATCTGTAACGTGTCCATCGACATGTCCCCGGGATTGAAATCGCTTCGCAGCGGCGCCCGCCCCGGCACGGGCCGGTCTGGCGCGAATCGTGCGGAACAGTACCGCAGCGGTGCAGGCGTGTCCAGTTTGCCGTGCGCCGCGGCGGCAGGCCGTCGTTCACGCGACAACCCATGCCCCAGGACAACCGGCGCCGGAGCGATGCAGGCCGCATGGCGGCGGCCTGCCGGGCACGCATTGCGCGTGCCGCGTCGCGCTCAGGCCGCGTCGAAAGGATTGCTCAGCACGATCGTGTCGTCGCGCTCGGCGCCCGTCGTGATCATCGATACGGGCGCGCCCGCGACCGCCTCGACGCGTGCAATGAAATCCTGTGCGGCACGCGGCAGCGCCGCACGCTCGCGCACGCCCTTCACGGTCCCGTCCCACCCGGCGAACGTTTCATAGACGGGCGTTGCGCGTGCCTGCGCATCGAGGCTCGCGGGCAGATGGTCGACGCGTGCGCCGTCGAGTTCGTAGCCGACACACAGCTCGAGCGACGCAAAGCCGTCGAGCACGTCGAGCTTGGTGAGCGCGAGCGAATCGATACCCGAGATCCGCACGGCCTGCCGCAACTGCGCGGCATCGAGCCATCCGCAGCGGCGCGGCCGGCCCGTGTTGACGCCGAATTCCTGTCCGCGTGCGCGCAGCGTTTCGCCGGTGCCATCGTTCAGTTCGGTGAGGAAAGGGCCGCCGCCGACGCGCGTCGCGTACGCCTTGGTCACGCCCAGCACGTGGCCGAGTTTCGACGCGCCGAGGCCGGTGCCGGCCGCCGCGGCCGATGCAACGGTGCCCGACGACGTCACGAACGGATACGTGCCCCAGTCGATGTCGAGCATCACGGCCTGCGAGCCCTCGAACAGGATGCGCTCGCCGCGCTCGTTCGCATCGTTGAGATCGGCCCACACGGGACGCACGAACGGCAGGATCTTCGGTGCGATGTCGACCAGCATTGCCAGCATCGCGTCGCGCGAGCACGGCTCGAGCCCCAGGCCGCGGAACCATGCATTGTGGTGATCGACCAGCACGTCGAGCTTGCCGGCAAGCCGGTCCGGCTCCGCCAGATCGGCAACCCGCAGCCCGCGGCGCCCCACCTTGTCCTCGTAGGCCGGCCCGATCCCGCGCAGCGTGGTGCCGATGGGCTCACGACGCAGACGCTCCTGCGCCTGGTCGATCGCACGGTGAATCGGCAGGACCAGCGTGGCGTTCTCCGCGATCGACAGATTGTCCGGCGTCACCGACAGCCCGAGCTCGGCCATCCGCCCGATCTCGGCCAGCAGCGCCTCCGGATCGAGCGCCACGCCGTTGCCGATCACGCCGCGCTTGCCGCGCACGATGCCGCTCGGCAACAGCGCGAGCTTGTACGTCTTGTCGCCGACGACCAGCGTATGGCCCGCGTTGTGGCCGCCGTTGTAGCGTGCGACGAGATCGGCCTGCGCCGCCAGCCAGTCCACGACGCGCCCCTTGCCTTCGTCACCCCATTGGGCGCCCACCACCACCACGTTCGGCATGCTCCATACTCCATGTGAGAAATTCAGACACATATTCCGGCCGCGTAGGCCGTTTGTGTGCCATATTGGCGAAGCATGATCGCCCGATCAAACGATTAAATCTGAGCATTCACGTGAGTAAAACTCACGCGAAACGATGAATGGCCCGACGACTCCCTCCGTTGAATTCGCTGCGCGCATTCGAAGCCGCGGCCCGGCTCGGCAGTTTCACGCTCGCCGCCGACGAGCTGTGCGTGACGCATGGCGCGATCAGCCGGCATGTCCAGCAACTGGAGGCGTGGCTTGGCCGGCCGCTGTTCGAGCGGCACAACCGGCGGGTCGACCTGACCGATGCCGGTCGCGCGTACCTCGCCGAGGTCGGTGCATCGTTCGACCGGATTGCGCTGGCCACCGCGCAGCATTTCGGCCAGGGGCAGCAGCGCGTGCTGCGCGTCAGCGCGCCCGCGACGTTTTCGCTGCGCTGGCTCGTGCCGAAGCTGTCGTCGTTCCAGGTCGCCCATCCGGCCGTCGAAGTGCGGCTGTCGACATCGAACGAGCCGATCGAGAAGTTGCGCGACAAGGTCGACCTGATCGTCCGCGGCGGCCCGCAGGCAATCGACGGCTATGTCGCCGAGGAATTCCTGTCCGAAGTCAGGCTACCCGTATGCGCGCCGAAGCTGCTCGAGGGCAGGCCGTTGCGTACGCCGGCCGATCTCGCGGGCTTCACGCTGCTGCATGCGGCGACCTATCCCGGCATGTGGCCCGAGTGGCTCGCGGCAGCGGGGCACGCGAATCTGGTGCCGCGGCATTCGCTCACGCTCGAGCATTTCTATCTGACGCTGCAAGGCGCACTCGACGGTCTCGGCGTCGCGATGGGGCCGATCGCGCTCGTCGCGGACGACATCGCCGAAGGCCGGCTGGTGCAGCCGTTCAGCGAACCGGCACTGCCGCCGTGGCGCTACTTCACTTATGTGGCGGCTGCGCGCGCGGAGGACGAAGCCGTGCGGGCATTCAAGGACTGGCTGAAAGTGACGGGGAATGCGGCGACAGCGAACGCGCGGCGCTGACCAGGTCCTGATGGCGACGATCGCTCGGTCGGTGTGGGTTTCGGGCGCCGTTGCGACGCCGCGTATTGCTCATGCTCGAACGTCTTTCGCCTCGCCCTTCATCCAACGTTTTTTCATTCAGTAGGATTACTACTAGTCTGAACAGGACGGACAGAGCAGAAAGAGTCAACGCATCGAGATGGTTTCCACTTCATCTAAAAACAAAGGACATCGAATCATTTGATGCGAATGTGATACCCGCATGCGTGCCCGGACACGTATCGCGTTTCCGCAGCACAAACGACAAACCCCGGCTCGAGCCGGGGCTTTTCACGCGAGGGACGCTTATTGGCTGGCGCCCGCGGCTTCGCCCGCCTTCTTCTCAGCGTTCTGCAGATTCTGCGGGTAGTTCGGATCGTTGGCCGCCGGCTTGTAACCCGCGTCTTCGAGCTTCTTCAGTTCGGCGTTGTTCTTCGCGCGCGCTGCCTTGTGTTCGGCTTTGCGTTTTGCCCGTGCTGCCTTGCGTGCTTCACGCTTCGCAGCTTTCGCATCCGAAGCGGCGGATGCGGCCGGTGCGCTGGCGTCGGTCTGCGCGAACACCGGAGCAGCCGAGCCGAAGAGGAACGCCGCTGCCGTAGCAGCCAGCGTCAGTTTTTTGATCTGGATTCGCATCGCTGAACTCTCTTTTCTGATTGGTCACGGAGTGAAAGTACATCGAGATACCGCCCCTGCCCCTGGCCGGTCTTCATCTCGCGATCAGGGCCTTTGCATCATAACCGCGTTGCAAAAAATGTGGCGCTATCGTGCGCACATTCTTGGGGATATACGTATGGGAAACGTCGCATCGTCACGTCTCCCGCGTGTCCGCCGGACCCTCGTTTCGCAGGGACACGGCAATACATCACGCGACGCGTGCGACCGCCGCAAACATGTGACGAAGCGGATTGTTCCGTCGATACGATGCAGGTTGCCGATGAGGATGAGATCCGCTTCGGCGCACCGCGCCCGCGTACGACGCCGACTGTTTCATCCGTGGAATTTGCTGCTCCCGCAACGCGATCGTTGCCTCATGAGCGGAACATGCGACGAAATCGCGGACCTGTGCGCCATGTTGCGATTTGCGGCCGCGCGAACGACGGCTCCTCCCATAAATGACCACGAATCGTTCCATGCCGAGTCCGCCCCGTTCCTCCACTACACGTCGGCCCGATACGATGCGAACGATCGGGTAACCGGTGGCCGCTTGCATGGTTACCTGTTCGGCGCGATTCGTCGCCACTTTTGGGAGATGACATCTGCAGCACAAGGTGAGCGCTTCGATCGGCATTCGTTCACGATCGCGCATCTGCATCGTACGATGCAGTCGCATGAGCGCCTGCGCTGCGCGCGTCATCGTATCTGCGTCACGAAGCGTTTTGCGCCTGTGCGACAAGCACGCCGGCGCGTCTGGCGCTGCGCGCATACGCCACAGCTTTTCCATCGGGTGCCCGCATCTCGTGCGGACGCGTCGCACGGATGGTCCATCAACCTGCGAGGAGCTAGTCGGTGAGCCTTTACAGGATCCGACAACTTCCGACGGTGAGCATTTTCGGGATTCGAGTATGTATCCAGTGAGGGGGAGCCTGGTTGATGGCGCTTGCCTCACGTTCGGAACCATGCCGGGATCGCCGTGACCGAAGCGCGTTTGATTGTCGTGTCGACCGGCACAGGGATGCAATTCTTGTCCCGGCTGTCGGGATCCTGTACCGATTCCGATACAGGCCCAAAGGTAGAAAGCTATGAGGCCAAATGAACGGAGCAAGGGCCGGGGGTTTCGTCCGCGCACGGGTTACTGACTGAAAAGTGTCGGACGAGCCGGCGCGCGATAGCCGGAGACTTATCCACGGAAGCGCGGGCACAGACGCAAAAATAACCGCTTGCGGATGAATTCCGGTCATTTCTCACTGCCCTGAGGCGTACCCGCAGTATTCCTGTGCGGGTGTGATGGCCGTCGTCTACGGGTAATCCCGGACGGAGAAACCTCCCGCTGTGGGCATTTTCCGATCCCATAGATGGGAACCTATGTCCTGAAAACGCGGATTCCATCCCATAGGTTTCTACGTTTGAGCGCTTGTTAGTAGGTACTCACCCTCTTGCGAAGCCTTGTCAGGCCTGGGAGGCTCGCAGAATGAGGCCACATATCGGGGGATCCACAGGCTGGAGACCCGGATTGCTGTGCCAGTCGAGCCCGCTGGAGTCCCTTTGGTAGCGGTTTATGGGGGTTGTTTTTCTGCACAGGCACACGTGTGTTTACATCTTTGGTAAACAACGTTTACTTCTTTAACTACTTTTAGACGGCTCACAGCCTTGTCTGGCAAGGGTTTGACAGGTGTTCGGTACCCATTTATGGGAGCACAGGCGGAAGAGTATGGGGTTTCAGGTCTGTGGATTTGGGGAATCGGGTACCGCGTTGTGGGAAATGGGGGTTGTGGATATGGGGCACGCGTAGCCTGTTATGGGAATTCGGCCCAAAAACACTTCAGGTAGCCCTCTATGGGGGAATCCATTGGTAGCCATTTATGGTGCGTTCCAGCTGATCGGTTCGTGCCGCCGGGCACAGCATTTTATGTGGGGTAGCCGGTTATGGGGCGGACTTCAGGTAGCCGTTTATGGGTGCCTGTATTGACCGCGTGATCTCGTTTGGCTCGTCCCTATGGTTGTGGCGTCCCATAAACAGGATCAGGCCGGTAGAAAGGTTACCTTCTGTGGGGGAGTCTGAAGGTAGTCATCCATGGGGAGCATTTTCGCCTGTCGGACACAGTTGAAGACACAACGCCACGCCGGTGGATTTCGACAGGTACCCATTCATGGGGCGTGTCGAAGGTAGCGCGTTATGGGAGGAACGCAGATCGTGTTGCAGGGCACCACGAATCGGGTTCGCCAATCCAGTTCGAGTCGATTGTTTCCCATGAATGGGTACCTTTGATAGGGCAAGTCCCATGCCGGATCCTGGCGACAAACCACACAGGTAGAAGGTTTTGGGAGCTACTTTTGACCCAAAGGTATATGGATATGGGGCTCCGAACAAATAGGAAAACCTAGGTTTTTCCTTTTGTGACTGGAACTTAGCATCGATAGTGAAAGTGATACCGTAGAAAGAGACGTTGCTCGGTGGCTGGAAAAGGTATAAAGTCCGCCATCAACACGGTCACCTTCTCCGGACATCACGATGCCGCGCAAGCCCGCAATCAAAGGCTCCGACAAGCAGGTTTCGCTATTTCAGACGCCCGAGCCTCCCGATCTGCTGCGCAAGGCGGTCCAGGCCATTCATATCGCTCCGAAGTCCGGAAAGATCGGGCTGCAGCAGCGCAAGATGTTCAGCTCGTTGATCAAGAATGCCCTTCGTCAGGAAGCGTTCGAGCCCGGCCGGACGAGCTTCTCGATCTCGATCGCCGCGCTCTCGCACGAAAGCGGGTTGAACAGCAACAACACGAAGTACGTGAAGGACACGGTCAACTCGCTGATCAGTACCGTCGTCAACTGGGACTACCTTGCGGCCGACCGCTCGACGGTGTGGAAGGCGTCGGGCCTGCTCGCCGGCGCCGAACTCGAGCAATCGGTGCTGAAGTACAGCTTCTCCGACCAGATTCGCAGCGAGCTGCTCAATCCGGAGATCTACGCGCTCATCGATATGCGGATCGCGCGCGAGTTTCGGCGCTCGCACTCGCTTGCCCTGTGGGAAAACACGGTGCGCTACGAGGGGATCGGCATCACGGCGAAGATTCCGCTGCCAAAATTCCGCGATCTCATCCTCGGTCAGGACAAGGCATCGCAATCGTACAAGGAGTACAAGCTCTTCAAGAGCAAGGTCCTGGTGCCGTGCATTCAGGAGGTGAACGAAGTTTCCGACCATACGCTCGAGCTGATCGAACACAAGTCAGGTCGCAGCGTGGAGGCCGTCCAGTTCAAGGTGACGCGCAAGCAGAGCGCAGATATGGTCGAGGAAGGCGACGTCAAGAACGAAGCACTCGTCGACGAAGTCGCCAAGTTCGGCATCCCGCGTTCGGAAGCGCGCCGGCTGATCACGCAGTACGGTGTGCAGCGCATCAAGGCGGCAATTGCCTATACGCTCAATCGGACTACGAAGAAGAATGCCGCCCCTGTCGACAACGTGGCCGCGTATTTCCGCAAGGCGCTGACACACGGCTATACGTTGGCCGACGGTCAGGGGACCGAAACGGCCGCGCCGGCAAAGGAATCCGCGCAGAGCAAGCAGGAACAGATTCGCGACAAATACCTGGCGGCGAAGGTCGACGAAGCTGGCGCGTATTTCCGCGAGCTGGAGATCGACGACCAGACCAAGCTGATCGAGCGCTACAACGAGACGGTGGCCGGTTCGAAGGATCTCACGCTGTCGCCGAAGAAGAAGGCGAGCAAGCTGGCGCAAACCAGTTTCTTCCGTTGGCTGGCGATCGACACCTGGGGCGAACCGACCTCGGACGACCTGCTGGAATTCCTGCTGAAAAGCGGTCTCGCGACCAACTGATCAAGGCCTCGCAGCCTGGCATGCGCCGCGCGCCGGACTTCATCCGGTTGCGCGGTGCCGTGCAGGCGCGGGGCCTTTGTCTTGGCGCACCTACTTTTGCGCGGCTTCAGCCAGTTCGGCGACGTACGCGTCGATTACGGTCTTGAGCCGGTCGGCGAGTGCTTCCTGGTGAGACGCATCGACTCCCTTCAGTTGCAGATCCAGACGCCCGTCCGGATAGGTCTTCAGCTGACCGATCGCGCGTGATTCGAGCGCGAAATCGTGACGGACGCTGTAGCGCGTGCGCCCCGCCTTCTTGTTGCCGTCGCTCTGCGCGCGCAGGAAATTCTCGAGGTCGCGCACCGACTTTTTCCGGTCGATCACCGCGGTGAGCAGCCGGTCGGCAGCCGGTTCGCCCAAGCGCTCGAAAATCAGCTTCAGGAAGTACGCCGCCTGCAGGCCGACCACATCGTTCGCGCTGGCCATCCGTTCGAGCAGCGTGTTGGGCAGTGCGTTCAGCGACAGCGTCTTGCTGATCGATGCCTTGTCCTTGCCGATCTTTTCCGCGAGCGTGTTCTGGTCGGGGAAGACCTTTTCGTCGAGAAGACGCTTCCACGCGACCGCATCGTCGAAGATCGTCTGGCGCTCGTGGTCGTGGTTGGCGCGATACGCGATCGTATAGAGCTGCTCGGGCGTGTGGTCCGTGCGAAACGTCGCGTTGATCGTCTCGTCGCCGTTGATGCTCGTCGCGCGCAGGCGGCGTTGCCCGTCGATCACGACGAGCTTGCCGGGAAATTCCGGGAGCCGCGTGACCTTGATCGGCTCGATCTGCCCTTCCCGCTTCAGTGTCAGTGCGAGTTCGTGCAGGCTCGATTCCGAATAGAACACGCGCGGGTTGAACGGGTTCGGGATGCAGTCCTTGACCGCGACTTTCTGCGGCGCACCGAGGTCGATCGCGTCGGCGGACGTGCTCGAGGTGGGGGCGACGGGGGGAGCGGCTTCGACGGCGGGATTCGACGCGGGCACCGGCTCCGGCAGGCGCGTTTCGAGCGCCGCGTTTTCCTGCGCGAGCCCGCGCAGCAGGCCGGCCGCGAGATGCAGGTTGCCGGTTGGCTTCTTCTCTTTTGAGGTGTCCTTAGCCATGAGCGGCTCCGGTAGCGCGCGTCGACGCGATGTATTGGGCCATTTCGGTGACCAGCCGCTCGATTTCCGCGCGGGCTTCCTTCAGCCCCTTCAGGTATCGATTGTGATGGTGGATCGTGGTGCCGAGGGCGAACGTCTGCCGGTAGACCTCTCGCTGCGCGATCTGGCTGTCGAGCAGATGCTCCCCTATTTCTTCAGCCCTTAGAATTTTTAAAATTTCTTCACGCATTTTAGTTTTTCCATTGACGCTATTCAGCATCAGCGCGGAAGACAAATTCGGGTTCCGAACGGCACGCATCGACTCGATCATCCGAATCATCGCGACGGTGCTGTAGAGGTCGGCCGGCGACGGGGACAGCGGGACGAGGCAGAAATCGGCGACTTCCAGCACGGACGCGATGCGCGGGTCTTCGAGGTTGCCCGGGCAATCGACGACGATCACATCGAAATTTGCATCCTGCTTCTTGATCTCGCCGCCGATGCCGCGACCGGCGGGGGCCAAAGACAGAACCGTCATCGGGAGCGTATTTTCCCCGCTCGTGACCCATCTGACCGACGTGCCTTGAGGGTCGGCATCGATCAAGGCGACCTTGTTGCCGCCAGCCTCGAAGGCCGCCGCGATATTGACGGAGATGGTCGTCTTTCCAGTACCACCTTTTTGATTACTAACGGCGATCTTGAAAGCCATTAAATTCCTCCAAGGAGTTTTGCGTAATATATGCAGTTGTTGTTGAAAAGTCCAGAAAAGTGTTAGATGGGCAGAGAAATTTTATGATCACTGTGGTTGTCACGTGACAAGCAGGCCAAATGGCTAGCAGATTGTTTCTTGAGTTGAAATCGACTGAAAAATAAAAACGGCAACATTTCATTCGAGATGGAAAGTGCTAATGGAGTGCTGAGGAATTCAGCGGCGGACGCGACAAGAATCGCGATGCGGTTTCCAAGGGTGATTTCGTTTTCGCCCTGGAAATGCTGGGGCAGGTTTTCCATCTACTTGCGATCTTGAACGGCGTCGGAATCTGCAGTTGTCACGTGACAAGTCGATGCGGATGACTGGACCGAAAATGCCCGCCGACGGGGAGTATGCAGATTCGACGCGCAGTGGACTCGTTGGGAATTCTTTCTTCCTCTTTCCTCGTTGCAGCTGTTGCACTCAAATATGCTGGTGCTGGTGCTGGTGCTGGTGCTGGTGCTGGTGCTGGTGCTGGTGCTGGTGCTGGTGCTGGTGCTGGTGCTGCGACTGCGACTGCGACTGCGACTGCGACTGATGCGGTTGTTACGTGACAACCCGCCTCAGTGGCGATTCCGGGCGGATTCGCTTGCCTCAATGCAGCCACTACAGAAGTCGCTGGCGTGAAGAAATCCGTGCGATATCCGAAGTGGGCGTGATCGATCGGGCCAGGTCACGGATGGGCAAGCCGTTCGAGTCGCACGGTTGTCACGTGACAACCGCTAGGTCTCATGTCGATATGACCTGCTTGATACCGATGCGACGTCTCCATTGGTGGGCCAAACGAACATATTGTGCGAGCTGGAATGTGCGAGTGAGCGGTACTGGCCGGGCGGCTCGGCACATCCTCTAGCATTCTTGAACTGCGCGGGCTCTCAATCTCCGCACGGCATGTCAGACGGGAGTCTTGGTGGCTATGATATGGCCCCAATAAATCCGGCCGATCAGCATTCACCATTACCACGACGATGCGGCAAGGGAGGGGAGGGTTGATATTCGGAGCCTTGTTGTGTCAACGAGGGATTCAATGGCGGCGGACATCGGCGTCGTTTCACGTATCCGTATCGCGCGACGGCTTTTGGGGGCGAATTCATGCGTGTCGGCGAGGCGAGATGACGCTAATCGGCGGGGTCGTGAAACATTTCTCCAAAAAGGTCCGCCTCCGTAAACCCTTGTCTAGCAACCAGTTGCGCCGCTTTCTTCATGTTGTTTCACGCAAATTGGACGTGATTGATGGGTAAAATGGGGGCGCATGGATCTCGGGGGTGCTATTGGGATCAAGCGATGGAAAACGAGGCAAAATCGTATCAATAAAGACGTATTGTGTAGTGGTAAATACGTTTCGCTCTGAGAAGGCGATCGGCATGCTGTCGACCTGCGACGTCGCGCCGAACAGACCGACGGGGATTCAAGAGATGCGACTCCCCTCTTCATCGCCAGTTGTCACGTGACAACGCGCTGCCCCGGCGGTGCCGGATTGCGAATCTGCGGGTGGCGGGAGAAATCGAAGCGGGCGCCTGGCCGATGTTGAATTTACGGAGCGCCCCAAGACTGCGTCGAGCTAATACTGATTCTGTAGACGGCCTCGGATGACCGTCTCCGATGGACTCGGCCAATGTCTATCGCAGCGCATACGAAAACGGGGATCTGCAGAATCTGCGTCAAGAAGGTAAAGCACATTGCCAACATCGGGCCGGCCGTGTCTATCTCGGATAGCGCCGGAGGTCAGATTTCCGGCCTCACAGATCATCGTCACCGACCATCAACAACGCGTTCGCTACCAAGCCCCGTATCGCGACGAAAATTCACCGCCGCGACGTTTCCGCCCAGAAACCGTCGCGGTCATCGAACCTACTTCGTCGCTTGCGATGCGCACGGTTGCCACCGGCGTGTCTTCGTTGCGGGAGTCTTTGCCGGTTCATCGACCGATCGCCACCAGCGCTCGCCGCGATGCGGCTTATTCAGATCGAGTCGCTCGCCCATCCTGGGCGTTGACAGCTCGACCCCACGCACCATGGCCAGCGCGGTGACGCGCTCGAACGGTTCTTGCCAACGGTGCATCGCGAGATCGAACGTGCCATTGTGAATCGGCATCAGCGTGCGACCGCGCAGGTCGATGTGCGCCTGCACGGTTTCTTCCGGCTGCATGTGCACGTACGGCCATTGCGGGTCGTATGCCCCGGTCTCGATCAGCGTCACGTCGAAGGGCCCAAGACGTTCGCCGATTGTCCGGAAACCGTCGAAATAGCCGGTGTCGCCGCTGAAGAATACGCGCAGATCGTCGTCGACGACGACCCACGACGCCCACAGCGTGCTGTTGCCGTCAAACAGGCTGCGCCCGGAGAAGTGCTGCGCCGGTGTCGCGATCAGCGTCAGGCCGTCGACGTCGATGCTCTGCCACCAGTCGAGCTGGCGTACCTTCTGCGAGTCGATACCCCATTCGATCAGGCGGTCGCCGACGCCCAATGTCGTGACGAACACGCCAGTGGTGGCCGCAAGCGCGAGCACCGTGTCACGGTCGAGGTGATCGTAGTGATCGTGAGACAGGATCACGCCGCGCAACGGCGGGAGGTCTTCGAGCGCAATCGGCGGCGCATGGAAGCGCTTGGGGCCGACGCGCCGGAACGGCGATGCACGTTCGGCAAATACGGGATCGGTCAGCCAGAACTCACCGCGCAGTTTCAACAGTAGCGTGGAATGCCCCAGCCGATACAGGCTGCGGTCGGGGGCCGCGTCGAGTTGTTCGCGGGTCAGTGAATCGATGGGCAATGCGCCTGTCGGAACCGTGTTGCGCGGCTTGTTGACCAGCATGTTCCATGCGATACCGAGCGTCTTGCCGAAGCCTTCGACCGGTCGCGGTGCGACGTTGCTGAAGCGTTCGCCGTTGTGCTGCGGCGACTCGCCGGACAGCGTGCGGCCACGCCTGGCGGCGGCGAAACCCAGTACGCGATGAAGAAAAACGAGAGGCGAAGCCATGTCGATTCGTCCGGAAATGAAAGTACACCGAGCAGTGTAGTTTATCCCTGGGAAAAGTAAACTCAGCGGTGTAAAATTTTTGTATGGATACGAGCACTTTTCCCCAGCGCCTGACCGACCGAAAGCGTGCGGCAATACTCGCCGCGGCGATCGAGGAATTTCTCGCGGCCGGCTATGACGCAACCAGTATGGACCGCATTGCCGCGCGCGCCGACGTGTCGAAGCGCACCGTCTACAACCACTTCCCGGGCAAGGAAGCATTGTTCGCGGCGATCCTGCATCAGCTGTGGGACGCGACGCTCACCGCCGGCGCGCCGGCCTACTGCGCCGACGTGCCGCTGCGCGATCAACTGCTCGCGCTGCTGGGCCGCAAATTGCGGTTGCTGAACGACGAAGCGTTTCTCGCACTCGCACGCGTCGCGATCGGTGCGGCCATCCACTCGCCGGAACGCGCGCGCGACATGGTCGAACGCATGGGCGAGCGCGAAGAAGACGTGACGGTCTGGATTCGTGCGGCGGCAGCGGCCGGCCGGCTGACGGTGACCGATCCGGTATTCGCCGCGCATCAGCTGCACGGAATCGTGAAAGCGTTCGCGTTCTGGCCGCAGGTGACGATGGGCCAGCCGCCGCTCGGGGTGCGGGAGCAGAAGAAGGTCGCGGAAACGGCTACCGACATGTTTCTTGCGTACTACGCGCGTGCGGACCACGCTGGTGCGAGTACCGGGCAGGACTGACCGCGCGTCGTGCGAAGCGCGCAGTGGAACAGGCGCGTCGATATACTCGATGTGCGCTGCGTCTGCCACCTTGAAGAATGTGCCATTCGACAACGGACGAACGCAGTCCCGGGCACACACGTCGACGTAGCCCGTTTGAGCCGTACCGACGTGTGCGGCGGACGCATTTGAAACCGAACGCGAGCGAACCCCGATGAAGACGCTGTTGATCGTCTATCACACGATGACCGGAGGCACGCAGCAGATGGCCGAGGCGGCCGCGGATGCCGCGCGCCAGCAACCGGGCGTCGACGTCAGGTTGCAGCGTGCGGATGCGACGAGCGCGGATGACGTGCTCGCCGCCGACGCCTACCTCTTCGCGACGCCGGAAAATCTCGCCGCGATGTCCGGGCTGATGAAGGATTTCTTCGATCGCTGCTACTACGCGGCACTCGATCGCGTGAACGGCCGTCCGTATGCGGCGATGATCTGCGCAGGCAGCGACGGACAGAACGCGCTGCGCCAGATCGACCGGATCGCGACCGGATGGCGGCTCAGGAATGTGGCGCCGGGCCTGATCGTCTGCACCCATGCGCAGACGCCGGAGCGCATCCTCGCGCGGAAGACGATCGGCAGCGAGGATCTCGCGCGCTGCGCGGAGATCGGCGCGGGTCTCGCCGCAGGGCTTGCGCTCGGCGTGTTCTGATTGGCGACGATCAAGCCGGCCGACGCGGAGCCGCAACTGCGCGCAACGACCGGAGCGCGACGCCTCGTGTGCCGCGTTCGATGGCCGCGAGTACTGGCGACACGCACGATTTGCGGGACACCGCTCCTGCGAACCGCATTGCCGTTCGCGGCAGCGACACCCAGCGACACCAATAGCTTGTCGATGCCCTGGTCAGCCTTTGCCGATACTGGCGGCCGATGATGTTCGGTCCCAGGCTTTTCACGTGAAGCGCACTGAAGCGAGAAAGTGCAGAAAGCGACACTACGTAACGCGTGTGTCGATACCTGTCGAAAACGCCGCCATAATGCGCATCACGACTGCGCGGACGCCTTGCCTGCTACCCGGATCTGTCAAATCCGAACCGGTGAGTCAACCGACTGCCGCGCGTACCGGTATACTTCCACTCCTGCCTTTGTCCGGCATCGTGGCCGGGTGCCTGAAACAGTGGTGGTGGCGATGCGGCCCCGCAATGATCCGCATCGGTGGTAGACGAGCCGCAGGCGATGCGGCGAACGCCGATGTGCGGAATGGCCGCACGAACCACACCTTATATTCCTGGTGGATTGAATTTATGGGTTTTGAACAACTTGCCGAATTGCGGGCGCAGCTCGCAGCCAAGGCCAAGCAGGAGCGCAACGCGAAGCGACCGGCTACGCAACCGGACGCAGGCGCGAAGCCGAAGTCCGGCGACCGGCCCGCTCGTGGGGCCAAATCGGGTGCCGGGGCCAAAGCGCCGTCCGGCGCGAAGCCCGCGTCGGCGAAGCCGTCGACGCCGGTCGATCCGGTCATCGTCGCGATCGGCAAACTGCAGCGCCGGTTCCCGCGCGCGTTCCCGAAGAATCCGGCTCCCAAGGTGCCGCTGAAAGTCGGTATCTGGGACGATCTCGCCCGCGAGGCGCAAGCCGTCGGCCTGAGCGAAGCCGAACTGCGCGAGGCGATGTCCACGTGGTGCCGCGGCAATCGTTACTGGTCGTGTCTCGTCGAAGACGCGGTGCGGGTCGATCTGCAAGGTAACGAAGCCGGACGCGTGACGCATGACGATGCGGCGCGTGCGCGCCGGCTGAAGTCGCGTCGTCCGGGCAACAAGGGCGGCGCACAAGCAGCGAAGGGCGCACCGCAGCAGCCGAAGGCGGATGCACCGGCCGACGCGGATGCACCGGCCGTCGCGGATGCACCGGCCGTCGCGGATGCACCGGCCGTCGCGGAAGCACCGGCCGTCGCAGCACCGCAGGCCGAGCAGCAAACGGCCGCGAGCGAGTAACACGCGATGCGTCGCCGCGCGATATGCGCGGTGACGGCCGGCCTTCACCACGCATATCGCGCATCACATGACAGACCGACCTGTCCTTGCCCGGGCAGGTCGGGACTGCCTCCGCTGGCCGCACAGCCAGTCAGTCTCACCCGATCAGCATCGAACTGCCAATCGAACCGACGACGAAAGCACGTCGGCGGACGCCGCTTGTGCAACGTGTCGCTCACGTCGGGCGCGCGCGGCGACCAGGCATCGGGGAGCGTCGGCGCGCATCATGACTGCACGGTGCCGTCCCATCCGGCGAACGTTTCGCAGGCGGGCGTCCCGCGCGACTGCGTAGCCACGCTTGCGCGCAGATGGTCGACGCGTGCGCCATCGAGTGAGTGACCAACGCACATCCGTTTGCGTTCAATCACAATAATTCGTGTTCCTAATGTAATCGGATGTAATCGGATCGGAGATGAAACCCGGATTCGCACCCGCGCGAAGATGTCTCAGGTGAACAGTTGTCAGGCGCGAAGTGCGGCCGTATTCGAGAGACGGACGTGGAGATGTCCGGACGCGTCGCCACGGCCGCCCGCTCGTCAGTTGGCGACCCGTAACACAAGCGCGATAATCTCCCCGGCACGAATCGTCGGGCCGGCCAGCATTGCCGACCGCGCATGACGCGACAGGTACCTGAAAGTCTGCGCCGTTCGCCCGACATTCCCCGACACTGAAAGGCACCGGCAAACCGCAAGCGCCACCGCATCGCACGCAACCGGCCGATTCCATACTTCCAACGCCCAACGCCCAACGCCAAGACCGCATCATGAACCCGAGACATTCCGCGATTCTCGTCGCGCTCACCGCCGCCGCGCTGTTCGGCGCCGCGACGCCGCTCGCCAAGGCACTGATCGGCGCGATGTCGCCGTTCATGGTCGCGGGCCTGTTCTATCTCGGCAGCGGGATCGGCCTGGGCGTCGGGATCCTGCTGCGCGGGTTGCGCCACCGCCGCGCGCCTGCCGAGGACGCAGCGCCGCTGCAGCGCGCGGACCTGCCGTGGCTCGCCGGCGCGGTCGCGGCCGGCGGCGTCGCGGGTCCGGCGCTGCTGATGCTGGGGCTGTCGAGCACGCCGGCCGCAACGAGTGCGCTGCTGCTCAATCTCGAAGGCGTGCTGACGGCGGTCATCGCGTGGGTCGTGTTTCGCGAGAACGTGGATCTCCAGGTGTTTCTCGGCATGGTCGCGATCGTCGCCGGCGGCACGCTGCTGTCGTGGGTGCCGGGGCGCGCGGGCGTGCCGGTCGGCGCGCTGCTGATTGCCGGCGCATGCCTGTGCTGGGCGATCGACAACAACCTGACCCGCAAGGTCGCCGCGAACGATGCGATGGTCATCGCGTGCGTGAAAGGCCTGGTCGCCGGGCCCGTGAACATCGGCATCGCGCTCGCGACGGGTGCGTCGCTGCCCGCCGTTCCGGCCGCGGCCGCCGCGATGCTGACCGGCCTCGGCGGCTACGGGATCAGTCTCGTGTTGTTCGTCGTCGCGCTGCGCCATCTCGGCAGTGCACGCACGGGCGCGTATTTTTCGGTGGCGCCGCTGTTCGGCGTCGTGCTGTCGTTGCTCATCTGGCCTGCGCTGCCGTCGGTCACGTTCTGGCTCGCGGCCGCGCTGATGGCGCTCGGCATCTGGCTGCACGTGCGCGAACGGCACGAACACGAGCACGCGCATGAGCGGCTCGAACATACGCACCGGCATCGGCACGACGAACATCATCAGCACGCGCACGACTTTCCGTACGACGGCGATGAACCGCATACGCATCCGCACGTGCATCTGCCGATCACGCACAGTCACGCGCATTTCCCGGACATTCACCACCGCCATCGACACTGATCGCGCGGCACGGGCGCACGACCCGCGCTGCATGCCACGCGCATCGCAAGGTAACCGTTTATGGGGCCGTCGTTCGGGTCCGCTGCGCGGCTTCGGCGTCGATCGATGGGCGAACCGTAGCGAGTCAGTCGTCCGTCTGAATCAACCGGATCAACGATCCGTCCGGGTCGATCAGCGCGCCGACGGTGCCGCCCCATGCCTCGCGTTTCGGCCGATGCGCGCGCGGCCTGCCGGTCGTTTGCTCGGGAATGCCGGCGGCGAGCACCTCATCGAAAAACGCACCGACGTCGGCGAGCCGGAAGCAGCAGCTGAACCAGCTCGTGGCCGGATCGAGACCGGGATGCGGAAAGAATTCCAGCAGCAGGTCGCCACGCCGCAGGATCATCCAGCCGTCGTCGCGCCAGGTTTCGACGAAGCCGAGCTTCGCGTAGAAAAGCGACGTGGCGTCGAAATCGCGCGACGGCAGATTGGGACTCGCAAAGTCGGTCAAGGCTGTTCCTCCGGTGGGCGTAGCGATCGAACGAACGCGCGGGAAAACGTGCGGACGGATGTCGCGCATGATCGGTCAATCGATGCGCACCGGCCTCCCGCGCAGGCCGCCGCCGCGACTATCGTCCCGGGGGAAAGCAGAATCCGAAATCCTCGCAGCCCGGGCATCCGGGGGCGGGCCCGGGCGGCAGGCCGAGCGATGCCGCCGCTTCCTGCGCGAGGAATTTCTTCCAGCGCAGGTTCGCGACATTGCGTGCGGCGAGCGCGGGGAAATAGCGGTCGAGCAGCGCGGATACCGCGGCGCGTCCGTCGAGGCCGAGATCGCGCCACAGGTGATCGGGGCGCAGGCACGCATGCGCGATGATGGTCGCGACGCAGTCGGCATCGTCGCGTGCGACGGCGCAATGCGCATCCTGCATCAGCCGCGCGTGCAGTGTCGCGACGAACTGCGCGTGCGCGGCCGGCAGCGGCGCGATGGTGGCCGCCGGCACGAGCGCGGCGGCATCGGCCGAACCCAGGCGCGGAAACTGGCGGGCAAGCAGGCCGCTCAGCCGCGCGGGAGACAGGCCGAGCAGCGCGAGCTCGTTGCGGCATGCGCGTGCCGCAACGAGGGTGCCGAACAGACGTGCATCCGGAGAATCGGCGTCGGCCGCCCCGGATAGCAGCGATTGCAATACGTGCTCATGCGCGTGCTCGAGCATGGACGTCATCGTGTGCGCCCGCGCGCCGGTCGTGCGTCGCACGCCGCTTGCGGGCGCGGCGCACGACGGATCGTCAGTGCGGTCGACACGGCGCTCACTCGACCCCGACGATCACGCTCGACGCCTTGAAGATGGCGGACGCGGCCTTGCCGCTCGCGAGGCCGAGACGATCGACGCTGTCGTTGGTGACGATCGCGACGATCTCGGCGCCGCCTGCCGCCTTGATCACGACTTCCGAATTGACCGCGCCTTTCGCGATCGACGACACGGTGCCCGCGACGCAGTTGCGGGCCGACACCTTGCTGCTGTCGACGTCGACCATCACGATCACCGACGATGCCTTGACGAGCGCGAACGCCTTCGTGCCGGCCGCGAGGCCCAGCGATGCGACGCTGCCATGCGTGATCACCGCGACGATGTCGAGGCCGTCCTGGGTACGCAGCGTGATTTCGTCGTTGACCGCACCGGGCTTGACGGCGCCGATCTGGCCGGCGAATTGATTACGGGCGCTGGTTCGCATGATGACTCTCCGGGAAATGGGCAGCCCGACGGGCGGCCGGCGAATGATGGAAACTGCGGACGAGTTTACCGGCAATGCAGGCGACGCGCGACGTCGGCATCGACATACCGGACATGCGAAACCGCGCACGATGGCGCGGGACGGCAGACGTGTCGTGCACGCCGGCTGCCGCCCCGCGCGCGCTTACTTTGCGGCGGCCGGCGCAGTAGCCAGCGTACCCGCTGCCGACGTCTGCTGCGCCGCAGCGGGCGCAGCATCGCCTTCCCATCCGCCGCCGAGCGCGAGGAACAGCTTGACCTGGTCGGCGGCGACCTGGCCCTCGGCCGCGGCGAGCTGCGCGCGCACGCTCGTCAGCGTGCGCGTCGCATCGAGATCGGAGATGAACGACTCGCGGCCGGCCGTATAGAGCCGGTGCGTTTCGTCAGCGGAACTGCGCGCCGATTCGTAGGCCGTGCGCAGCGCATCGGTGCGCTGCACGTCGGCAGCATAGGTCGCGAGGCTCGACTGCGTTTCGCGCAGTGCGTTCAGCACGACGCCGTCGAAATGCGCGAGCGCGCCACCGGTCGCGGCTTCGGCCTCGCGCACGCGCGCGCGCTGGCCGTTGACCGGGAACGACCAGCTGATCAGTGGTCCGAACGACCAGCGATTGGTGGTGGACGAGAACAGGTCGGCGGCGACGCCGACCGAGCCGGCCGACGCGCCGATGCTGACCGACGGATACAGCGCGGCGGTCGCGACGCCGATCCGCGCGGTCGCGGCGGCCAGCTGACGTTCGGCTTCGCGCACGTCGGGGCGGCGGCGCAGCAGCGCGGCGCCGTCGCCGATCGGAATCGGCTGGCGCAGCTTCGGCAGCCGCTCGCATTCGGCGACCGCCTTCGGCAGGTCGGCCGGCGAGCGCGCGAGCAGCGCGGCGAGCTGGTATTGCGCGATCTTGCGGCGGCCTTCGAAACGCGGGATGTCGGCCGCGAGCGTGCGCACCTGCGTGACGCCGCGCGTGACGTCGGTCTGGTTGCCGCGCCCCGCGTCGCGCAGCCGTTGCGACAGCTTCACGCGCTGCTGCTGCAGCGCGAGCGACTGCTTCGCGATCGCGAGCTCGTCGCCGGCGGAGCACGATTCGACGTATGCGCGCACGACGTCCGCGACGACCGTGATGCGCGCGAGGTCGGCGGCCGCCTGCACGGCTTCGCTGTCCGCGCGCGCAGCCTCGACGCCGCGCCGCAGCTTGCCGAACAGGTCGAGCTCGTACGACACGCTGATGCCGACCGCGCCCTCGTTCACGACCGGCAGCTTGTTTTCGAGCAGATACTGTTCGGCCGATTCCTGCGCGCGCTGCACGGCGGCTTCCGCGCGGCCGGAGAAGCCGCCCTGTTCGTTCGCGACTTCCAGCGCCGCGCGCGAACGCGCGAGGTTGGCCGCGGCGACGCGCAGGTCGGTGTTCGATTTCAGCGCGCTGCGCACGAGTTCGTCGAGCACGGGATCGTCGTACAGCTGCCACCAGTTGCCGGGCACCGCGTCGCGCGACACGAGCGTGCCGTTCGCGTCGTCGAGCGCATGGTTCGCGAGCGGCGCATTCACGTACGCCTGCTGCGGCAGCCTGTAGTCGGGGCCGACGGATTTGCACGCGCCGAGTGCGAGCGCGAGCGGCGCGAGTGCCGCCGCGAGGCGCAGGCCGTGCCGCTTCATTGCGAGGCTCCCGTCGCGCTGACGGCCGCGGGCGCGGATGCCGCGGAGGCGCCGGCGGTCGACCTGGCGCCAGCGTCGCGGCGCGTGTCGGTGCGCATCGCGACGGTCGCGGTGCGCCCTGCGATCATCCGGAAGTCGTCGGGCACCTCGTCGAGCACGACGCGCACCGGCACGCGCTGTGCGAGCCGCACCCAGCTGAATGCCGGGTTCACGTTCGGCAGCAGGTTCGCGCCCTGCGTGCGGTCGCGATCCTCGATCGCGGCGACGATGCTCTGCACGTGGCCGCGCAGCGGCCGCGGCTCGCCCATCACGACGATGTCGACCGGCTGGCCGATGTGGATGCCGCGCAGCTTGGTTTCCTCGAAGTAGCCGTCGACGCGGAACGAATTGCGGTCGACGACCGACAGCACCGCGCGGCCGGCCGGCACGTATTCGCCGACGCGCGGCGCGCGATCGTTCAGGTAGCCGTCGACGGGACTCACGATCGTCGTGCGCTGCAGGTTCAGCTTCGCGGTGTCGAGCGACACCTGCGCGTCGGCGACGGCGGCTTCGCCCTGCTCGACGCGCGTGCGGCTTTCCTCGACCTGTTCGCTGGCGACCAGGTTGCCGAGCTGCTGGTTGCGCGCATATTCGCGCTTCGCCTGGGCGAGAGTCGCGCGGCGCTGCGCGAGCGTCGCTTCGGCCAGCCGTTGCGCGAGCGCGTAGCGGGCCTGGTCGATCACGAACAGCACCTGGCCGCGCTTCACCTCCTGGTTGTCGGCGACCTGCACCGCGGTGATGAGCCCCGCCACGTCGGGTGCGACCTGGATCACGTCGGCGCGCACGTGGCCGTCGCGTGTCCACGGCGAGAACATGTAGTAGTTGATGATCCGCCACAGCACGAGGGCGGCCACGACGACGACGATCAGGGTGAGCAGGATCTGCCCTGCCGAGAGCCAGGTTTTTTTCACGGTTAGCTAGCCACGAGATGGTGAGACACGATGACGACCGCGGCAAGCACGAACACGTAGATGCCGAGGTCGAAGATCGAACGGTGCCAGACGAGGCGGTAAAAGCCGACGCGTTCGAGCAGCGCGCGCACGACGATGTTGATCAGGTAGGCGATCAGCATCAGCACGAGCGGAGCCGGCACGAATACGCCGAAGATGTCGATTTCGCCGATCATGGTCGCGGTCGGAAAGACGGGTTGGAAAGCGGGATCATGCGTGTGCTCCGTCCGGTGCGGTTTGCGGCGGCTGCGCGGATGCGGCCGGGTACAGCGACAGGCGCAGGCCGACGAGCGCGTGCAGCGTATCGCGCAGCCGGCGGTGCGTCGCGGGCGTGACCGGCGCCGCGGGCGCGCCGGGCGTCGTGCCGCCGTCCGCCGGCGCGACGGAAGTGCCGGGCAGGTTGCGCCCGGCCACGCGCTGCAGCGCGTCGTCGATCGATGCGAGCAGCGCGGGCGGTGCAGGCTGGCGTGCATTCGCGGCCGCGCAGCGCGTGTAGTGATCGTTGACGCCGGCGAGCACTCGGTCGATCGCATCGGGCACGTCGCCCGTCAGCTTGCGGCGCGAGCGGCGCAGGTCGAGCGCGTTCAGCGCGATGCGCAGGTCGCGGAAGCTCTCGATCGACGGATGGCGGTGGTCGTCCGACGCGCCGAGGCGCGGCAGCAACTGCGTGACGCGATCGAGCATGCGCGACGCATGGTTGCGCTGGTCGTCGAGCGGCTGCGTCGACGCGGAGCGCGCGACGTCCTCCCAGCCCGAGCGCAGCAGGCGCCGCACCGCGAGCTCCGCGCCGAACGGCCGCGTCGCGCGCGTCCATACGTACGCGAACAGCAGCCCGGCGACACCCGCGAGGTTGCTGTTCAGGAACACGAAGAAGTCGGCGTCGTATGCGCTCTGGATGCTGATGAAGGTGGCGGTGTTCACCGCGACGAGCATCGTCACCATGTTGAATTGCGGGCGCGGCAGCAGCGTGCCGATCAGGATGAACGGCCCCGCGAACATCAGCACGAGCATCGGGAAGTCGTGCACGTGCGGCAGCACGACGAACAGGTACAGCCCGGCGAACACGACGCTCGCGGCCGTCGACAGGAAGAACTTGAACACCAGCGGCGCCGGTTCGTCGAGCGCGGCGAAGAAGCTGCACGACACGGCCACGAGCGTGACGGCCGCGGCACCGTCGTGCCAGCCGGACGAGATCCACAGCGAGCACGCGAACACGATCGCGAGCACGACGGTCAGCGTCGAGAACAGCATCATCCCGCGATCGAAGAAGCGTTCGGTGCCGCCGAGCCGCCAGTGCCGGTAGCGCGGCTGCCAGACGCCCGACTCGTTCGCGATCAGCGCGCGCAGCGAGCGGCAGTCCTGCCAGATGTCGATGACCTGGCGCAGCCGCCACAGCGCGTTCGACAGCAGCGCGCCGTCCCAGCTCGCCAGCGCGCCGTCGGCCGGCTGCAGCGCGGCGATGCGTTCGCGCAGGTCGTCCGCGACCGGGTCGTGCGCCATGTCGCCGTCGCTGCCGGCCTTCACGGCCGGCAACGGCGCGTCGAACCACTTCGCTGCGTCGGCGAGCAGCGCGTCGAGCGCCGGCGGCCGCACGTGCAGGTCGCGCATCAGCGCGATCAGCGGATCGGCGAGCGACGACATCAGCGGCAGGAACAGCTGCATCCGGCCGGCGAGCGCCTGCGCGCGGGCGAGCACGCGCGGGTGCGCATGGTCGTAGCTCAGCTGGCTCAGCAGGAATTCGAGGCCGGTGATGGTCGCGGCGAGGCGTTGCCGGCACGCGGACAGCGCCTTGCCCGCGATATGCCCGGACAACGTCTCGCGGCCGTAGAACGCGGCGTCCTTGAACCATGCGTCGGTGCGCTCGATCAGCGTCGGCGCGAGCCGGTTCGGGAACACGGCGCTGCCGACCACGCTCGCGCACACGATGCCGAGCACGATTTCCTCGGTCCGCGCGATCGCGACGTCGAAGATCGTCGACGGATCGGTCACCGTCGGCAGCGCGACCAGCGGCATCGTGTAGCCGGCCAGCATGAACACGTAGCTACGCGCGGTGCGGTCGGAGATGGCGAGATAGAGCAGCGTGCCGCACCATGTCGCGACGATGACGCTGAACAGGAACGGCGTCTCGACGAACGGCGGCACGAACAGGATCGCGGCGGCCGCGCCGAGCGCGGTGCCGAGCGCGCGATAAAGCGCCTTCGAGCGCGTCGCGCCGACGAACGGGTTCGACACGATGTAGACGCTCGCCATCGCCCAGTAAGGGCGCGGCAGCTGGAAATACAGGCCGAGGTACAGCGCCAGCATCGACGCGGCGAACGTCTTGCCCGAGAACAGCCAGTCGCGAAGGCTCGGATAGGTCATGACGCGGAATCGGCTGGGTGGGACGCACGCGACGCCGGATGCTGCGCATCGGCCGCGTTGAACGCGTTCAGCACGCGCAGCGTGGCTTCGAGATCGGCGCGCGTGACGCCCTTGAGCACCCGGGCGCGGAGCACGCGCAGGTCTTCTTCCATCTTCGCGGTGACCGCGCGGCCGGCGGCCGTCAGCGAGATCGTCTTCGCGCGGCGGTCGTGCGGATCCTCGTCGCGGCGTGCGAGGCCGGCCGCGCACAGCTGGTCGAGCAGACGCACGAGCGACGGCCCCTCGATGCCGACGTGTTCGGCGAGCGTACCCTGGCGCACGCCTTCGCCGAGGCGGCCGGCGATCAGCAGCGGCGTCGCGCAGGCTTCGGATACGTTGTACGCGGTCAGCACGCCGTCGCTCGTGCGGCGCCACTTGCGCGCGGTGAGCACCAGCAGGCTGCTGACGGCGAGGCGGAGGTCGTGCAGATTGGTCATGGGCGAGATGATAGGAGCAAAAACATTCGATAGCAAACTATCGGTTTTGTCACCCGGGTGTCATGCCGCATGCCGGGGCGCCGACCTGCAATGCGCAATTCGGGCGTCCGGCCGAGAGCGGGTCAACCTGTAAGGTCGCAAGCGCGCGGTGCGCCGTGATGCCGCGCGGCAAGCCGATGGATCGACCGGATCGCGCCGTCTGGTCCGACCGGGAGATCGCGCCCGGCGAACGCCGGCTCGCGAGGCCGACGCGTCGCCCGGATCCCCGTCTACCGCACGTACGGCAGCAACGCGCGCAGCCAGTACGCGACCGCCACCGCGCCGCCGTCCGGCGTGCCGATCGCGCGTTCGCCGAGATAGCTCGCCCGTCCCGCACGGGGTGTCATGCCGGCCGTCTGCTGCGCGCCGCGTTGCGCGGCGTCCACGGCGGCCGCCCATGCGCTCGCGGGGTCGCGGTCATGGTCGAGTGCGTGGTCGAACGCATCGGCGGCGGGCAGCAGCGCGTCGAGCATCGTCCGGTCGCCGGCGCGTGCGCCGCCCAGTTCGGCGATTGCATCGGCTGCGCTGCGCAACGCCGCGGCCCAGTCGCGTGCCGACGGCTCGGCGGTATCGGCCGCCGCGGCGAGGCGCCGCGACGCGCGCAGCAGCGCGGTCGCGTAGAACGGTCCCGAACTGCCGGCGATCGCGCGGCGCAATGCGGCGCCGAGCGCCGCGAGCGTGCCGGCCGGCGAGCCGTGCGCGGCGTCAGGCAACGCGAGGATCGCCTGCGCGGCGCGCCGCATGCTCGCGCCGAGATCGCCGTCGCCGGCGGCCGTGTCGAGTTCCGTCAGGGTCGCCTCGTGGTCGATCAACGCCTGCGCGACCGCACGCAGCGCCGGCTGCAGCCGGGCGGCCCACGCATGACCGGCCGCATCGAGCGGCGGCAGCGGCTCGTCGTGCGCGGCGGCCGCGGCCACGCGAATCTGCGCGTTGACGGCGCCGCCGCCGGGCCATGCGCGCGCCTGCGTCGGCGCGTCGAGCAGGGCGATCCGCTCGTCGTTCAAGCGCAGCAGCGAGATCGAGCAGCCGGGCATGTCCAGCGCGGACAGGAACGTGCCGGCCCATGCGCGCGCGACGGTGATACCGCGCCGGCTCAGGTTGTCGTACGCGGCGCGCAGCACGATCGCCAGTTCCATGTCCGGGGTCGCGCCGAGACCGTTGACGAACAATGCGACGCGTTCGCCGCGATCGAGCACGAGGTCGGTGACGATACTCGACAGCAGCGTCTCGACGAGCGCGTCGGCCGGCATCGGCGCGGTGCGTTCGACGCCTTTCTCGCCATGGATGCCGAGGCCGAGCTCGATCTCGTGTTCGGCGAGGCTGAAGCCCGACTTGTCGGCGCCGGGGATCGTGCAGCCGTCGAGCGCGACGCCCATCGTGCCGAGGTCGGCGGCCGCGTCGCGTGCGATCGCCGCGACGCGGACAAGCGGCAGCCCGCGCGCGGCCGCCGCGCCCGCCAGCTTGTGGATCAGCACGGTGCCGGCGATCCCGCGCCGCTGCCCGCGCTCGACGCGGCCGCGCAGCGACACGTCGTCGGCGACGATCACCGTCTCCACCGGAATGCCGTCGGCGCGCGCGAGTTCGGCGGCCAGCCCGAAATTGAGGCGGTCGCCTGTGTAGTTCTTCACGACGAGCAACGCGCCGTTCGGGCCGGCGCTCGCGCGGATCGCGGCGAGCACGGCATCGGTCGGCGGCGACGTGAACACTTCGCCGCAAACGGCCGCGCTCAGCATCCCTTCGCCGACGTAGCCGCCGTGCGCGGGCTCGTGACCGCTGCCGCCGCCGGACAGGATCGCGACGGGGCGCCGCGACGGCTCGGGCAGCGGCTGGCGGACGAGCACCTGCTCGTCGCCGAGGATCGCGACATGCGGCGACTGCCGCGCGATGCCTTCGAGCATTTCGCGCACGACGTCGGACGGGTGGTTCACGAGCTTTTTCATGGCGACGGTTTCCTGACGATGGGGCGCAGCCCGGCGGCACGCGTGCGGTGCCGCCGGGGCTGCGTACTGTGGATGGTAGGCGGTGAATGGCAGGCGGCGCGCGCCGAATGCAATGCGCCGCGCTTAGCGTTACGTAACATCGAAGCATTCGTAGCACGAATGTAACGATACCAGCGCCGCTCATGGGCATGAAACGCATCGATCGCGATCGCGTGCAGGCGCTTGTCCGGGCCCGCGGGCGCCGGCACGGCGGCGGGAATGCCCGTGCGCTCGCACCAATGGCATGGAAAATGCTGTTTCTTCCTCCGGTCCTCAATCGAACCTTCCATCGCCCGGACCGCGAGGAGACCACCATGTATCGCACCCGCATTGTCACGTCCGCGGCGTTGCTCGCCGCCGCCGGCGTGCTGGCCGCCTGCGGCGGCAACGACGTCGCCGCGCCGTCGAGCGCCGCCGCGAGCACCAGTGGCGCAACCATCGCGGGCGACGCGCCCGGCAGCAACACGCCGGACGGAGGCTGGGGCACCAGCGGCGCCCCCGGCACGCGCGGCGTCGTGAGTACCGCCGGCGCGCTCGCGGTCGGCGTCGGCTCGACCGTCAGCGCGGCGTCGTTGCCGGTACTCGGCAACGCCGTGACGCGCAGCGCAGGCGACACGATCTCGAGCGTCAGCACGATTTCGCGCGCCGCGACCAATGCGCTCAGCGACGGGCTCGGCAGGATCGGCTCGACGTCCGATCCGGTCGGCACGACGGTTGCCGGCCTCGGCGACGTGGTCGGCGCAACGGCGAATCCGGTCGCGGGCCTCGCGCAGACCGTCCGCGCGCTCGGCTCGGGGCCGCTGGCGCCGCTCGCGCCGGTGACCACCCCCGTCGGCGCGGCGCTCGACACCGTGGCCGGCGGCCTCGGCACGGCGGGCAAGACGGTCGGCGCGACGCTGGCGTCGGGCGCCGTGCAGCAGGTCACGCAGCCGCTCAGCTCGGCCGTCACGCCGCTCGTCATCACGGCCGGCCAGGCGACGCAGCAGATCGGCGCGACCACGGGCCTCGGGCAGCCGGTGGCCGGCCTGCTCGGGCAGGTCGGCGGCGTGCTGGCGACGACAGGGGGGCGGATGGGCTCCGTTTCGTCGCAACCGGCGGTCGGGGCGGTGGGCGAAGTCGTCGGCGCGCTCGGCAATACCGTCACGAACGCAGGTGGACTCGTGAACGCCAACGGCCCGAACGGCGTCGCGCCGATTCCCGGCCTGATCGTGAGTCTCGCGGGCGCTTCCATCACCACCGTGCAGAACGGTCCGTCGAACGGCGCGCCGGGCGGTTCGAGCGCGTCCGGCCCGCTCGGCGGCTTGCTGTCGGGGGCCGGCTCGACGCCGCTCGGGTCGCTGACCGGTGCGCTCGGCAGCGCGGCCGGTGCCGGCGCGGCGAGTCCGCTTGCTCCGGTGACCAATCTCGTGTCGACGGTCACCGGTGTGGTCGATAGTGGCGCGGGCGGCGCCGGTGCCGCGGCGAATCCGCTCGCGCCCGTGACGTCGTTGCTCGGCGGTGTGACGGGCGGCGTCGGGAAATAGCGGCGTACCGCGCGGCGAGCGGCCGGACGACGCGCGGCTCGCCGCTGCGGGACCCCGCGCCGCATCGTATTCGCCGAGCTACGCCGTCGACGATGCGCGACGCGCCGACGCGGCCGTCACCCGCAGCACCTGACGCGCGGCGCCGCGTGCCGCCGCGCGATCGCGCCTACTTGGCTGCCGCGATCGCCTTCGCGCGAATCAAGCGCGCGCGCAGCACATTGCGGCTGATGCCGAGCAGGCGCGCGGCCTGGATCTGGTTGCGGTGACTGAAGTCGAACGCGACCCGCATCACGGTGTCCTCGATATACTCGAACAGGTTCTCGTGCGCCTCGTCGAACAGCGCGCACAGCGCCAGCTCGAGCGCTTCCCGGGCAGGCACCCGGCTCGCCGCTTCCCCCGCGGCCGTGACCGGCACGCACGACGATGCCAGGTTCAGGTCGGTGTCCTGCAGTGCATCGTGACGGCTCACCAGCAGCGCGTGATGCATCACGTTCTCCAGTTCGCGGATATTGCCGGGCCACGAATGCGCTTCGAGGCAGCGTGCCGCGCGCGGATCGATGCTGCGCGGCCCGTGGCCGAGGCGGCCGCGGTATGCGTCGAAGAAGTGGCGCGCGAGCGGCAGGATGTCGCCGGGCCGTTCGCGCAGCGATGGCACGTCGAGCCGCACGACGTTGAGCCGGTAGAACAGGTCGCCGCGAAACCGTCCGTCCGCCACCGCCTGCTGCAGGTCGACGTTGGTCGCGGCCACCACGCGCACGTCGATCGGGATGCCCGTGCGCGAGCCGAGCCGCACGACCTCGCGTTCCTGCAATACACGCAGCAGCTTGACCTGCATCGATAGCGGCAGGTCGCCGATCTCGTCGAGAAACAGCGTGCCGCCGTTCGCGGCCTCGAACCAGCCCGGCTTCGTGCCGGCCGCTCCCGTGAATGCGCCTTTCTCGTGACCGAACAGTTCGCTGTCGACGAGCGTGTCGGAGAGCGCGCCGCAATTCACGGCGACGAACGGCCCGCCGCCGCGATGGCTGACGTCGTGCACGTGGCGCGCGATCAGCTCCTTGCCGGTGCCGGTTTCGCCGACGATCAGCACGTTCGCGTCGCTCGGCGCGACGCACCGCACGCGCTCGAGTAGCGCGAGCGAACGTGGATCGACGAAGACGTGCGTACGTGGGCGGGCCGGTGCGTGGTGCGCCGGACGGGCGGGAGCGGGCGCGCTATGCGATTCGTCCGGCTGCGCGGTGACGACACGAAGATTGACCGGACGTGGCGTGGCAAACAGTGAAGTCATGGCGATGAAGGCGTAAGTCGATCGAACGGGCCGGACCCGCGCCGACGGGCGCCGCGGTCCGGTTGCTGCCTGGTCAGCAGAGTGTTCAGTGTTTTGCGCCGCACGGGAAACATCGATTTCTGATAACGAAAGCGGGATTGCTGCGCAGGATGCAACGGCGCGGGAACGTGCTGCCGTGACAGCGGATTCGACGGCATTGCGCTCGGCACGACGCGCGCAGGGCGTTGCGATCGGACGGCTGGAGCGCGCGGCACTGCTGATTGAGCAGCAGCGCATCAGCACGGCTGTTTCCGCCGGTTCATCGCCGTGCGGAATATCGATGTGACGTGATTTCCGGAACGCTTGCCGCGGCCGGTCATATGGCTGCGGAAGCCATGCCAGGCGGGCGCTCGGACGATATTTCGTGATGCAGAGGATCGACGCGATCGCGCCTGCGTCGACAATGGCACGCTCCTTGCGGACCCGACACGGTATCGGCGCGGCAACGCGCAGCTCGACAACGGGAACGCATGGCATGAGCAATACTCTCAACGTCGTCGCCATCTCGGGCGGCCTGCAGCGGCCGTCACGCACGCTGGCGCTGACGAACGCGATCGTCAGCGCGCTCGGCGATGCCGTGCCGATCTACGCACGGTCGATCGAACTCGGCGAAATCGGCAGCCGGCTGGCCGGCGCGCTGAAGCGCGCGCAGGTACCGCCCGATCTCGACGCGCTGATCCGCGCGATCGAGACGGCCGATGCGCTCGTCGTCGCGAGCCCGGTGTATCGCGCGTCGTACACCGGCCTCTTCAAGCACCTGTTCGACCTCGTGCATCACGAGTCGCTGGTCGATGTGCCGGTGCTGCTCGCGGCCACCGGCGGCAGCGAGCGGCATGCGCTCGTGATCGACCATCAGCTGCGGCCGCTCTTCAGCTTCTTCCAGGCGCGCACGCTGCCGATCGGCGTGTATGCGGCCGAAAGCGATTTCGACCGCTACGAGATCGCGAACCCCGCACTGCGCGCACGCATCGCGCTCGCGGTCGAGCGCGCGGTGCCGCAGCTGCGTCCGCGCGCGCTTGCCGCCGTGGCCGCGTAGCCCGTCTCTCGTTTTTCCATTCGATCAGGACTTCTCATGAGCATTCAAGAACCTTCGGACGACGGCGTCAAATTCGCATACTGGGTGCCGAACGTCAGCGGCGGCCTCGTCGTCAGCACGATCGAGCAGCGTACCGACTGGAGCCTCGAATACAACCAGAAACTCGCTCGCACGGCCGAAGCGGCCGGCTTCGACTACGCGTTGAGCCAGATCCGCTTCACGGCCGGCTACGGCGCCGAATACCAGCACGAGTCGGTGTCGTTCAGCCAGGCGCTGCTGCACGCGACGACGAAGCTCAAAGTGCTCGCGGCGATCCTGCCGGGGCCGTGGCATCCGGCCGTGGTCGCGAAGCAGCTTGCCACGATCGACCACATTTCGAACGGACGCATTGCGATCAACGTGGTGAGCGGCTGGTTCAAGGGCGAGTTCACCGCGATCGGCGAGCCGTGGCTCGAGCACGACGAACGCTATCGGCGCTCGAAGGAATTCATCCAGGCACTCAAGGGCATCTGGACGCAGGACAATTTCACGTTCAAGGGCGACTTCTACCGCTTCAACGACTACACGCTGAGCCCGAAGCCCGTGCAGAAACCGCACCCGGAGATCTTCCAGGGCGGCAGCTCGCGCGCGGCACGCGACAACGCGGCCAGCGTGTCGGACTGGTACTTCACGAACGGCAATACACCGGAGAACCTGAAGGCGCAGATCGACGACATCCGCGCGAAGGCCGCCGCGAACAACCATCGCGTGCGGATCGGCGTCAACGCGTTCGTGATCGCGCGCGACACCGAGGAAGAGGCGAAGGCCGTGCTCGACGACATCATCCGGCACGCGCATGTCGAGGCGGTGAATGCGTTCGGCGATGCGGTGAAGGAGGCCGGCAAGGCGTCGCCGGAAGGCGAGGGCAACTGGGCGAAATCGACGTTCGAGGATCTCGTGCAGTACAACGACGGCTTCCGCACGAACCTGATCGGCACGCCGCAGCAGATCGCCGAGCGGATCGTCGCGCTGAAGGCGATCGGCGTCGATCTCGTGCTCGCCGGGTTCCTGCATTTCATCGAGGAAGTCGAGTACTTCGGCAAGCGCGTGCTGCCGCTCGTGCGCGAACTGGAAGCGCAGCGGCAGGCGGTTGCCGCGTGATGCGCGGCGCCTGCGCGCTGAGGCGCTGAGACGCTGAGACGCTGACGCAGGCCGCACACCGGGCGGGCGAACGGACTGCCTGCGAGGAGCATCGCAGGTGACTGACGCTTCCCCTATCGAAACAGGCGGTCGACGGATGCCTGCGCGGCGCCGTCGATCCATGCAGATTTTTGCCGGAAACTCCATGTCCACGGAAATCATCCAAGAACACACGCGGCCGCAAGCAGACGCTGCGCCGGTTCCCGTCATCGGCTCCGATGCCGAAGCGCTCGACGTCGCGCATCAGGTCGCGGCGCGACTCGCCGAACATGCGGCGCTGCGCGATCGCGAACGGAAGCTGCCGTACGACGAAATCGAGTTGTTCTCGTCGAGCGGACTGTGGGGGATCACCGTGCCGCGCGAATACGGCGGCGCGGAAGTGTCGAACGTCACGCTCGCGGAAGTGATTGCGATCGTCTCGCAGGCGGACCCGTCGATCGGGCAGATTCCGCAGAATCACTACTGCCTGATCGAGGATATTCGTCTCGAAGGCAACGATGCGCAAAAACGCTTCTTCTTCGATCTCGTGCTGAAGGGCGCGCGCTACGGCAACGCGTTTTCGGAAGCGGGCGGCAAGAACGTGCTCGACATCCGGACCCGCGTGCGCCGCGACGGCGACGGATTCGTGCTGAACGGCCGCAAGTTCTACTCGACCGGTACGCTGTTCGCGCATTGGATTCCGGTGCTGGCCCTCGACGAGGCGGACCAGGCGGTACTTGCATTCGTGCGGCAGGGCGCGCCGGGGCTTACCGTGGTCGACGACTGGAGCGGCTTCGGCCAGCGCACCACCGCGAGCGGCACGGTGATCGCCGAGAACGTGCGCGTGAGCGCGTTCGAGATCTTCCACACGCAGCGTTCGTACGATCGCCCGACCTTCGCGGGCCCGTTCGCGCAGATCACGACGGCCGCGATCGATCTCGGCATCGCGCGCGCCGCGCTGCAGGACACGATCGCATTCGTGCAGCAGCATGCGCGGCCCTGGATCGACAGCGGTGTCGAGCGCGCAAGCGAGGACCCGCTGACGATCGCGCAGATCGGCGACATCGCGTACCGCGTGCATGCGGCCGAAGCGCTGCTCGCGCGCGCGGGGCGCTTCGTCGACGTCGCGAAGCGCGAGCCTGACGAGGACACGGTCGCGCAGGCCGCGATCGCCGTCGGCGAGGCGAAGATCGCGACGACCGAGGTATCGCTGCTCGCGGCGAGCAAGCTGTTCGAACTGGGCGGCAGCAAGTCCACGCTCGCGAAATACAACTTCGACCGCCACTGGCGCAACGCGCGCGTGCATACGCTGCACGATCCCGTGCGCTGGAAATACCACGCGATCGGCAACTACTACCTCAACGGCGCGAAGCCCGCGCGCCATTCGTGGAACTGACGAACCCGAGCCGGCGTCGTTGCCGTGACGTCGTTCCGATGCGCGCCGCGATGCGCATTTTCGTACGGGCGCACGCAGCGGCCCGCGTCGAGGCGATGCCACGGACGCGGCACACGCCGCGCCGCCTCAAACATGACAAGGTGAATCGATGAGCCATCCAGCCACACCCGCGCAGGCGCTGCCCGCGCCGGGCACCGCGCCGCAGGCAGGCGGCCTGCGGCGCAATTACCTGAGCCTGCCCGAGCTGATCGCGCAGTCGATCGGCCTCGTCGGCGTGTCGGGCGGTATCGGCGTGCTGATTCCCGCCGTGTTCGCGACGGCCGGCAACGGCACCTGGCTCGCGTACCTGTTCGCGATCGTCGCGCTGCTGTTCTCGTCGTGGAGCATCTCGGTGTTCGCGCGCGATTCGGCGTCGCCGGGCGCGCTGTATGCATACGTGTCGGCCGGCATCGGGCCGACCTGGGGCGCCATCTGCGGCTGGTCGCTGCTGATCGCCTATGCGGTGGCCGCGGCGGGCATCCTGCAGGGCACGATCAACACGTTTCTCGTGCTCGGCCGCGAAACGGGGCTGCTCGGCGGCGCCACGCCGCTCGGCACGGTGCTCGGCCTCACGGTCGTCACCGCGTTTGCCGCGTGGTACATCGCGTTTCGCGACATCCGGCTGTCCACGCGCTTCACGCTGTTCGTCGAGCTCGCGACGCTGCTGCTGATCGCCGCCGTCGTGATCGGAACGATCGCATTCGGCGGTCATCCCGTCGATCGCGCGCAGCTCACGCTCGAAGGCGTGAAGCCGACGCAGCTGCAGCTCGGGATGGTGCTGGCGTTCTTCAGCTTCACCGGGTTCGAGAGCGCGACCGTGCTCGGCGCCGAGGCGCGCGACCCGTTCCGCGCGATTCCGCGTGCGGTGCTGATCAGCGTGGTCGGGCCGGCGCTGCTGTTCGTGGTGGGCGCGTACGGGATGGTCGGCGCGTTCCACGGGCAGACGCCGCCGCTCGATCGCGTCGACGGGCCGCTCGCGGTGCTCGCGCATCGGCTGGGCGCCGGGTGGGTCGGGGTGCTGATCGACGCAGGGGTGGCGCTCAGCTTCTTCGCGGCGTTCTTCTCGTCGATCAACGCGGCGGCGCGCATCGTCTATACGTTCGGGCGACAGGGCGTGCTGCATGCGTCGACCGGGCGCGCGCACGAGACGAACGCGACGCCGCACGTCGCGGTCGCGCTGATCGCGGTGCTCGCGCTGGCGACGGCGCTGGTGCTGACCGCACGCGGCACGGCGCTGCTCGATTCGTACGGCTATCTCAGCTCGATCGCCACCTACGGCTGGCTGCTCGCCTACGTGCTGGTCGCGATCGGTGCGCCGCTCTATCTGCGTCGGCAACGCAGGCTTCGCGCGCGGCACGTCGCGATCAGCGTCGTCGCGGTCGTGCTGCTCGCGATTCCGCTCGCCGGCAGCGTGTATCCGGTGCCGGACGGCGTCTATGCATGGCTGCCATACGTGTTCGTCGCGTTGCTGGCGGTCGGGCTCGCGTGGTTCGTGGTGCTGCGCGTGCGGTTTCCGGAGCAACTGCGCGACCTGGAGGCCGAATTGCTGACGAAGTGAACGCGCGGCGGCGCGATGTACCTCGATACGTGCGTCGCGGCCGTCACGCCGCACCCGCCATGCTCGACGCCTCGACGAGCATCTGCACGCCGAGGCCGCCGAGCACCGCGCCCATCGCCCAGCGTTGCGCGAGCAGCAGCGCCGGCCGCCCGTGCAGGAACGTCGCGATGCGGCTCGAGCCGATCGCGACCAGTCCGTTCGCCGACACGAACGCCGCGATCAGCAATGAGCCGAGAAAGAGCGACTGGCCGAACACGCTGCCTTGCCGGTAATCGATGAACTGCGGCAGCAGCGACACGAACAGCATCGCGAGCTTCGGATTCAGCACGCTGGTCGTCGCGCCCATTGCGAGCAGCCGCAGCGGCTGCTCGTTCGGCAGCGTCTTCACCTCGAACGGTGAACGGCCGCCGGGCCGGACGGCCTGCCACGCGAGGTAGAGCAGATATGCGGCGCCCACCACGCCGAGCACGGTGCCCGCGTACGGCACGCTCAGGAACAGCGTCGTGATCCCGAACGCGGCGCCGAACATGTAGAACAGATAGCCCACCGTCACGCCCGCCAGCGAAATCATCCCGGCGGTGCGCCCTTGCGCGATCGAGCGCGACATCACGTAGACCATGTTCGGCCCCGGCGTGATCGCGAGCATGCCGCCGATGACCAGGAATCCGTAGAGCGAGCCGGAGGTATGCATGGTTACAGTTTCCCGCGATGAATGTCGATGACGTCCATTGTCCGGCGTTGGAGGAGGACAGTAAAACGGGATAAACTGAATCGATTGATCAGATTTTCTGAATGACATGAAAAAGCTCGACCTCGATGTGCTGGCGATGGTGGTGGCCGTGACGGAGTCCGGCTCGTTCGCGCAGGGCGCGCAGGCGGTGCACCGGTCGCCGTCGGCGGTGAGCATGCAGATCAAGGCGCTGGAGGATGCACTCGGCAAGCCGCTGTTCATCCGCGACACGCGCAACGTCACGGCCACCGACGACGGCCGCATGCTCGCCGAATACGGCCGCCGGATGCTGGCGCTGCGCGACGAGGCGTGGGCGTCGGTCGTGCGGCCGGAGATCCGCGGGCGCGTGACGATCGGCGTGCCGGACGACTACATCTCGTCGCTGCTGCCGCAGGTGCTCGGCAAGTTCGCCGCGATGCATCCGCGCGTCGAAGTGCGCGTGATCGGCCAGCCGAGCAGCGCGCTGGTGCCGATGCTGAAGGACAACACCATCGATCTTGCCTGCCTCACGCGCATCAAGGGCGTGACCGGCGAGCTGGTGCGGCGCGAGCCGATCGTGTGGACCGGCTCGGCGAAACGGAACGTATGGGAAGAGCGGCCGCTGCCGGTCGCGCTCTTCACGCACGGCAGCATGGCGCGCGATCACGCGCTCAAGGCGCTGAACCGGCAGAAGATTCCGTTCCGGATGTCATACGAAAGCCCGAGCTTCCTCGGCTTGCTCAGCATGGTCGAGGCCGGCCTCGCGATCGCGCCGCTCGCGCGCTGCAGCATTCCCGCGCATCTCGTCCGGCTGTCGCAGAACGAAGGGCTGCCGCCGCTCGACGCGGTCGAGGTCGTGCTCGCGCGCAGCGCGCAATCGGCGCGCCCGCTGTGCGACTACCTCGCCGAACAGATTCTCGACGAATGGCGCGCGTGAGCGCGCCGCGCGGCTGCCTGCACGTCAGCACGATTTCAGCAGCCATTCCCGAAACGCGACCAGCGACGGCAGTGTGTCGTTTTCCGGCGGATACACGAGGTAGTAGCTGCGCTGGCTGGTGATCGCGTCGCCGATCGACACGAGCTCGTTGCGGCTCAGCTCGTCTTCCACCAGCACCTTCGGCACGAGGCCGATCCCCATTCCCGCCCGCACGGCCTGGATCAGGTGCGACGTCAGCTCGAAACTGGGACCGATGCGCATCTCGCGATGATCGAGCCCGAAATGCGAGAACCATTCGGCCCACGCGTGCTGATTGCTCGTCACGCCCAGCAGCGTCTGCCCGGCCGCCCATGCCGGCGCACGCGGAGCCGCCTTGCGGCGCGCGGCTGACTCGGGGCTCGCGATCGCGATCAGGAACTCGTTGTACAGCCGGTGCGCGTGCAGGCCGGGCCAGTCGCCCGCGCCGACGGTGATGGCCGCGTCGAGATCGTCGGTATGGAAGTCGATGCCGCCGATCCGCGAATGCAGGTGCACGGTCACGCCCGGATGCGCGGCATAGAAATCGTGCAGGTGCGGCAGCAGCCATTTCGAGCCGAAGGTCGGCAAGGTCGCGAGCCGCAGCGTGCCGGCGCCGGCCTGGTGCGACATCGCCTGCAGCGTCGCGCCGCGGATGCGCCCGAGCGCGCCGCTCAGCTCGACGAAGTAGCGCCGCCCGACGTCCGTCAGCTTCACGGAGCGGCCTTCACGCCGGAACAGCGGCACGCCGAGCTGATCCTCGAGCGTCTGGACCTGCCGGCTGATCGCGCTCTGGCTCAGCGACAGCTCGTCGGCCGCACGCGTGTAGCTTTCGTGGCGCGCGGCGGCCTCGAACACCAGCAGCAGCGACATGGACGGGGTCAGGCGACGGTAATTCATGAGTTTTATGCAAGTTTTGCCGGGGGAGAATTCGTTTGTTTCTCGCGCTGATTCGCACGATACTGGATTTCCGGGCTGCGTGGAATCTTGCTCAAAACTCATGTTTTCGATCGAGGCCGCGCACCGGCTCCCTCCACATTGCGCTTTCATCCCATGCCGATCGCTCCGTTGCCCCGTCCCGCCAGCCCGCCCGAGGCTCGTTACCGCGACTTTCTCGCCGCCCTCCAGGCGGCCGGATTCGCCGGCGAAATCCGCGCGGACCATGCGAACCGGACCGTGCAGGCGACCGACAACTCGATCTACCAGCGCCTGCCGCAGGCGGTGATCTGTCCCGCGCATGCGGACGACGTGCGGCTGCTCGCGCGCCTGCTCGCCGAACCCGCGCACCGCGACGTCGCGGTGGCGGCGCGCGGCGGCGGCACGGGCACCAACGGGCAGTCGCTGACCGACGGCGTGGTCGTGGACCTGTCGCGCAACCTGAACCGGATCCTGGAGATCAACGCCGGCGAGCGCTGGGTGCGCGTGCAGGCGGGCGTCGTCAAGGACCAGCTCAACGCCGCGCTGAAGCCGCATGGCCTGTTTTTCGCGCCCGAGCTGTCGACGTCGAACCGCGCGACGGTCGGCGGGATGATCAACACCGACGCGAGCGGGCAGGGCAGCTGCACGTACGGCAAGACACGCGACCACGTGCTCGCGCTCGACTTCGTGCTGATGGGCGGCGAGCAGCTGCACAGCGACGCGCTCGCGGACGACGAACTGGAACGCCGCTGCGCACGGCAGGACCGGGTCGGCAAGGTCTATCGCACCGCGCGCCGCATCAGCGACGACAAGGCCGCGCTGATCGACGCGAAGTTTCCGAAGCTCAATCGCTGCCTGACCGGCTACGATCTCGCGCACCTGCGCGAACCGGACGGCCGCTTCAACCTGAACAGCGTGCTGTGCGGCGCCGAAGGCTCGCTCGGTTTCGTAGTCGAGGCGAAGCTGAACGTGCTGCCGATCCCGAAGTATTCGGTGCTGGTCAACGTGCGCTACGCCGGCTTCATGGACGCGCTGCGCGATGCGCGCGCGCTGCTCGAACTCAAGCCGTTGTCGATCGAGACGGTCGACTCGAAGGTGCTGATGCTCGCGATGAAGGACTTCGTGTGGAGCAGCGTGGCCGAGTATTTCCCGCAGGACGATGCGCGTCCGACGCTCGGCATCAACCTGATCGAATTCTGCGGCGACGACGCCGGCGACGTCGATGCGCGCGTGCGTGCGTTCGTCGAGCATTTGCGCACCGACACGAGCGTCGAGCGCCTCGGCCACACGCTCGCGACCGGCGACGACGCGGTGAAGCGCGTGTACGCGATGCGCAAGCGCGCGGTCGGCCTGCTCGGTAACGTGCAGGGCGAGGCGCGCCCGCAGCCGTTCGTCGAGGACACCGCGGTGCCGCCCGAGAATCTCGCCGCGTACATCGCCGAATTCCGCGCGCTGCTCGACGGCCACGGGCTGCAGTACGGGATGTTCGGCCACGTCGACGCGGGCGTGCTGCACGTGCGTCCGGCGCTCGACATGAAGGACCCGAAGCAGGCCGCGCTGGTGCGGCCGGTGTCGGACGCGGTGGCCGAACTCACGCAGCGGCATGGTGGCCTTCTATGGGGCGAGCACGGCAAGGGCGTGCGCTCCGAATATGCGCCGGCGTTCTTCGGCGAGCTGTATCCGTCGCTGCAGCAGCTGAAGGCCGCGTTCGATCCGCACAACCAGTTCAACCCGGGCAAGATCGCGACGCCGCCGGCGCCGACGCTGCGGCTCTTGAAGATCGACGAGGTGCCCACGCGCGGCGATCACGACCGGCAGATCGACGAGCGCGTGTGGCAGAGCTACGGCACGGCGATGCACTGCAACGGCAACGGCGCGTGCTACAACTTCGATCCGGACGACGCGATGTGCCCGTCGTGGAAGGCGACGCGTGAACGCGTGCAGTCGCCGAAGGGGCGCGCGTCGCTGATGCGCGAATGGTTGCGTCTGCAAGGACATGCCGGCGTCGACGTCGTCGCGGCGGCGCGCGCGCGGCAGCCGTTCCTGCGCGGTTTCGCGCAACGCTGGCGCAACAGCCGCGCGGCGCGCAACGGCGAAGCCGACTTTTCGCACGAGGTGTACGACGCGATGGCCGGCTGCCTCGCGTGCAAGTCGTGCGCGGGGCAGTGCCCGGTCAAGGTCAACGTGCCCGAGTTCCGCTCGCGCTTTCTCGAGCTGTATCACCAGCGCTACTTGCGGCCGCTGCGCGACTACCTGATCGGCTCGCTCGAATTCACGATGCCGTGGATGGCGCGCGTGCCCGCGCTGTACAACGGCCTGATGCGCGCCGGCTGGGTGCGCACGCTGCTCGAGCGGCACGTCGGCATGGTCGATAGTCCGCTCCTGAGCCGCTTCGACCTCGCGGCCGTGATCCGGCAATGGAAGGTGCGGCCGGCCGAGCCGCAGGCGCTCGCCGCGTTGAGCGATGCGCAGCGCGCACGCAGCGTCGTCATCGTGCAGGACACGTTCACGCGTTATTTCGACACCGAGCAACTGGCGACGCTGATCGAACTGGCCGCGCGTATCGGCTTCCAGGTGTGGCTCGCGCCGCTCGCGCCGAACGGCAAGGCGCTGCACGTACAGGGCTTTCTTCGCGCGTTCGGGCAGGCGGCGATTCGCAATGCGACGCAACTGGCCGCGCTCGCGCGCTCGGGTGTCGCGCTCGTCGGCCTCGATCCGGCGATGACGCTCACGTATCGGCAGGAATACCTGAAGGTGACGGGGCTCGCCGACGTGCCGAAGGTCGCGCTGCCGCAGGAGTGGTTGCTGGATGCGATGCCGGAGGCCGGGGCGGGCGCGCACGGCGTATCGGCAGCGTACCGGCTGCTGCCGCATTGCACCGAGAAGACCAACGCGCCCGACAGCGGCAGGCAGTGGGCGCAGGTGTTCGCGCGTCGCGGGTTGCGCCTGGCGGTTCAGGCGGCAGGGTGCTGCGGGATGTCGGGGACCTACGGGCACGAGGCGCGCAACCTGCAGACGTCGCGCACGATCTATGCGCAATCGTGGGCCGCGCATGTCGATGCGCCGGACGTGGAGGGTGAAGCGCTGGCGACCGGGTATTCGTGCCGCAGCCAGGTGAAGCGCATGTCCGCGCGGCAGGTGCGTCATCCGCTGCAGGCGCTGCTCGAGCACGTGCGTGCGGCAGCGTGACGGGCGGGCCGCGAGCGCGGCGCGGCAGCGCGCGTGACGGTGTCGAGCGGCACCGGCGATGCCGCTACCGACCGCTGCGGCTCAGGAGCCGGCTTTCGCGGTCTTTCGCGTGCGCGGCTTGTCCGCGACCGGAAACGCGCCGACGCCGCGCGGCCGTTTCGGCTCGATGCCCGTCTTGCCGATCACGTGCCGGAAATCGATCTCGTGCGCGGCGAGCGCGCCGATGAGTGTCGCGATGACCGCGAGGTGGGAAGGGACGGTGCCCTTGCTCGAATAGTTCGTGATGGAACTTTCGTTCATCCGGATCAGCCGGGCGAACTCGCGCGCCGTCAACTGCGCTTTCTTCAACTCCCGTTGAAATTCCGCATACGCCATTGCACACATGTCGCCTCGTCTCCGCAAAACTTGAATCGGCCCCGCGCGACGCCGGCGCAAACGGGTGGCGTTCCCGTCGTGCCGGCGTCGCGAGGCGTTACATCTTCACCTGGTCGAGGAAGGTCTTCTTGCCGCTCTTGTAGCCGTAGATCGAGATGATCCCGTGCGTCAGGTCGCCCTTCGCGTCGAACGTCGTCGTGCCGATCACGCCTTCATATTTCGTCGACGGCATCGCGGCGAGGATCTTCGCCGGGTCCGTCGAGTTCGCGCGCTTCATCGCGTCGACGGCGATGTAGACCGCGTCGTACGCGAACGGCGCATCGAACTTGATGCCCTGGTTGAAGCGCTTCTGGTACTTGGCGAGGAACGCCGCGCCGCCCGGCATCTTCTCGAGCGCCGCACCCGCCTGCGAGCACAGCACGTTGTCGGCGGCCGGGCCGGCCAGCTGGGCGAGCGAGTCGGTGCACACGCCGTCGCCGGACAGGATCTTCGCGCGCAGGCCGAGCTGCTTCGCCTGCTTCGCGAGCGGGCCGCCGGTGGCGTCCATGCCGCCGTACATGATCGCGTCCGGGTTCTCGCCCTTGACCTTGGTGAGAATCGCGCGGAAGTCGACGGCCTTGTCGTTGGTCGCGTCGTGCGACAGCACCTTCAGGCCGAGCGCCTTCGCCTTCTTCTCGAATTCGTTCGCGAGGCCCTGGCCGTATGCGGTCGAATCGTCGATCACCGCGACGCTCTTCACGCCCTTCGACTGCGCGTAGCTCGCGAGTGCCGGACCTTGCTGCGCGTCGGTCGCGACCACGCGATACGTGGTCTTGAAGCCCTGCAGCGTGTAGGTCGGGTTCGTGGCGGACGGCGAGATCTGCACGATGCCCGCGTCGCTGTAGATCTTCGACGCCGGGATCGACGTGCCCGAGTTCAGGTGGCCGATGACGGCGACGACCTTGTCGTCGACGAGCTTCTGCGCGACCTGCGTGGCCTGGCGCGGGTCGGCCGCGTCATCCTGCGCGTCGAGCTGCAGCGTGATCTTCTGGCCGCTGATCGTCAGGCCCTTCGCATTGATTTCTTCCACCGCGAGGCGCGCACCGTTCTCGTTGTCCTTGCCGAGGTGCGAAATGCCGCCCGTCGTCGGTTCGACGCTGCCGATCTTCACGACCTGGTCGGCCATCGCGCCCGACGCGGCCGCAAATGCGGCGGCCGCCAGTGCGACGGTGATCAGGGGTTTGCAGCGCATGCCGACAGTGCTTCGTTCCATCTGCCATCTCCGTTGATTGATATTTCTGGTGCCGTCCGGTTTGCCGCGCGCCCTTGTGAGGCGGCCGGTGTGCCGGACGAATCTCCGTGACCCGTGACGGGCCCGGCTTGCATGTCGCCCGGGGCTCGCACGAGCGAGCGGGCGATTGCGTCCGGCGACACGCAATTCGTATGAATATATCCGAACGCGCTTGCGCCCGCTTCCGCGAATTGCCCGGCCTTGCGCAAATGTGATGCGATGGCGCGGCCGTTTCGCGATGCGTCGCGCAGGTGTGAGCGTCTTGCGCCGTCGATTGCTTCGATTATTCGATCGGGCCGATCCCGATGACCATGGACAGCGCGATGCAATCAATCCGGCACTGTTCGGTCGATTTGTCTGCACAGTTTCATCGCCGTGGCGCTGCTCGAGATGCCGCCACCCGCTTGTTGCAACTAACGGTCGAGCCCGGCGGCGTCGGCGAATGGCGAATGGCGACGGGCCGTTCGGCGCAGCGTGTACGTCCGGCTTTGCAGATGACGGGGCCGGTTCGGCCCACTGCCGGCTCGTCCGGCCCGCCGTTGCCGTCCGGCGCGGCCGCATGCCTACGTCCGTCCGCGCAAGGCCACGAATATCACGCCGGCAATCGCCAGCAGGCCGCCGCACAACGTTTCGATGCCGGGCCGCTCGCCTGTCAGCGCCATCGACAACACCGTCGCGACGGCCGGTGTCAGGTACAGGAAATTGGCGGCGCGCGCCGCGCCGAAGTAGCCGAGCGCGAAGGTCCAGGTCGCGTAACCCAGCGCGGCGGGAAAGACGCCGAGCACCAGGACGGCGAGCGCCGTGTCGCGTGACGCGCCGCCGCCGCCGAGCGATGCGAGCGCGCCGGGCAACCAGGGCGTGAGCAGCAGCGCACCGGCCAGCAGCGTATACGCGGTGCAGGGCAGCGCGCCGTAGACGGGAATCAGCCGCCGCTGCAGCACGAAATAGCTGGCCGAACACAATGCCGCGCCGAGGATCAGCGTGCTGCCGGAGCCGAGCACGAGGCCGCCCGGCTGGCCGTGCGCGATCACGGCGATGCCGGCCAGGCTGACCAGCGAACCGAGCCATCCGCGGCGATTGAAGCGTTCGCGCAGAAACACCGCCGCCAGCAGCGCCGTGAAGATCGGCAGTGTGTTCACGATGAAGCTCGCCGCGCCGGCCGACACGGTCTGCTCGCCGGTATTGAGCAGCGCGTTGTAGAGTGCGATGCCGAGCAGGCCGCAGACGAGAAAGCGCAACGCGTCGCGTCTGGCCGGCATGCGAGGCCGCCGCCATGCGAGCCATGCGATCGCGAGCACCGCCGCGGTCGCGAAGCGCGCGGCCGCGAGTTCCAGCGGAGCCAGCCCGTGCAGGCCGATCCGGATGAACGGGAAGGCGGAGGCCCACGAGACGATCGTGAATGCCACCGCGCCGGCCGCGACGAGCGGCAGTCGCGCGCTGCGCGACGAGGGGGAGGAAAGCGTGTTCATGCGGCAATGGTGTGGCGACGCGAGATGTTAAGCTAGCGCACAGATCAACCAGCGGGTATGAATATGGCTCACAGCTCGGTGCGACGCCGGGCCGATGGCCCGGCGCGCACGCAGCAGCATGCGGCGGACGCGCTGCCGTCGGTCGCGCCGGCACCCGGCCCGCGGCCGCCGCTGGCCAGCCTGGAAACCGTCTGTGCGGTGGCGCGGCTGGGCTCGTTCCTGGCGGCCGCCGACGCGTCCGGCGTCACGCACGGCGCGATCAGCCGGCGCGTGGCGGCCGTCGAGAACTGGCTTGGCATGGCGTTGTTCGAACGTCATGCGCGCGGCGTGCGGCTGACGCCGGACGGCCAGCGTTTCGTCGGCCGGATCGAACAGGCGTTCGCGATCATCGACGGCGCGGCCGACCAGTGGCGCTCGCCGCGTACGCCGCGACTGGTCAGGATGAGCGTGGTGCCGGCATTCGCGCAGCTCTGGCTGCTCGAGCGCCAGCACGCGCTCGAGAGCGAGGCGCCCGCGTTGCGCATCGAGCTCGGCATCGAACTTCGCAATGTGGACATCGCCGCCGGCGAAGCGGATCTGTCGATCCGGTACGGGCGCGGCAACTGGCGTCAGCTCGAAACCAGCGCGTTCATGCCGGAGACGCTCCATCCGGTCGCGCATCCGCGGCTCGCCGCGCAGCTGGCCGCGCGGCGCCGTCGCAACGACGCCGCCGCGCTGCTCGAGATGCCGCTGCTGCACGACTCCGACGTGACCGGCTGGCGCACCTGGTTCGACGCGCTCGGCATACCGTTCAAGCCGCGCGCGCAGGATCGCCGTTTCGAGGACTACAACCTCGTGCTCGCGGCGGCCGAGGCGGGGCTCGGCGTGGCGCTGGCGCGAACGCCGCTCGCGGATGCGTATCTCAAGCGCAGCGCGCTCGTCCGCGTGAGCCGGCATGAGGTCGAGTCGCCGCTCAGGTATCACTTCGTGCATGCGAAGGGCGAGAATCGTCCGGAGGTGCTCGCGCTGATGGAGCGGATGCGGGCCGCGCTGGGATAGGCGGCACGGGCGTCGAGGTGTGCGACGCAGGCGACGCAGGCGGCGCGGACGGCGCCGCCGCTCGACCCGGGCTACCAGATCGTCGACAATGCGACCGCGGAAAATTGCGGGACCCGACAGATTAACGAGAATCGAGCGTGTTGAACCGTTCGAATGCAGAGGGAATGAGGAATGAATAGACCAGACAAGTCGTCGAAAGCGCGTGCGGCGCTCGACCAGCTGTTTTCGGGCATGGCGCCCGCGGACGCGCAGCAGCGCGCGTCGCGCCCGGGCAACCCGTTCGAAGCGGCAGGCGACCCCGCCGGCGCCGACGGCCGCGTCGAAGTCACGTTGTCGACGAGAATCCAGTTGCGCGGCTACCCGGGCGCGGATGCGTTCATGAAGCGCATGGCCGAAGCCTGGGGCCTCGCGTGGGGCCCGTACGACGCCGTGCGGGCGACGGCGACGCTGCCGGCCGGCTGGCGCTCGCGCCGGCTGCCGGAAGTCACGCAGATCGTCGACGAACGCGACGTGCTGCGCGCGGAAAGCAGCCTGCAGGGCGGCGAGATGTCGTATCTGAAAGTGCATCCGCGCTATTACATCGATGCGCGCAAGGGGGTCGGCTGGCGCAAGTCGTCGAAGGCGTCCGACGATCCGGATCTCGACGGCCCCGACTGGAACTGCTACGTGATGGATCGGGAAAAATCCGCCGAGGTGCACGAGCTGACGACGTCGTCGTCGAAGGCCGATCTGGACAACGCGCGTGCGACGTTGCTGAAATGGCTCGACGAGCACTACCCGAAGCATCGTGATCCGTTCGCATACTGGACGGATTGCGAACGTCCGCTGTAAGTCCGCACGGCGCGCGGCCATCGTGGAGCACCATTGAAACAGGACGGTCCGGTCCCGATTCTCTGGGCAGCGTTCGGCGCGGCGGTCGGCTCGACCGTCATCGAGCTGATGCTCTGGCCGATTGCCGGAGAAGACCCCTTTCACAACCTGCTTCGCGACGCGCGCCTGACGGCCGCCCTCGTGATGGGGCGAGCCGTGCTCGGCGCGTCCCCGGGCTTCGATCCGACGATCATGGGCGTGGCGACGCTGGTGCATGCCGCGTTGTCGCTTGCCTATACGGCCGTGCTGGCGAGGATGGTGCGCAACCTGTCGCCCGGCGCCGCGCTGGTGGCGGGCGGCGCGTTCGGACTGGTGCTCTACGGTATCAACCTGCACGCGTTCACCGCGATCTTCCCGTGGTTCGTTCCGGTGCGCGGCGCGATCACGCTGATCGCCCATGTGGTCTTCGGCGTGATGGCGGCGGGCGTCTACTGCATCGTCCGGCGTTCGGCGCGCGCATGATCGTCGGCGGTTCGTGCATCACGCATGCGTATCCCGACCCCAGGAATAATCGGCCATGCCACATCGTCTAATGGTCGGGTGACCCTATACGAAGCCGCGCGTCGTCCGTGACGCCAAGGCTCGGGTGGTCGGGGGCAACAATGCAGGAGCCGATCGTGTGCAACTTGTTTCGGGTCGGGATGGGCATCGTCTGTCTCGGCTGCTCCATGTGCGTGCTTGCGCAAACCTATGACGACTCGCCGGACGAAGGCGCCCGCTGCCGTGCGGTCGTCATGCAAGCGGAAATCGACGGCACGGAACAGCAGATCGTCGGGCGCGCGTGCCGGCAAGGCGACGGCACCTGGCAGATGATGCAGAGCACGGACGGCAGCATCGTGTGGTATCCGGATACCGCCTATCCGTACGCCGACCCGTGGTACTGGGGACCGGCGGTGTTCGTCGGCACGGGCGTCAGCTTCGTCTTCATCGACCGTTTCCATCATCGCCATCACTTCGACCACTTCGGTCACGTCGGCCACTTCGACGGGGGCATGCGTGGTCGTGTCGGTGCTCCGATGGGCACCGGCTTTCACCGTGGCCCGGTGTTCGTCGGCGGTGAGCACGGGTTCGGGGGAATGCGGCGGCATTGAGCCGGCGTACATGGCGCGGCGGACGCCCACCGCAGTGTGTGTGCGCCGCGTCGTTGCGATCTCGCATTACGCGCGCGCGAGCGGCTCGCTTACTTCAACGCCCCTTCGGCCACCAGCACTTCATGTGCAGCCTTGAACGCGCCGAGCCCGTGCGGGATCCCGGAATACGCGGTGGCATGCAGCAGCGTCGCCTTGATTTCATCGACGCTCACGCCGTTGTTGAGCGCGCCTTTCACGTGCAGCTTGAGCTCGTTCGTATGACCGGCGGCGGTCAGCATCGCGAGATTGAGCAGGCTGCGCGTCTTGCGGTCGAGTGTTTCATCGCCCCATGCCCAGCCCCACGCCCATGCCGTGGTTGCGCGCTGGAACGCCATCATGAAGGCGTCGGCCTTTTCCATCGACGCATCGACATATTCCGGGCCGAGCACTTCCCGGCGGATCGGCAAGCCCTTCTGAAACAGCGCATCATCTTCGTTCATGATCGATTTCCCCGGTTATTCCAAAGCCCCGGCGCCCGCCGGGCACCGTCCGCGCGAACGCGAACCGTCCTTCGACGCGAACAGGTAGCAGACCGTCGCGGTGACGACGAGGCCCACCATCCACGATACGTCGGCGCCGCCGAGAACCGATGCCCACGCGCCGTGGAAGAAGCTCTCCTCCATGAACGGCACCTGGACCGCAATCCCGAACGCGTAGATCGCGATGGCCCTGACGTTGAACGCCCCGTACACGCCACCGCTGCTGCTGATGATTTCCGTGACCCGGTAGCGGCGGTTGTTGACCAGGTAGAAGTCGATCAGGTTGATCGCGATCCACGGTGCCAGCACGATGCGCAGCGCGAAGATCGCGTTGAGGAAGATCGAGATGAAGTTGCTCGACGCCCACAGTGCAGCCGCGGTCGACGCCACCAGCAGGACCGCCGACACGACGACGCGCACGTTGCGGCCGGGCACCCAGTGCGGCCGGAACGTCTGCGCGGCGGTGATGAACGACAGCACCGCGCCATACAGGTTCATCCCGTTGTGGCCGATGATGTTGACCAGAAACAGGAAGATCAGCACGTAGCCGAACGCGCCGGTCTGCTCGCGGATCGCCTGCATCGCGTCCGTCGAATGCCCGGTGCTGACGGCGAGCACGCCGAACAGGAATGCGAAGATCGTCCCCAGTGACGTGCCGAGGTACGTGTACGCAAAGGTCTTTCCGAATCCGGCGGAAGCCGGCAGATAGCGCGAATAGTCGGACGTATAGGGCGCGAAGCTGATCTGCCAGACCGCACACAAGCCGAACATCGCGAACCAGTTGGCGAGATCGAAATGACCCTGCTGGAACATCCGCGCATCGAGGCCCGGCACCATCAGCGCGATGCCGATCAGCAGTGCGCCACCCATGAACCACGCGCCGATCTTGTTGAAGCGATGAATGAAGTGGCAGCCGATCACACCGACCAGCGTCGCGAGCACCGCGCCGATGACGGTTGCGATCGGCACCGGCACTGCGGGCGCCGCCGTGTGGAGCGTCTTGCCCGCGAGAATGATGTTCGACACGAAGAAGCCGAGATAGATCAGCGTGGTGAAGCACACGACCAGCAGCGATCCGTAGCGGCCGAATTGCGCGCGGCTCTGGATCATCTGCGGCGCGCCGACCAGTGGCCCCTGCGCGGAAGTGAGCGCATGAAAGATCGCGCCGAAGAACTGCCCGGCCGCGATCGCGACAATCGCGCTCATGAGGTCGAGGTGGAACACCAGTACCGACGTCGCACCGGAAATCACGGCCAGCGGGGCGACGTTCGTGCAGAACCACAGGGTGAAGAGGTCGGCCGGCTTGCCGTGCCGCGCCTCCGGCGGAACATATTCGATCGAGTTGCTTTCGATGGCGAGAACGCTGCCGTCGCTTTCCTGCTTTGTCATGCTGTCTCCATCTTTATTGCCGGGGCCATGCGTCGCCGCATGCGCCTGATGACGCGCGCGGCGCGGCATGGCCCTTGCGGCCTTGAGTCGATACTGCCGGCGAAAGCGTAGCCGCTCAGCGCATCACGAACGGGTCGCCGATCGGATCGTCCGACGTGCGCAGCCACACGGACTTCGTGGTCGTGTATTCGAGCGCGGCGCTCAGGCCGCCTTCACGTCCATGCCCGGACAGCCCGAAGCCGCCGAACGGCACGAGCGGCGACACGGCCCGATAGGTGTTGATCCACACGATGCCGGAGCGCACGCGCTTCGACACGCGGTGCGCACGCGTCAGGTTGGTCGTGAAGATACCGGCCGCGAGGCCGTAGGCGGTGCCGTTTGCCTTCTCGATCGCTTCCTGTTCGGATTCGAACGTGTCGACCGACAACACCGGGCCGAACAATTCGGTCGTGATGCTGTCGGCTTGCGCAACGCCGGTGCAGTCGAGGATCGTCGGTGCGTAGTAATACCCGTCGCGCTCCAGCCTCTTTCCGCCTGCGAGCACCTTGGCACCCTGGCGCGCCGAGTTCTCGACGACCGTCTCGATGTTGCGAAGCTGCCGTTCCGTACACAGCGGGCCGTACTCGGTTTCCCGCTCGTTGGGTGAACCCACGCGAATCCGCGACACACGCTCGACCAGCAGCGCAAGGAACTGCTCCTTGACGGAAGCCTCGATCAGCAGGCGCGACCCCGCGACGCAACTCTGGCCGCTCGCCGCGAAGATCGCGGCGACCTGCGCATTCACCGCGCTCTGGATATCGGTATCGGCGAACACGATGAACGGCGACTTGCCGCCGAGTTCGAGCGACACCTTCGCGAGGTTGTTGGCCGTGTTTCGCACGATGTGGCGCGCGGTCTCGGGGCCGCCGGTGAACGCGACCTTGTCCACGCCCGGGTGGCTGCTCAGCACCGCGCCGCATTCCGGGCCGAAGCCGGTAATGACGTTGACGACGCCCGGCGGGAATCCTGCCTCGTGCACGATGCGCGCGAACTCGAGCAACGGTCCCGGTGCTTCCTCGGACGCCTTCAGCACCACCGTGCAGCCGGCCGCGAGCGCCGGGCCGATCTTCACCGCGGACAAGAACAGCTGGCTGTTCCAGGGCACTATCGCGGCGACCACGCCGACCGGCTGCCGCTCGAGCCACACCTGCATGTCCGGCTTGTCGACGGGGATGCTGCTGCCTTCGAGCTTGTCGGCGATGCCCGCGTAGTAGCGGTAATACTCGGCGACGTACGCGATCTGGCTCGACGTTTCCCGGATGATCTTGCCGGTGTCGTTCGTTTCGATTTCGGCGAGCCGCGGTGCAGCTTTTTCGACCAGATCGGCGAGCCTGTACAGCAGCTTGCCGCGCGCGGACGCGGAAAGCCCCGCCCAGGCGGGATCGGTCAGCGCGCGACCGGCCGCCGCTACCGCGCGGTTCACCTCGTCGGTGCGGGCTTCCGGCATCTGCGCCCACACGGCGCCGGTCGCCGGATTGATGCTGCCGAACGTGGCGACACCGGGTCCGAACTGCCCGTCGATATACAGCTGAAATTGCACATTCATGGCATCGCCCCCTTACTGGAACGCCGGCATCACGTCGCGGATCATCCGCTCGAGCGACGCCTTCTTGCGCTCGAAGCTCATGCCGGTATCGATCCAGAACGAGTACTCGTCGAAGCCGAGCTCTTCATAGGCCTTCAGGCGCCCGATCACTTCCGCGGGCGTGCCGATCACGTTGTTCTTGCGCATCGCTTCCGGCGTGTAGAAGGGGTGCGCCGCGATTTCGTCGCGGCTCAGCGGCTTGATCATCCCGCGGCTGACCGGACGCTCGTTCTTGAACCACGCGCCGAAGTAGTTGTAGAACACGTTGACTTCGTCGGCGGCCAGCTGTGCGTCGTCCTCGCTGCTTGCCACATAGGTGTGACGCAGCAGCATGATCTGCGGGCGCGGCACGTCGCTGAACTTCGCGCACGCGGCGTTGAAGTGGCCGACGAGCTTCTCGACTTCCTCGTCACCGAGGTGCAGCGGCGTGACCTGCACGTTGCAGCCGTTGGCCACCGCGAACTCGTGGCTGTTCGGATCGCGCGCGGCCACCCAGATCGGCGGATGCGGCTGCTGCAGCGGCAGCGGTGACGACGTCGTCGACGGGAATTGCCAGAACTCGCCGCCGTGCGCGTAATCGCCTTCCCACAGCTTCTTTACGGCCGGAATGAGTTCGCGCAAGCGCTGGCCTGCGCCCCACGCGTCGAGGCCCGGCATCAGGCGCTCGTATTCGAACGAGTACGCGCCGCGCGCGATCCCGAGCTCCAGGCGGCCGCCCGTGATGATGTCCGTCATCGCGGCTTCGCCGGCGAGCTTGATCGGATGCCAGAACGGCGCGACGACCGTGCCCGTGCCGAGCCGCACGCGCTTCGTCTTGTTCGCTAGGTCGACGAGGTTGATGAACGGGTTCGGCGCGATCGTGAAGTCCATGCCGTGGTGCTCGCCGGTCCAGACGGCATGCATGCCGCCGCGGTCGGCGATCTGGCACAGCTCGACCATCTCGTCGTACAGCTGCTTTTGGCTGGTCTGGTCGGAGACGCGCTCCATGTGGACGAAAAGCGAAAAACGCATGATGTGACCTTTCAGGAAAGAAGCGGGCGGATGGTGCCGGTGCTGTGATCGCCGAAGTACAGGCCGTAACTCTTCAACTGACTCTCTTTGCGATAGCGCTCGAGCATGCTGGCGAGCGCGCTGTCCTGGAACGCGTCGGCGTCGAGGTCGTCGAGGCTCACGAATTCGCCGGCGACCGCCGCTTCGTTCGGTGCGCTGCAGAGGAACGAGATGTACTGGTAGTGCGTCTCGGTATTGTTGTAGACCGAATAGATGAAGCTTGCCGATGCGTCCGGCTGGTATTGCCGGAACAGTTCGGCGAGCGCCTTGTCGGCGCCTGCGTTGCCGATTTCCCGGGTGGGCAGCGCCCACTTGCGATCGGCCGTCTTCACCATCAGGACCTTGTCGTCGCGCGTGATGATCGCGCTGACGATGACCTTCGGTCCGGCGATGACTTCGGCCGACAGCTTCGCCGGCGTGAAGTAGCCGCCGCGGTAGTAGCCGAGCCCCGCGTAGCCGGCGGAATGGAACGCCTCGATCTTGCCGATGATGAGCGCGTGATCGCCCGCGTCGATCACCGCGTGCGTCGTGCAGTCGAACCACGCGCTGACGTCGTCGATCAGCGGGTTGCGATGCGCGCTCAGGTGCCAGCCGACGTTCGCGAAGCGATCGTCGCTCGGTCGCGCGAAGGTGTTGGAGAGGTCCTTTTGCCCTTCGGCGAGGATGTTGATCGCGAAGTGGCCGATCGTGGAAAACGTCTGGAAATTGCTCGACGTCTTCGCGATGCTGACCAGCAGCAGCGCCGGATCGAGCGACACCGACGAGAACGAGTTCGCGGTGAAGCCGAGCGGCTGGCCGTCGTCGCGCGCGGTGGTGACGATCGTCACGCCGGTCATGAATGCGCCGAACGCGTCGCGCAGCTCCCGCGAGTTGATGATCGGCGTTTCCTGGCTGATTGCTTGGCTCATGTCACACTTCCGATTTCAGGGTTTCCGCCTGCGGCACGGTCTGCAGCCACGCACGCAGCGCGCGATTGACGGCGTCGGGCGCGGTCAGGTTCACCATGTGGCGCTCGTTCTCGATCACGACAGCCTTGCCGTCTTGCGCGGCCTGCGCCATTTGCCGGGCCATCTCGGGCGTCGAATTCGGGTCGTCCGACCCGGTGAGCACGAGGGCAGGGCACGCGATCCGGTGCCAGCCGTCCGCGTATATGTCGTCACCGTTCGCGAACGCGGTGTACGCGGTCGCGTAGCCGGCCAGATCGACCGACTGCAGCCACGCTTCCACCTTCCGCGCGGCGGCCTGCTGCGAGTCTTCCGCGTTGAACCAGCGCCGCAGCGGCGTATCGATGTCGATGGTGCCCGAGCGCAGTTCGGCGGCACGTTGCAGCACGGCCTCGCGCGCCTGTTCGGTGCGGCGGTACACGCCGTTCAGGACTGCCACGCGCTTGACCAGATCGGGCCGCGTCACGGCGACGCCGGCGGCGATCAGCGAACCCATCGAGTGGCCGGCAAGGTTGACGGGGCCGACCTTCAGCGCCTCGATGAACCCGACGGCCCACTGGACGAACTGCTGCAGGCCGGCGTCGGTGTCGAGCGCATCGCTCATCCCGTGGCCCGGCATGTCGACGGAGATCACGCGGAAATCGCGCGCCAGGTCGTCGATCTGCGGATACCACGCGCCCGCCTGCATGCCGACCCCATGAATCAGCACCAGCGGTTCGCCGGTGCCCTGGTCGAGATAGTGGGCGACGCGCTTATTTGACAGCAGCAGGGTTCTTGACGTCATTTCCGAGCTCTGCGAGATCTTTGTAGCGGTCGCCGATGCGGTGATGCGGACGGCCGGCGGTCGCGGCGCCGATGGCGATGACCAGTTCGTCGGCGGCCGGTGCATCCGGGATCGAGAACTGGAGCGTCAGGTAGTGCGAACGGCGGCCTTCGTCATTCTTGTCCATCATCGGGATCAGCAGCGGCGCATTGGCCGGGCCGCGCGTATTGTTGAACGCGAGGTACGACTTCGCGCCGACGGCCGTGCGATAGATGTTGCCGAAGTGCAGCGTATGGATCAGCGCGGATGCATGCTCGATTTCGCCGTCGAGGCCGACGATCGCGCTCTTGCCGAACGCTTCGACCGCGTCGCCCGAACCGGCCTCGTCGAGGATCAGTTTGGTCAGGTGTTCGCCGAGCTGCGGGGCGATCGCGCGAATCTCCGGCGACAGGTCCTCGACGTACCCGCGGCCTGCCCACGGGTTCTTGATGACGGCGACGGCGCCGATCATCTTCAGTGGCTTGGCAGCGACCTTGTCGCCATCCACGTAGAGCGTCTCGACATGGAGGACGGATTTCCGAATCAGGCTCATGGCACCTTCCTTTCGTGCGTTGATTGTGCGATTCATTGTGGTATACCATGTTACGGCATGCCATGCGTGTAAACCCGTAGCAGGAATTTCCCAAGAGAGGTGACAAATGAGTGCGTACTGGATTGCCCACGTGCAGGTGCTGGATCCCGTGAAGTACAAGGACTACACGGACATCGCGCCGCAGGCGTTCAAGAAATTCGGTGCCGTGTTCCTGGCGCGTGGCGGCGCGTCGCAGACGCTGGAGGGCGATGCGTTCGAGCGCCACGTCGTGATCCGCTTTCCCGACATGGAAACGGCGCTTGCGTGTTATCACTCGCCGGAGTACCAGGCGGCGAAGGCGAAGCGGGATGGATTTTGCCGGGCGCAGATCGCGATCGTCGAGGGGCTCGGGGGCTGATCGCCTGGTCGGGCGCGGGCGCAGGCCGGGCGGGATGGAAGACGCTGGCAGTTAGGTCATAATATGGCATTCCATGTTTGCGCCCGGCTCGCGGCCGGCTGCAGGCCCATACCCGTTTCCAGAGTGCCGCTCATGCAAGACCTGAAAATCGACCGCAATGCCAAGACCCTGCGCGAACTGACGCTCGACAAGCTGCGTGGCGCGATCGTGCAGGGCTATTTCCGGCCGGGTGCCCGGCTCGTCGAGCGCACGCTGTGCGATGAGCTCGGCGTCAGCCGCACGGTGGTGCGCGAGGTGCTGCGGCATCTCGAGACCGAAGGGCTGGTCGAGACCGTGTCGCGGCAAGGGCCGGTGGTCGCGCGGCTCGATCCGGCGCAAGTCGGCGAGATCTACGAACTGCGCGGCCTGCTCGAAGCCAATGCCGCGCGTGCCTGCGCAGAGCGCGCGACGCCCGAAGTCGTGCGGCAGTTGCGAGAAATTCGGGCAACGATCGAGGATGCGTTCGAGAAGCAGGAATTGCCACGTGTGCTCGAATTCACCGAGCGTTTCTACGAAACCCTGTTCGAAGCCGCAGGAAAGCAGGTGTCGCTGACGGTGGTCAAGACGCTGAACGCGCGCATCAACCGGTTGCGCGCGCTGACCATCGCGATGCCGGGACGCGGCGGCGATTCCAACACCGAGATGAACCGCCTGCTCGAAGCGATCGAGCAGCGCGACGGCAACGCGGCATCGGCCGCGTCGGCTGCGCACATCAAGCGGGTTTCCGAGCTGGCGCTGTCTGCGCTCGCGCAACAGCAGGACGAGGCATCCAGCGATAGTTGATGCAGCCCGAGCGCGAGCATCCAGACGCGCGAATTGACCCGGAAGGCCGCCGGCGTGCTACGCCGGCGGCCTTTTGTTTTGGCTATCGAATACGTGGCGATCCGCGGATGCATCATGGTTTTCCATGATTTTTGACACGTTGTTGTCGACCATAAGATGGCATACCATAATCTCATCGAGTAGCGCAGTAATCACGGGAGCACGCCATGACTGAGTCGATGACCGGGTCCACCGCGCAGCAGGCATTCGACACGCTCGGATTCCGCCGCGCCCTCGGCGCATTCGTCACCGGCGTGACGGTCGTCACGACGATCCAGTCCGACGGGTCGCCGCGCGGTTTCACCGCGAACTCGTTCACGTCGGTGTCGCTCGATCCGCCGCTGATCCTCGTGTGCATCGCGAAGACGGCATCGAGCCATGCGGTGTTCTCGGCTACGCAGCGTTTTGCCGTCAGCGTGCTGGCGGAAAACCAGACCAACGTGTCCGGCGTGTTCGCATCGAAGGCGCAGGACAAGTTCGCGCAAGTGCCATGGGACACGCGCAAGACGGGCGCACCGGTGATCCGGGATGCGGCGGCGAGCTTCGACTGCGTGACCCACGACGTGGTCGATGCAGGCGACCACGTCATTCTGATCGGGCGCGTGGTCGATTTCGCGCAGACGAGCGCGTCGCCGCTCGGCTATTGCCGCGGCGCTTACGTGAACTTCACGCTGTCGCAGGAGGCGTTGTCCGCGGCAGGCGGGCATGCCGAGGTGGGTGCGATTCTCGAACATCGCGACGGGCTGGTGCTCGTCGATACGCCGCACGGGCTGCGCTTGCCGACCGGCACCCGGCTCGATCCGGCCAGTGACCCCGCGAGCCTGCGCGGCGTGCTCGCGAAACTCGGGCTCAACGCGCATCTCGACTTCCTGTTCGCAGTTTTCGAATCGGCCGGCGGGCGCGAGGCTGGCGTCCATATCTATTACCGCGGCCGTGTTATGCCTACCGGTTCGCCGTGGTTCGACAGCAGCACCCGTATCGTGCCGCTCTGGCAAGTGCCGTGGGACGAGATCGCCGACCCCGCCGTGCGCTCGATGCTCGAACGCTACGTGCGTGAACGCCGGCAGGACGCGTATGGCATCTATGTCGGCGATACGGAGGCTGGCACCGTGCAGACACTTGCAGTCGCGCATTGAAGCGACTTGCCGCAATCAGGCGTGGCGAAGACACAAGAATCAGGATCATGATGCCGGCGAGGTTTGCGCCGCCGGTCTGAAGGCGCGTATTCGAATGGCTGCCATCCCGGCGGTCGCGACGCGCGGCGTTTCCCCTTGGAGAGAGAGACCATGAGCAGCAGAAGCATCCCGCGTTTCGCAGCGTCGCGTCTGGCATGCATTGCACCGTTGGCCGCCCTGTGCGCCGCGCCGGCACTGGCCGCCGATCCGATCGTGTTCACCAGCTGGGGCGGCACGACCCAGTCGTCGCAACAGAAGGACTGGGCGCAGCCGTTCACGCAGGCGAGCGGCATCAACGTGCTGATGGACGGGCCGACCGACTACGGCAAGCTCAAGGCGATGGTCGACAGCGGCAACGTCAGCTGGGACGTGGTCGACGTCGAGGGTGACTTCGCGTATGCGGCGGAAAAGGCAGGGCTGATCGAGCCGATCGACTATTCGGTGGTGAACAAGGCCGAACTCGACCCGCGCTTCGCGACGCCGTCTGCGGTGGGCAGCTTCTATTATTCGTTCGTGCTCGGCTACTACAAGGCGAAATACACGAGCGCGCAGCCGCAGAACTGGGCGGACCTGTTCGATACCAAGCGCTTCCCTGGCAAGCGCACCTTCTACAAGTGGTCGGCGCCGGGCGTGCTCGAGATCGCGTTGCTCGCCGACGGCGTCGCGCCGAACAAGCTGTATCCGCTCGACCTCGACCGCGCATTCAAGAAGCTCGATTCCATCAAGGGTGACATCGTCTGGTGGAGCGGCGGTGCACAGTCGCAGCAGTTGCTCGCGTCGGGCGAAGCGCCGATCGGCATGTTCTGGAACGGCCGCCTGCATGCGCTCGCGCAGACAGGCGTGCCGGTCGGCATGTCATGGAACCAGAACCTGACCGCCGCCGACATGCTCGTGATCCCGAAGGGCGCGAAGCATCGCGACGCGGCGATGAAGTTCCTCGCCGCCGCGACGGGTGCGCAGGCGCAGGCGAAATTCGCGGCCGACACCGGTTATGCACCGATCAACGTGAAGTCGGCGGCGCTGATGCAACCGGCAATTGCGAAGACGCTCCCGGACCAGTACAAGGCCACGCAGATCAACCTCGACATGAAGTACTGGGCCGAGAATCGCGACGCGATCGCGAAGCGCTGGTACGCGTGGCAGTCGAAGTAAGCCGGCGTGGCAAGTCGTATGGATCTGAATTCTGTTCAGGAGGCCGAACCGGATCGAGCCGGCGCGGCCGAGCAACGAACCTGCATGGGGCCAGCGGTAACAGGCACTGAAGTGCTGGCGCTGGCCGACCAAGGAGCCACCATGCCAAACCTATTGAGTACCGTCGCGCATCCGAGCGCGCCGCCGCCGCGCAAGCGGCGCGACTGGCGCAGCATACGGCTGCTGACGCCCGCGATGCTGCTGCTCGTGATCTTCTTCCTGCTGCCGGTGCTGTCGCTGCTGTTGCGCAGCGTGCTCGAACCGACGCCCGGGTTGCACAACTACGAGCAGCTGCTCGGCTCGACGACGTACGTGCGCGTGTTCGGCAATACGTTTCTTGTTGCGACGGTCGTCACGCTCGTCACGCTGATCGTCGGCTTTCCGATGGCATGGCTGCTCGCGATCGCGCCGCGCCGGCTCAGTTCGGTGCTGTTCGCGATCCTGCTGCTGTCGATGTGGACGAACCTGCTCGCACGGACGTTTGCATGGATGGTGCTGCTGCAGGGAACGGGGCCGATCAACCGCGCGCTGATGGCGCTCGGCGTGATTCACGAGCCGCTGTCGCTGGTGAACAACCTGACCGGCGTGACGATCGGCATGACCTACATCATGCTGCCGTTCCTCGTGATGCCGCTGCATGCAACGCTGCGCGGCATCGACCCGTCGACACTGCGCGCGGCCGCGGTGTGCGGCGCGAGCCGCTGGCAGGCGTTCTGGCGCATCCTCGTGCCGCTCGCGATGCCGGGCGTGGCCTCCGGCGTACTGATGGTGTTCGTGATGGCGCTCGGTTACTTCGTCACGCCGACGCTGCTCGGCGGCCCGTCGTACATGATGTTGGCCGAACTGATCGCGCAGCTCGTGCAGGAACTGCTGAACTGGGGCCTCGCCGGCGCCGCGGCCTTCGTGCTGCTCGCCGTGACGCTCGCCCTCTATGCGTTGCAACTGCGCTTCACCGGCAGCGCGCACGCCACCACCGGAGGCCGCTGAGATGAAACAACCCTCAAGCTCACTACGTTCGCTGCTTCCCGGGGGGGCGCCAGCCTCACTTGGGGCGGCCCGGCGGGAGGACTGACATGTTGCTCGATTTCGATCGCCTGGGCGCGCTGCGCTGGATCCTCGTGGCCGTGGGCGCGGCTGTTGCGTTGTTCCTGCTGTTGCCGATCGTCTTTATCGTCGCGCTGTCGTTCGGCGATTCGCAGTGGCTCATCTTCCCGCCGCCTGGCTGGACCCTCGAATGGTACCGGCAGCTCTTCACCGACGCGGGCTGGATCGACTCGCTGCTGACCAGCGCGAAACTGGCGGTGATCGTCACGGTGCTGTCCGTCGCGATCGGGTTTCTCGCGTCGCTGGCGCTCGTGCGCGGCAAGTTCCGCGGCCGCGAGGCCGTGCGGGGTTTCTTCCTCACACCGATGGTGCTGCCTGTCGTCGTGCTTGCCGTCGCGCTGTACGGGTTCTTCCTGCGCATCGGCCTGAACGGCACGATGACCGGCTTCGTGATCGGCCATCTGATCATCGCGCTGCCGTTCTCGATCATCTCGATCAGCAACTCGCTCGTGAGCTTCGACACGGCGCTCGAAGACGCGGCGCTGATCTGCGGCGCGTCGCCGCTTACCGTGAAGCTGCGCGTCACGCTGCCTGCCATCCGGCTCGGCCTCTTCGCCGCCGCGATCTTCGCGTTCCTCGCATCGTGGGACGAAGTCGTCGTGTCGATCTTCATGTCGAGCCCGACGCTGCAAACGCTGCCCGTGCGGATCTGGGCGACGCTGCGGCAAGACCTGACGCCGGTCGTCGCGGCCGCTTCGTCGCTGCTCGTCGGACTCACGACCGTATTGATGCTGGCGGGCGCCGTGGTGCGCCGCGCACGCGCTCACTGAGGTAACACGCCATGACTGCATTCCTGCAAATCCAGCGCCTGCGCAAGACCTACGACGACGTCGTCGCGATCGACCAGGTGTCGCTCGACGTGCGCAAGGGCGAATTCATGACCTTCCTCGGGCCGTCGGGTTCGGGCAAGAGCACCACGCTCTACATCGTCGCGGGCTTCCAGGAGCCGACCGACGGCCGCGTGCTGCTCGACGGCAAGCCGCTGCTGTCGGTCGCGCCGAACCGGCGCAATATCGGGATGGTGTTCCAGCGCTATACGCTGTTCCCGCATCTCACCGTCGGCGAGAACGTCGCGTTCCCGCTGCGCGTGCGCCGCCGGCCCGACGCCGAAGTGCGCGCGAAGGTCGAGCAGATGCTGAAGCTCGTGCATCTGTCCGAGTGCCGAGACCGGATGCCGGCGCAGCTCTCCGGCGGCCAGCAGCAGCGCGTCGCGATCGCGCGTGCGCTGGCATACGATCCGCCCGTGCTGTTGATGGACGAGCCGCTCTCTGCGCTCGACAAGAAACTGCGCGAGGAAATCCAGCTCGAATTGCGCCGCATTCACCAGGAAACCGGCGTGACGATTCTCTATGTCACGCACGACCAGGAGGAGGCGCTGCGCCTGTCGGACCGCATCGCCGTGTTCAACCAGGGGCGCATCGAGCAGGTCGGCACTGGCGAGGAGCTTTACGCGAACCCGGCATCGCGCTTCGTCGCGAGCTTCATCGGGAACTCGAATTTCCTGCCGGTCAAGGTGATGAAGCACGGCGACGGCCGCATCGGCGGCGTGTTGCCCAACGGCCTCGAAATGGCGTCGGACATGTTCCACCCGACGCTCGCCGCCGGCGACGAAGGCACGCTGATGATCCGCCCTGAACAGATGCGTATCAGTTCGCTGCAGCGCGCGAGCGGCACGAATGGCTCGAGCGCCGCGGCGGCCTTGCCCGTGACCGTGCGCGACGTCACCTATCTCGGCGATGCGATGCATTACGCGGTCGCGACGCCTTGGCAGCAGGAAATCTCGATCCGCATGCCGGCCGCGCATCGGCACGACAACGGCATCGTGATCGGCGCGCAGGCACTCGTCGACTGGGACGCACGCGACGCGCGCCTTTTCGCGCAAGCATGACGGTGGCAGTCATGAGTCCTGCTCCGCCGTCCCTGAAAGTCCAGCGGCCGACCGCAACGCTGCGCGAGCTCGCGCTCGAGAAGATGCGCACCGCGATCCTCGATGCGCATTTCCAGCCCGGCGAGCGGCTGGTCGAGCGCTCGCTGTGCGAGATCCTCGGCGTGAGTCGAACCGTCGTGCGCGAGGTCTTGCGGCATCTGGAAACGGAAGGTCTCGTCGCCTCGATCCCGAACCAGGGGCCGATCGTTGCGGTCCTCGATTTCGACACGGCCGCCGAGATCTACGAAATACGCGCGTTGCTGGAGGGCGAGGCGGCGATGGCCTGTGCGCAGCATGCGGACCAATCGCTCGTCGCCGAGCTGGGCGCGTGTATCGACCAGATCCGGCAAGCGTTCGATGCGCAGGATCATCAGGCGGTGAAGGTGCTCACGTCGGCATTCTACGAACGCATGTTCATCGCCGGGCAAAAGCAGGTCGCATGGGAAATCGTTCAGACGCTGATCGCGCGTATCAACCGGCTGCGTGCGCTGACGATCGCGTCCGACGATCGCGGGCACCAGGCGGTCGAGGAGATGCGCGCGATTCTCGCGGCCATCGCGGCGGGCAACGGCGTGGCGGCGCGCGAGGCGGCCATCGCGCACGTGCACCGGGTAGCCGAGATCGCGCGCAGGCTGCTCACGCACGGTCATGAGAGTGCATCGTGGCGTCAGGCGGGGTAGCGCGCCTGGCTTCGTGATGCAGTGCCTCGCGCCGCCCGTCATTTGAAATTCTCCGTATTCGCGGCTCGAGTCGTGCTCGGGTCGCCTCCTGCAATTTTATCCCCGGAAGGACCGATCGTGGAATTGAACACGCTGTTGCAGGACCCGGCGCTGTTGCGTCAGCAGGCTTATGTCGACGGGCAATGGTGCGACGCCGACTCGGGCGAGCGCTTCGACGTGCTCGACCCGGCGACGGGCGCGACGCTCGGCACCGTACCGCTGATGGGCGCCACGGAGACGTCACGCGCGATCGACGCCGCGAATGCCGCGTGGCCCGCGTGGCGCGCAAAGACGGCGAAGGAGCGCGCATGCATCCTGCGCCGTTGGTACGAACTCGTGATCGAGCACGCCGACGATCTCGCGTTGATCCTCACGGCCGAGCAGGGCAAGCCGCTGGCCGAAGCGAAGGGCGAGATCGTCTACGGTGCGTCGTTCATCGAATGGTTCGCGGAAGAGGGCAAGCGCGTGGCCGGCGACACGCTCGCGACGCCCGTGGCGGACAAGCGCCTCGTGGTCATCAAGGAGCCTGTCGGCGTGTGCGCGGCGATCACGCCGTGGAATTTCCCGAACGCGATGATCACGCGCAAGGTCGGCCCGGCGCTTGCGGCCGGCTGCCCGATCGTCGTGAAGCCTGCCGAAGCCACACCATTCTCGGCGCTCGCGCTCGCGGTGCTCGCCGAGCGCGCGGGGGTGCCGAACGGCGTGCTCAACATCGTCACCGGCAACCCGAAGGCGATCGGCGGCGCGATGACGAGCAGCCCCGTGGTGCGCAAGCTGTCGTTTACCGGATCGACCGGCGTGGGGCGGCTGCTGATGGCGCAGAGCGCGCCCACCGTGAAGAAGGTGACGCTCGAACTCGGCGGAAACGCGCCGTTCATCGTGTTCGACGATGCCGATCTCGACGCGGCCGTCGAAGGGGCGATCGCGTCCAAGTACCGCAACAACGGACAGACGTGCGTGTGCACCAATCGCTTCTACGTGCATGAGCGCGTGTATGACGCGTTCGCCGCGATGCTGGTGGCGGCGGTGAAGGGCCTGAAGGTCGGGCACGGCACCGAAAGTGGCGTGATACTCGGGCCGCTGATCAACGATGCGGCGCTCGGCAAGGTCGAAGCGCACATCGCGGACGCGCTCGCCAAGGGCGCCACAGTGGCGACCGGCGGAAGGCGGCATGCACTCGGCCATGGCTTCTTCGAGCCGACGGTGCTGCTGAATGCCACCGCGCAGATGGACGTTGCGCGTGAAGAGACGTTCGGGCCGCTCGCACCGCTGTTTCGCTTCTCGAGCGACGACGAAGTCGTGAGGCTCGCCAACGATACCGAGTTCGGGCTCGCCGCCTACTTCTTCAGCCGCGACATCGGGCGTGTGTGGCGGGTGGCCGAGCAGCTCGAATACGGGATGGTCGGCATCAATACGGGCCTCATTTCCAACGAGGTCGCGCCGTTCGGTGGCGTGAAGCAGTCGGGAATCGGCCGCGAAGGGTCGCACTACGGCATCGACGATTATCTGGTCATCAAGTATCTGTGCATGGCGGTCTGATCGCCGGTTCGTTTGACTGAAAGAGGGCGCCGACATGGATACGTGGTCGTCCGGAAACATCGGACTCGCGCGCGATCGCATGAGACACACGCATCGTCAATGCGGGCGAACTCGCCGGCATCGCGATACCCGACCGGGTAACGCTGCAAGTCGTTGCGATTTGCCTCGCGATGAAGATGATGGCGAACGGATGACGCTGCCGTGGAGGCTGCCCGCGCTGGCGAGCAGGGGCGCGGATTCGCCGTGGTGGCGAGCGAAGTGCACGGTCCGGCACAGTCCTCGGCTTCGGCTGCGAAAGAAATCGAGGAACTGATCAGCACTTCTGTCGCCCTGATTCAGGACGGCGCCACGCAGGCGACGGACGTCGGCGCGACGACGGGACACGTCAAGCAGGCGATCAGGCCGGTGTCCGATATCGTCGGCGAGATCGCCGCTGCGTCGGACGAGCAGAGCCGCGGGATCGAACCGGTCAATCAGGCCGTCGTGCGGCAGAATGGGGCTTTTGTCGAGCAGTCGGCAGCAGCGGCACGTTTGCTGGAAGAGCAGGCAATGACTCCGGGCAAGGCTGGCTCGGTATTCAAGGCCTCGGAGAGCGAAATGTCTGCATGAAAGCGGGCGTTCTCAACGTTACATGCTTGGGTAATTCGGCCCGCCGCCGCCTTCCGGCGTGACCCACACGATGTTCTGCGTCGGGTCCTTGATGTCGCAGGTCTTGCAGTGCACGCAGTTCTGCGCGTTGATCACGAGGCGATCGCTGCCGTCGTCGTTCTTCACGAACTCGTACACCGCCGCCGGGCAGAAGCGTGCCTCCGGCCCCGCGTAGGTGCGCAGGTTCACGTTCACCGGCACGCTCGCGTCCTTCAAGGTCAGGTGCGCCGGCTGGTTCTCTTCATGGTTCGTGTTCGAGATGAACACCGACGACAGCCGGTCGAACGTCAGCTTGCCGTCCGGCTTCGGATACTCGATCGGCGTGCATTGCGACGCCGGCTTCAGCATCTCGTGGTCCGCATGCTTGTGATGCAGTGTCCACGGCACGTTGCCGCCCATCACCTTCTGTTCCAGCCCGACCATCAGCGTGCCGAGGTACAGCCCCTTCGCCATCCACTGCTTGAAGTTGCGCGCGCGGTGCAGCTCCGTGTACAGCCACGATTGCTTGAAGGCGTCCGGATACGCGTTGAGCTCGTCCGACTGGCGACCGGCCTGCAGCGCGTCGAACGCGGCGTCGGCGGCCAGCATGCCGGTCTTGATCGCCGCGTGGCTGCCCTTGATCCGCGATGCGTTCAGGAAGCCCGCGTCGTCGCCGAT
>NZ_QTPU01000034.1:0-73475 GCF_003857805.1 Burkholderia sp. Bp9099
CTTGCCGACCACACCGCGAATGTCATATGCCTTGAAGATGGATTGGGAGATCATCGATTCTCTCTGGGTTGCGTGCACGAAGCAGTCGGACCGTTGCGTGATCGCGCACTGCGTTCGGATTCAGGATGCCGTCACGGCGCGCGTACGTCCCTGCGTCCTGACGACGGCGCCGTCCCGATGTCATGGCGAACCGTCGCGCGACGAACTCACGCACAGCCTGGCGCGAACTCGTCACGAAACTCGCAAAACAGCTTGCCGCGCGTGGCGAGGTGGTCGATCTGGGCCAGTGTCAGCGATGCGATGCGCGATGCCGTCATTTCCGAGACGCCGAGTTGTCGTGTGGCCTCGCTCCGGTTGACGAGGAGCAGCCACTTCGCAAGCATGAGATACGATCGATTGAATTCCGCGATCGCATCGGAAATGTCGTGTTGTTCGGCCATGGTCGGTCTTGAAGGGCCAGCGCGTGTGCTTTGCCGGTCGATTCGCTTCGACCCGGTGGTTCGGCACTCGCCGGATTTTCGATGACACACTGTACGTCGCGAACGCAGCGCCGGACCGACAAAGCTCTGAACGGATCCGCCAGCGCGCGCAGGCGCGCGTACCGTGGCGCGCACGTCGATTCGCGCGGCATCGCCACGGCGCGATGCGGATCCGTTCAGTCGGCGTCGGCGAGATACGGCGACGTGAACGCGCGCGGCGGGAACGCCGGCAGGCCGCCTTGCGGCGTAAAGCTGTAACGGAGATAGACGGCCGCCGTCCACTCGCGGTACTGATACGCATTGCCGAACGAAGCCGCTCCACCGACGGCCAGCTGCGGCGCGACCTGGTATTCGCCGCGCGCGGCGAGCGAATACGCGATGCCCGTCTTGCTGCGCGCGGGATACACGGCCCCCGCGTCCAGCCCTACCGCCTGGCTGGCGGCGGCATTCGCGGCCGCTTGCGCCTGCATGCCGGAATCGAGCGGGAAATACGGCACCGCGTTCTGCCGGTAATGCTGCACGCCGAACGAACCGCTCAAATCGTACGCAAACGCGCCCGTTCGTCCCGCGTACTCGACCGGTATATTCAGGATCACGTATTGCTGCGGACTGAAATAGCCGCCCTGGCCGTACGTGAAATACGACTGGTTCTTGCTGAAGCGCATCCATGTCGCATTGACGCCCACGGTGAGCGTCCGGTCGGCGTCGCGCAGCAGGCGCGTATAGGCGCCGCCGCTGCCCTTGCCGGCGAAGTTGCGTTCGACGTGATGGCCGTCGTAATAGTCGAACGCGCCCGCGACGTACGCGCCGCTGGTGCCGTCGTCCCAGCTCAGCGCGCCGCGCGCGCCGCTGCGCGTCACGCCGCCCCACTTGAGGCCGGCACTCGCATCGCGTGCGCCCGCGAACGAGAGCAGGCTGTCGGTCACCGCGCGACGCGTGACGGCCAGCGAGTAGGCCGCCCGATCGGTGATCGCACCATTGAAGCGCACGCCGCCGACCACATCCTGGTACGGGAACCCGACCGGCGTCGCGCCGATGTCGGCCTTCAATTGCTTGCCTTCGTAACCCAGGGAGAGACCGACGCCGCTCGCCGTTTCGGAACCCGGCGAGCCGCCGCCGGCCGACCGCGAGAGCCCCGCGCCGAACCGGGCGAGAGTCGGCACGTCGGTGGCCGAGTTGCCGCCGTCGAGCATGACCGGCGTGGCGGTCACGACGACGTGACCGTTGCCTGCCTTGATACGCCCTTCCAGCGGCGCCTCGATGTCGGTGAGGCCGGACAGCCCCGCCTCGCCCGTCCGGTTTCGGAACACGAGGCCGCCCGATGCCGTGCTGGCCTGCTCGCTGTTCACCTGGGCCAGTTCCGACGCGACGTCGAGCATCTGGGCGTTGGCGCCCGCGCCCGCATCCCGTTGCGGCGCACGGGCCACGGCCTCGCTTCCCGCATAGCCGGCCGGCGGCTGCGGGATATAGCGAGGCGGCGCATCGGCCTGCCCGTAGGCCGATGCAAGAACGGGCGCGCGCGCCGCGGCGACCTTCGTCCCGCCGCGGGCCGGCCGGGCCGGCCTCGCGCCCGACGCGGCCGCCGGCGAACCGGTCGCCGCCGCGGCCCGCGACGCGGGCGACATCGGCCACGGCGTGGCGACGTAGCCGGCACAGTCGTCGTTCGGATCGGACTGCGCCACGCATCCCGCGGACGCCCCCGCCGGCGGTACGTCCGCGGCAGGCTCCCGATAGGGCTGATAGGACTGGTAGGTCTGATAGCGCCGCGCGGTCGCGGGCCCGCCCGACTCGCCCGCGCCGGCGGCGGCCGGGCCATAGCCGCCGGGATCGGGCGTGACCGCCTGCGGCGGCATGGCGGGCGGCACCATGCGCGCGGCCGGCACGGCGGACGGGGTGACGTAGGTCGCGGGCGGCGCGGGAGGCATCGTATAGGGCACGGTCGGAGCGGAAGAAGACGGGGTGGACCAGGAAGGCACGCCTGGCAGCGGCGATACCGCGGCCCCGAAGCCGGTCGACGGATGAACGACATCGACGGCGGTCTTGCCTTCGAACGGATTGGTACCGGGCAGCGGGTTCGCGCCGATGCGCCGCATCGCGTCTTCCCAGCCGCGCGGCACGTTCGATGGCGCCGTCTTGCTGCCCGGCGGCGGCGTATTGGCGGCCAGCAGCGAACGCTGCAGATACTGCGCGGCGAGCGAAAGATTCCCCTCCGCGCGATACAGCCGGCCGGTCGCGGCAAGCAAGCCCGGGTCGTCGGGCGCGATACGCAGCGCCGTGGCCGCGAACGCTTCACCGTCGCGCCATGCCTTCGCGCTGCTCGCCGCGTAGATCGCCGCGACCAGCAAGCCCGTATCGTCGGGCCGGCGGGCCAGCGCGACCCGATAGCATTTCAGCGCGTTCGGCGCGTCGCCGGCCGACGTGTACAGCCGCGCGAGCGCGGCCTGGAGTTCGGGACTGTCCGGCATCGCGGCCAGCCACGGCGCGATGACGGCGTAGCCGCCGGCGAGGTCGCCGGCCTGGCGCACCGCATCGGCCTGACGCACGACGATCTCGAGGTTCAGGCGTTCGAAGTCGCCGCGCTGCGCGGGCGACAGCGGCAGCGCGGCAAGCCGGCGCATCGCGTCGCTCAGCAGCGCATCGTTGCGCACGGTCAGCAGCGTCCGCGCGTACTGCAGCAGCAAATCGGCGTTGTCCGGCTCGCGGGCCAGCGCACGCTGCACGATCCAGAGCGCACGCGACGTGTCGCCGGCCGCCGCATAGCCCGCCGACAACTGCGCCGCGAGTCCCGGCACCGACTGGCCGATCCCCTCGGCGTCGTGCAGCACCCCGAGCGCCTGCGCGCGGCGGCCTTCGCGCACCAGCCGTGTCGCGAGTGCAACCTGCTGGCCCACCCAGAGGCGGTGCTGCAACGTCGTCATCGCCGCCGTGCGTTGCGCGGGCGCGATGCGCTCCAGCCGCTGCAGCCCGAGGCTCCAGTCTTGCGTCTGCTCGGCCAGCAGCGCGCCGGCATAGAGTGCGTCGGTCATGTCGGGCCGTTCGGCCAGTAATCCGTCCATCATGCTGCGCGCCGACGCGATCGCGCCTTGCCGCACGTACACGCGCGCCAGATCCAGCCGCAGCCACGGATCGTCCGGATTGCCGGCAAGCGCGTCCTCGAACAGGCTGCGCGCCGTGCCCAGATCGCCGCGCGCTTCGGCTTGCCGCGCCTGCGCGGCCTCGGCCGTACGACGCAACCGGTCGAGGCCGCCGGCCTTCGACTGCTGCTCGGCGCTCAGTTGCGTCGCGAACTGCAACGCTTCGTCGCCGCGCCCCTGCGCGGCCAGTGCGCCGACCAGACCGCGTATCGCGTCCGGGTTGTCGGACTGACGCCGCAGCGCCATCCGGTACGCCTGCTCGGCGCCGCGCGCATCGCGATTCTCCAGCAGCGCGTCGCCGAGCATCACCTGCGCGGTGACGTTCGACGGATCCGCAAGAATCGCGCGTTCGAACAGCGCCTTCGCTCGCGCGAAGTCGCCGTTGCTTTGCGCGCCGAGCGCCTCGCTCGTGTACGACCAGTACGTCGCACTGCCGAGCGCCGAGCGCCAGCGCGCCGCATTCCCGCCTCGCGACGCGCGCTCCAGATCGCTCCGTGCCTGCGCGAAGTGCTCCTGCTTCAGCTCGACGATGCCGCGGCCGCCCAGCGCGTCGCTGTCGTTCGGCGACGTGGCGAGCACGGCATTGAAGCGGGCGCGCGCCGTGTCCAGATCGCCGCGCTCGAGTGCCGCGAAGCCATCCTCGATCGCGTGGCCGCGCGCTTCGTTCGATGCGCTGCGTTGATCGCCCTCGCGCGCGGTTTGATCCTGTCGCACCATGCTGTCGTAGCGCGCCTTGACCGGCGGATCGTCGGGCACCACCTTCAGATAGGCGAGGTAGCGCGCCTGATCCGACGGCCTGGCCGCGAGCCAGAGCAGCGCCTGGCGCCAGCTCTCGCGCGCCGCCTTCCCGACTTTCGCGTCGGCGGACAACGACTCGAGCCGCGCGATGCCGTCGCGGCGCGTCGCGTCGCGATAGGTCAGGTGCTGCGCATACGCGAGTGCGTAGCGCGGATCGTCGGGGTTGTCACGCGCGAGACGCTCCAGGCCGCGGCGGGCTTCGGCCCATCCGCTCGGCGTCGCCGCGAGCGCCTGGAAGTACTCGAGCTGCAGCGCGGGCGACGACGGCGCGCCTTGCAGCGCGCGCTGATACTGTTGCGCGGCCAGCGCGCTCTGCCCCGTCTGCGCGAGGCGGCGCGCGTCGCTGATCTCGCCGTCGCGCACGCTCGTCTCGCCCAGACGCTGGCCCAGCTCGTCGGTCCGCGCGAAGCCGGGCGCGATCCGGCGCAACTGTTCCAGGTAGCGGCGCGCACCGTCGACGTCCTTGCGATCGGCGAGCACCATGCCCATGCCGAACAGCGCGTCGGGCTGATTCGGATCGACGCCCAGCACCTTCTTCCAGGCCTGTGCCGCGAGGTCGCCCCGGCCATGCGCCTGCCAGTATCGCCCCTGATCGACGAGTACCTTCAGCGGGTCGCTGCCGGCCGCCGCCGCGTGCGGCAGTGTCAGCGCGAGCAGCAGACTCGCGATACCGCCCGCGCGGGCGGCGCCGAGCCCGCGTAACCGTCGGTTTCGCATGTCACTCCTTCAGCCGGCGCGCCGCACGCGCACGCAGCAGACGATAGAAGAGCGCCGCCGCGACGAACGCGGCCAGCACGCTGAACAGCGCAAGCAGCAGCGGACGCCCCGACAGAAACCAGCGCAGGTAAGTGAGCGGCGGCAGCGCACCGACGTGATACGACGTTTCGTTCGACGTCACCGTGACGGTGCGATCGCGAATCACGACCATCGCGCCCTGGACCGACGTGAGCATGTCGTCGTCGAGCAGTGCGCGGCCGAGCGCCTCGTCCGCCTGCCCGCTCGCGCTGATCAACGCGACGGCGCTGCGCGTCTTGCGCAACGGCGACTCGAAGCCGGCGATCAGCGCGCGCGTGCCGTCCGAGACGATCGACAGGCCGGCGCGCACGCGTTCGCGCTCGGCGCCAGGCGACGGCGCCGCCTCGGCGCCGCCGAACAGGCCACCGAACCGGCCGTCAAACAGGCCGCTGTCGCGATCGGTGCCGAACGGCATGCGCGCCGCCCAGCGGGTCAGCAGCGGCTGGGTGTCCGGCGCGCCGAGAATCAGCAGATCCTTGGACGCGAACGCGCCGACACCGGCGGCGTCGGTCACCGTCACACCGCTGACCGGATAGCCCGTCGACACGCCCATGCGCCCCATCGCGAGCAGGTACAGGCCGTAGACGTCCGCGCCCGGCTCGGCGGGCAGCACGACGGCCGTGTCCGACAGGTCGGCCATCCGTGTGAACGGAAAGCCGCTGTTTGCAAACGCGGCGAGGTCGGGCAGCGCCTTGTAGTGCGGAAACGACGACACGTCGATCGTCGAGTCCGGGTCGATCGAACCCGCGACGTTCTGCAGCAGCCGCCCCGTGCATCGGCCCATGTCCGGGATCTCGTAGAAGAAGTGCAGCTGCAACGGCGTGCGCGGCGTGAGCAGCAGCGGCGGCACGTGCAGCGTCGCGCGGTCGATACCGTTGGCGACGAACGGCAGGTAGCGGCTCAGGCTCCAGCGCGACGTTTCCCGTGCCGGGATCGGCAGCGCCTTCACGAACGTGTCGCCGACGCTCAGGTTGAGCGACGAACGGTCCGCGCGCAGCGTCGGCGTGTAGCGATAACGCAGGTCGATCGGCGCGCCGCGCGTATCCCAGGTGAACAGATCGGGGGCGACGCGCAGATCGATCCGGACGGCGCCCGCGTCGTAGCCGGACACGCTGAGCGCGCGCCCCTCGGCCAGTTCGCCGAGCCGCACCGGGCGCGTCGACGACAGCCAGTTCGGCGCGTCGTACGGCACGCGCGGCGCGACGTTCTCGAGCCGGCTCACCGTGGCATGCGTACCCGCGAGCGTCTTGCTGCCGAGCACGAGCGTGAGCGCGGCGACCTTCACTTCGTCCGGCGTGCGACCGAGCACCAGCAGCAGCTGGCCGTGAGCCGGCGCCTGCCGCTCGACGACGGCGAGCGTCGGTCCGTCGATCGCCGGCAGCGTCACACCGTCCAGACGATCGTCGGCCGTCGCGAATACCACCGCATTGCCCGATTCAGGCAGGCCGCCGGGGCGGGCCGGAAACCGCGCGCCGCGATACGAGGCCAGCGCGCCGAACCACGACGCGACGATGCCCGCCGCTTCCAGCGTCTCCCGCGGCGGTCGCGCGGCGAATGCGAACGGCAGCTCGAGCCGCCGGACGTCCCGCGAATCGAAGAACGGCGCGGGCAGGACGCCGAGTTCCGGCCGCTCCGGCAACGCCGCGTAGGTCAGCTCGAGCCGGCTCGCGTTGCTCACCGTTGCCCACAGCGACGAGTTGGCGGGATCCTCGCAGTCTTTCGTGTAATGACCGATCAACTGAATGTTCAGATGGTTGTACTCGGTGACGAAGCGCGGATCGATCGACACGTCGCGCGCAACCGTCATGCCGGCTTGAGCGGCCGGCAACGGCAGCGTCGCCGCCACTTCGCCGTTGATCAGCACCTTGAGCTGCGACAGATCCGGCAGCAGCGCGGGCGAGTAGCTGTAGACCAGATGCAGCGTCGCGCCCATGACGACCTCGTCGCGCCGGACGGAGAACGCGATGCCGTTCTGGCCGTCGGTGCCCCGCAGCTGCAGCGGATCGCGTGCCCCGAGATCCGCGAACGTCAATGCCTGGCGCCGGCCGCCGGGCACGAGCGTGCCGGGCTCGGCCGTGGTCGGCAGCATACCGAAGCGGCGACGCGCGGCGTCGGCCGCCGGCACCGGTTCGGCGAGCGGCGCGGGGCGCGCGGTGTCGGGCCCGACGACTATGGCCGGCGACGGCGGCGCCGCATCGCCCGACGACATCGCGCCATCCGCCGCCCGCATTGCGCCGGGTGCCTGCATCCCGGTGGCCGCGGCCCAGCTGCCCGATGCGATGCCGCTCGCCATTGCCCAGAGCAGTAGCGACACCATCCTGCGCGACACGCGCGCATACCGGCCGACACGTGCAGGAACCGCGACAACCGCGCCCTGCGAAATGCACGCCTTGCGGCGCGTGCTGCCGCGCTGTCGCGACGCCCACGTCATTCTTTCCGCCTCATGCTATTTTTTTTCGTTGCTGCGGCCGCCGCGCGCGTACACGCGCAGGTCCGCGTACAGGCGCGCGATCAGGCGAAGCAAGCCCTGCACGCCGACCTTCAACAGATGCAGGAACGCACGCAGCGGCGAATCGGGACGGCGGCCGTCCGTCCAGTCGATCCATGCGTCGGCTCGGGCAAAGGTCGAACTGACGAGATCGAACTCCTGCTGCTGCGACAGGCTCTCGAACCGGATGCCGACGCGCCCCGGTTCGACGTATTCGACCGTCGCGGGAAATGCGTACTCTTCGACACCGCGAAACAGCGATACCGTCACCGGTTCGCCACGCGGAATGCGCGCATCGTCGGGGACTGCCACGCCGATCCCGCCCTCCGAGTAGTCACGCGTTTCGCATGCCAGCGTCCGGCCATTCGCGAAGCGCAGCATGACCGGAATCCGCGCCGCGACACGATGGGACACGCGTACCTGCCGGCGCTCGTTCGCCGCCGCGACGGCGAGCCCCAGAATCAGGATGTTGTAGGTCGTCCATGCCAGGTTGAACGCCGTCGTCTGGACTTCGCTGCCGACATGACGGTTGAGCGACAGGTTCAGGACGCCCACCGCGAGGCCGATCGCGTTCAGGACCACCAGGCTCAGATACGGTTTCGACACCGCCCAGTCGAAGTAGCCGCGGTCGATCCGTCCGCCCTTGGCCGTCACGTTGAACTTGCCCAGCCGGGGATTGATCAGCGCAAGCATCGTCGGCAGCGCGATGTACGACGCGAGCACGGCTTCGTAGACTTCGGCCCAGAACGAATGCCGGAAGCGGCCCTGCATCCGCGAGTTCGTCACGTTTGCATGGATGACGTGGGGCAGCGCATAGAGCGCAAGCATCGTGGCCGGGGCATGGATCACATGTGCGTCGAAGAACAGGAACGACAGCGGTGCGGTCAGGAACACGAGCCGCGGGATCCCGTAGAAAAAATGCATCATCGCGTTCAGGTAGCACAGCCGCTGGCTCAGCGTCAGTCCGCGCCCGAACAGCGGGTTGTCGATGCGGAATATCTGCGTCATGCCGCGCGCCCAGCGGATGCGCTGGCCGATGTGCCCGGTCAGGCTCTCGGTGGCCAGCCCCGCCGCCTGCGGTATCGCAAGATAGGCCGTCGTATAGCCGCGGCGATGCAGCTTGAGCGCGGTGTGCGCATCCTCGGTCACCGTCTCCGTCGCGATGCCGCCGATCTCCTCCACCATCGAGCGGCGCATCAGCGCGCACGATCCGCAGAAAAACGTCGCGTTCCAGAGATCGTTGCCGTCCTGCACCAGTCCGTAGAACAGTTCGCCTTCGTTCGGCACCTTTCTGAAAATGCCGAGGTTGCGCTCGAACGGGTCCGGCGAAAAAAAGTGATGCGGCGTCTGCAGCATCGACAGCTTCGGATCCCGAATGAACCAGCCTAGACAGATCTGCAGGAACGAGCGCGTCGGCACATGATCGCAATCGAAGATCGCGATGTATTCGCCGTCGGTGATCTTCAACGCTTCGTTGAGGTTGCCGGCCTTGGCATGGCGATTGTGATCGCGAATCGTCCAGTGCACGCCGACCGACTCGCAGAACGCGCGGAATTCCTGGCGACGTCCGTCGTCCAGCACGTGGATCGACAGCTTGTCGGCCGGGTAATCCAGCGCGAGCGCCGCGTAGATGGTCGGCTTGACGACGCTCAACGGTTCGTTGTACGTCGGAATGAACACGTCGACGCTCGGCCAATGCGCACGCGACGCGGGCAACGGCAGCGGCTTGCGCCCGAGCGGCCACGCGGTCTGGAAGTAGCCGAGGATCAGCACCGCCGCCGCATAGACTTCGGCCGCCGCGAGCAGCGTGCCCCACACCGCGTCGAGCGGATGCGACCACACCAGCGTGCCGGACAATCTCCAATACATGTACCGGCCGGTGGCCACCACCGACAGCACGATCATCACGAGCGTCGCATAGCGTCCGCCCAGGCGACGGACCACCAGCGAACAGGCGATGCAGCAGGTGGCGAACACGAGCTGCCCGATCGCGTCGAGCGGCACCGTACACACGAAATACAGCGCCAGCAGCGTGCATGCGGCCACCGGCAGCGCGACGAACCAGCCGCTCCCGGGCAATGCATCGACGAACCGGTCGACCGCCGACGGCCGCGCGACCTCCCCGCGGGCGCTCAAGCGATGCTCCGCGCGGTGTCGCGCCGATCGAGCACGCGCTCGAGCCATGCACCGCACGCGTTCAGATCGGCGGCGGCCTGCGAACGCGGGTCGTAGCGATTCACGGTCGTCCGGGACGCGAGCGATTCCGCGACTCCTTCATCGCGGTGAATCACGCCGCCGAACCGGGCCGCGCCGAGGCTGTCGCACAGCACGCGCAGCACATCGCGGCCCAGCTCGCGCGACTGATCGACCTGATTGACCACGTAGCCGTCACCCACGAAATCCGCGCGGCTCGCGGCATACGCGTCGAGCATCCGCCGCATCTGCGGAATCGTTGCGTACGAGGCCGCATCGGCCAGCACGACCTTGAGCACGAAATGCGCGGCCGTCAGCGCGGCGCGCATGTATACCGAGGTGCCCGGCGGCGTATCGATGATCACGATGTCGTCGTCGCCGAGCCCGAGCGCGGCAAGCCCGTGCGCGAGCCACGACGGATCGCGGTCGAGCAGCCGCTCGAAACGGCGTTGATCCGTTTCGCTGACCAGGCCGAACGGAAACACCGTGATCCCGTCGACGACCACCGCCGGCCAGTTCAGCCTGTCGAGCGCGGCATGGGCGAGCCCGTCGGTCATGTCGAGCGGCACGCCGAAATGCAGCTTCAGCGCATTCTGCGGATCGAGATCCACCACGCTCACGCGCCGGCGCCGCGACGCCGCCAACACGGCCGCGAGATTCGCCGCCAGCGTCGTCTTGCCGACGCCGCCCTTTGCCGAAGCGATCGCGACGATTTTCATGAGCGGCCGGTCCACACCGATGGCTTCTTCGGCGCCTCTCCCGTCGGCTCCGTGCGCAGCCGCTCGAACAACCGAACCAGCGGCAGTGACGGACCTTGCGTGTCCGTGCCATCCGATGCCGCCGGCCTGCCAACCAGCTTCTTCAGCGTGCCGGATGCTGGTTCCCGTCCGCCGTTATCCTGCGCGGACGCAGGCAACGCACGCGTGTCGGCCAGTACGATTTTGCGCAGGCTATGCGCGCCGTCCGGCGACCCTGCGCCCGGCTGCCCCTGCGACGCGCTCGCGCGCAATTCGACACCGCCGAGCAGCGGCCAACGCGCGCGGGCCACTTCGGCATCCGCTTCCGCACGTACTTCGTGATAGCGTCCGGCATCGCCGCCAAAACGCTTGAACAACGATTCGATATCCCGTGAAGTCGACATAGCGTGCCCATTGGTTGTCGCGGAAGTTCCGGCCGGCCCGGTCGCTCAGCTCTTTGCGCGCGCAACACGCAGCTCGATCCGCGAATCGTCCGGCGGCGCGACGTCCTGCGTCACGCGCAAACCGGTCGCGCCGACACTGTCGAACCAGCCCTGATACGCGCCTTCGAGGAAGGCGGAAGACCATGCGAGACAGCCGTCGCCGAACGCGCGCAACGGCGCGGCGTAATGAACGATGCGCAGGAAATCGTGCTCGTCGGACAGTTCGGCGTAACCCCACTGGATGTCGCGCCAGCGGGCATTCAATGCATCCGCGAGATCGTCCGTCGACTCGCAAGGGCCAAGTGGATGCGCGGCTGCGAAGCGCATGCCGATGCGCGCCATCAATTGCCTCAGCTCGTCCCGATCGAGCTGATCGGTGAATTCACCGGCCAATGCCTCCAGGAAGCCGCGCCATTGGATCGATACTTGGCGCTCGAGTAGATGCTCCAACATTCCCTGCATGGACGACGAATCCCCGGTGAAAGACAATTATCGGCGTGGCCGCATCGTGTGCTTCGCGTGCGGACATCGTGGCAACAGCGTTTTTGCGCATCGTAGCGAATCCAATTAGACGAATGGGATTCGACATCTAGCCGAAAAACGCCAAACTATCGGCCACCGCCGACAATTGACGGCTGCGGCCTCGGCGGCAGCCGAGCTGCGATCGGTCGCGGACATGCAAGCCGGTATACGGCCAGGCTCGTGCGCGGCGCGACGCATGAAACGTTCGAAAGGTTGCCGTATCAGGCCCGGCCGGGCGAGGATTCCGCGCGGAATTCGCAGAACAGTTCGCGACGCTCGGCGAGTTCGTCGATCTGTGCCGGCGTCAATTCGGCGACGATCGCAGCCGTCTCATCCGACATGCCCAGTTGTTGTTTCGCCGCTTCGCGATCCGCTTGCAGCAAGCGCTGGGCAAGCGTCAGATACGAACGGTTGAATTCCGCAATCGCGTCGAAGATGTCGTCCTGTTCGGGCATGGGCGTTCCTGATTTTGGACGGTGATTGCATTCAGCCGGCCGCAGGGCGCGTATTGGCAATACGCGGAGTGTCGGCCCCGCACTCTACGTGTCGCGCACGGCGACGAGCGGACAAAACCTAGCGGTAATCCGCCACCTCGCGGGTTGCCCGTATTTCCGTTCGTGAATGCACGACACGACGGACCGGCGACATGCGGTTCGGCAAAGTCGCGTGAAGATCGCCGGCCCACCCAAATCCTTGCCGGAACGCGCAGCGCCGCCGGCAGATGCCTGCTATGCAGCCCGTATCACGCGCTCGCGCCAGAAATCCCCGCGGGCGCCGAAAATCTTGCTGCACCATTTGGTACCGTCCCAATACACGGGAAAGCCGTATGGATGTCCCGGCCATCGGCCCTCACACCACATCGGTTGCGCGGGAGGATCGGTGCATGGAAGCCAGACACCGGCCCAGCCGGTGCGCTGCCGTTGTTCGGATATCGTCATGGTGTCTATGGTCGAATGCGTCATGGTGACTCCACTTTCGCCCTTCTGTTTGGCAATTGCGTTTCAACGCTAAATATATTTCGTTCGGTTCTTTTTCTTCCTTCGCATATAGCGGGACCGTGGCGCGTTTTCGTCCATGCATGCCGGAAACTCGACGGCTCCCGGCAGCGGGGCCACCATCGCAATCCGGCCCGCACATTTGCCAGCAGGTGTTGCGACGAGACGACGCCAGCGTTGCCAGCTACGGCTGCGATCCGCGGCCGACCAGCGCTTCGATCTCGGTTGGCGTCAGCGCGATGATCCGTGACGCGATCTGATTCGAGATGCCCAACTCGCGTGCCGCGACCTCGCAATCGATCTTCAACATCTGCTGCATCAGTTCGAGATAGGCAGGATCGAGTGCGCCCAACGCCCGGCAAATATCATCCTCTTCCGTCATCACGCTCTCCTAAAGACATGCCCGTGAACGCGATGCATCGGCACACACTCGCATCTGCAAAATCCGACCGGGTTCCGGGCTTTCGCTTCGAACCGTATCCCAACCAAGCGAACGCCTGTCGACAAACGACAGCCGTCATCCGCTATATAACGCCGAGCCGGCCATTTGCACACTGTTTCAAAATAATTCTTGCGCCGACGTATGGTTTCCCAATCAACCTGTCGGATTCGTCCAAGATTCAGTCGCCGCTTTATTTCCGAACACATTAGGATTTCCCGAATCGCACGTGCGCGGCCGGGCAATTGCGTCCTGTGCGACTTCGAATCTCTTGTTGCGTCCGGACACCGACATCGCACCTCGACGTTGTCTGCTCTTCATTCCGAACTCATGGAATTACCACTATGTTGAAAGTGACGAAAGCCGTCTTTCCGGTCGCCGGCCTGGGCACGCGGTTCCTGCCGGCCACCAAGGCCAGTCCCAAGGAAATGCTGCCGGTCGTGGACAAACCATTGATCCAGTATGCGGTCGAGGAAGCGATCGAAGCGGGCATCACGGAGATGATTTTCGTGACCGGACGCAGCAAGCGCGCGATCGAGGATCATTTCGACAAGTCCTACGAGATCGAGGCCGAACTCGAGGCACGCGGCAAGGACAAGCTGCTGTCGCTGGTGCGCAGCATCAAGCCGAGCCATGTCGACTGCTTTTACGTGCGCCAGGCCGAAGCGCTCGGGCTCGGTCATGCCGTGCTGTGCGCGGAGAAGCTCGTCGGCGACAATCCGTTCGCGGTGATCCTCGCCGACGATTTGCTCGATGGCCCGAAGCCGGTGTTACGCCAGATGATCGACGTCTTCGATCACTATCACGCGTCGGTCATCGGGGTCGAGGAAATCGCTCCTGAAGATTCGAAATCCTATGGCGTGATCGACGGCAAGCGCTGGGAAGACGATCTCTTCAAGCTGTCCGGCATCGTCGAGAAGCCCGAACCGGCGAATGCGCCGTCGAACTTCGGGGTCGTCGGCCGTTACGTGCTGAAACCGAAGATCTTCGAGCATCTCCGCGGGCTCAAACCCGGCGCGGGCGGCGAATTGCAATTGACCGACGCGATCCAGTCGCTGCTCACCGATGAACAGGTGCTCGCGTATCGCTACGACGGCACGCGCTTCGATTGCGGCAGCAAGCTCGGGTACCTGAAGGCGACGATCGAGTTCGCGCTGCGGCATCCGGAGGTTGCGGCGGACTTCGAGCGGTATTTGCTTGCGCGGATGTCGGAACAGCTGGTCGTCTGATGCCGATCGTGCGCCGCGGTGACGCGCGGCGCGTCGCGTTGCCGGCTTTTCATCCCACGAGCGATCGATAACTCCGTTTCGTCCAGCGAGGACCGGACATGTGGCTCGCTATCGGCAACCTCGGTGACGCGGCGCTGACGCTGCCGCTTGCCGCCATCTGTTTCGCGTGGCTCACTCGTTCGATGTATGGCTGGCGCATTGCGTTGTCGTGGGTCGTGCTGCTTGCCGTCGCGATGCTCGCCGTCGGACTGACGAAAGTTCTCTATGCCGGATGCGGGTTGCAGATCCGCTCGATGAACTTCCGCATGATCAGCGGGCACACGATGCTTGCCGCGACTGTCTGGCCGATGGCGTGCCTGCTGATGCTGCACGACGGGTGGAACGTTCGCCCTGGCCCGGCGCTGTTGCCGGGGCTCGTCCTCGCCGCGACGATCGGCGTTGCACGCGTACGCGACGATGCACATAGCGCGTCCGAGGTGATCGCGGGGTGGATGCTCGGCGCGCTCGTTACCGTCGTGTTGTTGAAACGATGGACGGACGCACCGATCCTGCCGCCGGCCATGCGTCCGCTCGCCGTGGCTTCGACGCTTGCCGTGTCCGCCGTCGCCTACGGATATCACGCACCGATTCAGGCGGCGATCGAGATGTATTCGCCGCTGGTTTGCACGCGTCTTTTCTGACGACTGTCTGCCGCATCGGGTAACGCTGCCCGCAGCGTGCAATCTCGCCCACGATTCGCACGGCCGCCGCAGACGATTGGCGGCACCGATCAACATTCTGTCGGACTCGCACGATAAGCATTACCGACAATGCGCTTATAACGCACCGCACCATTTTTATCTTTCGCTGTGAGCCGATGAAGATCCTCGTATACGGCATCAACTACGCGCCCGAGCTGACCGGCATCGGCAAGTACACCGCCGAAATGGCGGAAACGCTCGTCGAAAAAGGCCATACCGTGCGCGTCGTGTGTGCACCGCCGTACTACCCCGAATGGCGGGTCGCCAGCGGCTACTCGGCGCTCAGCTACTCGACCGAACGCCGCAGCGGCGTCGCGCTTTGGCGCGCACCGTTGTGGGTTCCGTCGCGACCGAGCGGTGCGCGCCGCATCGCGCATCTCGCGAGCTTCGCGCTTTCGAGCTTCCCCGTCATGCTGCGGCATGCGTTCTGGCGGCCCGACGTCGTCGTGTGCATCGCGCCGAGCCTGCTGAACGCGCCAGCCGGCTGGCTCGTCGCACGGTTGACCGGCGCCCACGCGTGGATCCATATCCAGGATTACGAGGTCGATGCGGCGTTCAGCCTCGGAATGCTCAAGGGATCTCTGCTGAAGCGCGCCGTGCTTGCCATCGAGCGTACGCTGCTGAAGCGCTTCGATACCGTGTCGACGATCTCCGGGAAGATGGTCGAGCACGCGCTGCGCAAGGGGATTCATTCGAGCAAGCTCGTGCATTTCTCGAACTGGGCCGACACCCACTCGATCTATCCGCTCAAACGGCCGAGCGAGCTGCGAACGGCGTTGTACATCTCTCCCGCCGCGACGGTAGTGCTCTATTCCGGCAACATGGGTGCCAAGCAAGGGCTGGATATTCTCGCCGACGCGGCCCAGCGACTCGTATCGCGCGACAATCTGGTGTTCGTCTTCTGCGGCAACGGGCCGGCGCGCGCCGAACTCCTCATGCGCTGCGGCGGCCTCAGCAACTGCCGCTTCATCGAGCTGCAGCCTATCGGCCGGCTCAACGAGCTGCTGAACCTGGCCGACATTCACGTCCTCCCGCAACGCGCCGACGCTGCCGACCTCGTCATGCCGTCGAAGCTGACCGGGATGTTCGCGAGCGGACGGCCCGTGATCGCGATGGCGAGCCCGGGAACCGAGCTGCATGACGTGGTCGCGCCGCGCGGGATCGTCGTGCCGCCGGGCGATCCCGAAACGCTTGCATCGAGTATCGACGCGCTCGCCGCCAATGCGGCCGAGCGCACCCGCCTGGGACAGGCCGGGCGCAGATTCGCCGAGGCCGTCCTGTCGCGTGACGCGGTGTTGAGCGAATTCGACACCAGGTTGCGCGCATTGCGCCCCGAGCCGTCCAATGCCGACGTGTCAGGCGCACGGCATCCGGATTTTTGAACCCGCAATCGATTCCTCTCCATACGGCAACATGAAAATCACCATCATCGGTACCGGTTACGTAGGCCTCGTGACGGGCGCATGCCTTGCCGAAATCGGCAACGACGTGTTTTGCGTCGACGTCGATCAACGCAAGATCGATATCCTGAACGGCGGCGGCGTACCGATTCACGAACCCGGCTTGAAAGAGCTGATCGATCGCAATCGTGCGAGCCGCCGGCTGCAGTTCTCGACCGACATCGAAGCCAGCGTCGCGCACGGCGACATCCAGTTCATCGCGGTCGGCACGCCGCCCGACGAGGATGGCTCCGCCGATCTGCAGTACGTGCTCGCCGCCGCGCGCAATATCGGACGGTATATGAGCGGGCCGAAGGTGGTGGTCGACAAGTCGACCGTTCCGGTCGGCACCGCGCTGCACGTGCACGATGCGATCGCAACCGAGCTGACCCGCCGCGGCCTGCGCCACGAATTCTCGGTCGTGTCGAATCCGGAGTTCCTGAAGGAAGGCGCTGCCGTCGACGATTTCATGCGGCCCGATCGTATCGTGATCGGCACCGACGCCGACGAGGCCGGCGAGCATGCACGCGAACAGATGAAGCGGCTGTATGCGCCGTTCAACCGCAATCACGAGCGTACGCGCTACATGGACGTGCGCTCGGCGGAATTCACCAAGTATGCGGCGAATGCGATGCTGGCGACGCGGATCTCGTTCATGAACGAGCTCGCGAATCTTGCAGATCGCGTCGGCGCGGATATCGAAGCCGTGCGCCGGGGGATCGGGTCGGATCCGCGGATCGGGTATGACTTCCTTTACGCCGGTGTGGGTTACGGTGGTTCGTGTTTTCCGAAGGATGTGCGAGCGCTGGTGCAAACCGCTGCCGAGTATGGGCAGTCGCTGCGCATTCTGGAAGCCGTCGAGGCGGTCAACGATGCGCAGAAGAAGGTGCTGCTCGAGAAGATCTCGGAACGCTTCGGGGATGACCTGTCGGGGCTCACGTTCGGGGTGTGGGGACTCGCGTTCAAGCCCAATACCGATGACATGCGCGAAGCGCCGAGCCGTGAGCTCGTGGTTGGGCTTCTGAAGCGTGGTGCGAACGTGCGTGCTTATGATCCTGTTGCGACGGATGAGGCGCGGCGCGTGCTTGCGCTCGATCTGAGCGATGATCCGGCCGCGCATTCGCGACTCGAGTTCGTGACGACGTCGGAAGAGGCCGCTGCAGGGGCCGATGCGCTCGTGATCGTCACGGAGTGGAAGGTGTTCAAGAGCCCGAATTTTGCGGCGCTCGTCGAGTTGCTCAGCGAGCCGGTGATTTTCGATGGGCGGAATCTTTATGAGCCGGAGACTATGCGGGAGTTGGGGGTCGAGTATTACAGTATTGGGCGGGCGGGTGTGGGGGGAGCGCGTGAAGCGGCGAGGACATTGAGAGTCGCAAAAGGGTGAAAATGACGCCCGGGAGTTCATGGACGCGGTCCCGTCGCGACTGCCTTTGGCAAGGATGCGTGCGTTTATCGAGGTAATGCGGGAGAGGATCGAGAAGATGCGAGAGTGAACCGAAACGAACCACTAACTTCCCGGCCGCACACCGTGTTCCGGACCTTTTCGAATTTTCGAACCTCGGAATGCCATCCAGGTCAGGCGACGGCAGATTTGATGCCCAGGAAAAACACGTCCACACGAATCGCATCGCCTGGATCCAATGCGAACTGCAGCAGAATCCCATAGCCACGCCGCTCATTTCTGAAGAACTTGCCAAGGTCGTCGTGGCGATCAACTACCTCTAATGAAGCGGACATATCGGCAAGCACAATTTGCCGGCGCGAAAGCGGATCTCAGTTTGGCGTTCCGAATTTGAGAGTTGTGCGCGATTGCAGACATCCGACGCATCGACATCTAGCGTCACCGTATCTTGTTGCGCTGAGCCTCTGGATCGTCGACATGCCTCTGTCGTTGATTGTCGCGGCGGCGTGCCTTTCAAGACTTTCACTCGTCAAGAGCACGGCCTCGAGCAACGGACAATCGCATTGTTGCTGCCGATCGTCGCAGGGGAAGCCAGCGTATCCAGTGCAGGGGGTGCTCGCGCCGCATCTTCCGGCGAAAATTGCGCAACAGGTCGTCGGCGCGGGTTACATGCTTTGGGTTTAGTTTGTGCCGCTTGCGTTCTCGATCTTGGCGATCGACGTGGTCCACCTGATCATTGATAAGCTTCCCTTCCCCGTGAATTCGGCGTCACGAGCCGGCCACCCTCTGTCCGATCGGAACGGGTGCGATCGATCTCATTACCTCGGCGACGCTGCCACGAAGGTCTCCGCACAAATTAGCCTGGAAGGTGGGACGACACTGGCGAGCAACTTCGGTGTATTCGGTACATTGCTGCTTTAAGGCGCCGGCCTCTGGTGGCTTGCTACTGCATTGCTCGTCATGCGGCACTCCCGCCGGGAAGGTCTCCCGTTCAACCTCGGTTGGTGAGGCTGACCTTTCCTGTTGGCGTCTTCAGGTTCGCCAGGTTCGGCCTTGCACGCACACCGGTCTCCACGATTTCACGGATATCGGAATTCTGTTCGCGTTGATGCTCGGTGTGCCCTGAATCAATGTTGCTTACCGCACGATTCGCGGGTGGTTGCGTGATGAGTTGTTCCGAGCGCCCTGCCACATAGGTAACTAACCCAATGGTCATCATCGATCGGAGACGGCGCCGGCGGCGTCCTGCCTGTTGATCTGATCCGTTTTCACAATGATCAAATATTCGTAGATGGACTGGAGTGCCGCATACGTGAGCCCAGCCTTTCCGTCCAGAAATCCCCGTTTTCCCACGTAGAGCAACAGGAATTTCGCCAGCGGCCGCATCGGAATACGATAGAAAATTTCCTTTTGATGGAATCGTCGCTCATGAAAATCACGACTCGTCAGTGCCTTGATTAGACTGAATGATGCTTGGCCTCGTCGATTCTCGACAATCTGCATGGCTTCCAGCGTGCTATAGCTGTTGTGCCGGGCAACCCAGTGATCAAGCCCCTTGCTGAACGGAAAATGATCGAGGTAACCCGCGATGCGTGCACTCGGCCCGTCCGGAATCGAGATCGGATTCACGAGGCGTTCATATCGCATTCTCTCGGGGCGAAACAACCGGAGATAGTACGGTGACGTCTGGACATGCTTTAGCCAGGTTCCCATGAAGAAATCCCTTCGCTGAATACTGAACGCCACGACATCGCCAGCTGACGCCACTGCCTGTTTTGCGCTACGAACCAGTTCATCCGTCATCCGTTCGTCTGCGTCGATGTAGAACACCCACGGATGCTTGAACCGTATATTGGCAAGTCCCCAGTTCTGATGACTGGCCCAGTTGTCAAACGGACGTTGAGTGACCGTCGCACCGAATGCTTTCGCGATCTCGACTGTCGCGTCGGTACTCATCGAATCGTAAACGTGAATGTCGTCGCACCATGCGACGCTCTCGAGGCAACCTGGCAGATCGCGTGCCTCGTTCTTCGTGAGAATGATGACTGAGATACCGGATGGGTTAGGTGTCATGCTTCGTCCGCTTTCCAATTTTTCTTGCCGGCATCCCGGCATAAACCGCCCACGCTTCCAGTGGGCTGCGAGTCACGACCGAGCGGGCTGCAATCACGGCTCCGGCGGGAATGGTCACGCCCGGCGCAATAAATGCTTCCGCACATACCCACGTATGAGCTTGCAACACGATTGGCGCGGCAATCAACTGGAAATTTTTCGACTGATAATCGTGAGAACCGCCGCAGAGATGAGCTCCCTGAGAGACAACGCAATAGTCGCCGATGGTGACCACATCCATGTTGTAGATCGTCACACCGTCGGCGACGCCCACGCGATCCCCTATGTGAAGATTCCACGGCGCCCAGACACGCACGGCCGGATAGACATGCACGTGTTCGCCGATGCGCGCACCGAAAATCCTAAGCAACGCGGCACGCCATGCATGACATGGTCTGGGACTCGGACGGAACAGCAGCAGCCACGCCCAGTTCCATATTTGGCGCATCACGCGATTGCGCAGCGTGAACGATGGGGAGACAGTCGGATCGTTGCCCTGGATGATCATCGTCGTTTGAAGGTGCCGGTTCTCGACCATGCAGTGCCGAACTATCAAAGCACCACATTCGCGTCTCGCGAGGTCACCGCAGCATGGTCGTGTCGAGCAAGAACGCTTGCGCAAAGCTCGCCTCGTCCGAAACGAGCGTGGCGACCCTTGTATCGGAGTACGTGGAAATCACGTGATGAATCGCGCGAATCGAACTGATGACGAACAATACCATCGGACCATTCTTAGGCCGGCCATATTCCTGTCAGCTTTCGCCATTGACAACACGGACCGTGCTGGAGTTTGCTGCCGGATCAGGAACGACAAGCGCGCCGCTTCGACGACGCATTGGCGGAAATCGACTCTATCCAACGCATGCGCACTTAGGAAATCTCTACTATTCTTGCGGAACCGTTGCGCCTCAGTGTCGCCGACGTCAACGCATCGGTCATACGTCAAGCGCACAATGCTCCGGCGCGGGCGCGCTGCCGCCCTGTTCAAGGTGATCCGCATGCAAGGAAAGGTTGCATCACGATTGTGCAGCTTCGTTATCACGATTGCCGGGATGCTAACAAGTGCCCCGAGTATCGCGGAATCGACTTCGCCGCCGCAACTCGCCGCCACGACATCGTCATCCATTCCGATTTCGATTCCAATCCGATTTTCGATCGCGCAAGCTGGATTTGTGACGCTAGTTATCGACGATCAAAACGGCAAGCGTGTCAGGAACCTCATCAGCGAAACCCGGTTTCCTGCCGGAAACCATATCGCGTGGTGGGACGGCCTTGACGATCGAGGCCGCGACACCGATGCTGCGGCGCATGGTCAGTATCACATCCCCGGGAAAACCGTCGCTCCAGGTCGATATCTCGTGCGCGGCCTGGTTCGACCTTCTATCAGGATCGCTTATGAACTCACACCATATAGCAATGGTGTCCCTCCATGGCAAACGAAGGATCGCAGCAGTGAATGGCTTGCAAACCATTCGGCACCGAGTTCAGTGCTCTTCATCCCGGCAGGAACGATTTCGGACCCTGCAGGAGTGCGGTCCGCTAACATCGGGCAGGTGATTGTCGGCAGCTACTTCACCGAAGGCGGAAGCAGTCTTGCGTGGCTCGACCTCGATGGACGTAAGCGTTGGGGGCAAATGTGGATCGGCGGCAACTGGACAGGTGCCACCCAATTGGCGCGGGATACAGGTGTACACCCGTTGAAGGACGTCTATGCTTACGCTGCGACGTCGTGGCATGGCGACAAATACAATGGCAATGTTCGCGAGCTACGCTTGAACGCGCTGCTTTCGCATCCTCGATCAAAACCCAAAGATGGCCGTTTGGGTACGGGCGAAGATGTGCCGGTGCTCGACCAGCCGTACCGTATACCAATGCCGGCGGATGCAAACGCGTCGGATGTGACTGGTTATACGCAGAGATTCGATCTCACGGGGCTCGCCGCACATGATGGCGTGGTGGTCGTTGCATTTGGCCAACTTAATCAATTGCTATTTATCGATGCCGCGCGGAAGACTGTACTCGGTACCAGCAACGTTCCCGACCCGCGCGGATTGTCGTTCGATACGTCCGGGCGCCTGCTCGTTCTGACCACGCACGACGTCTTGCGCTTCCGTATATCAGAGACCTCGCCGGCAAAGCTGACCGTACCGGACGTACTGGTCAAGGCTAGCCTCGACGATCCGCAGTATATATACGTGGACGACAACGGGACTCTGTACATCAGCGATTGGGGGCAAAGCCATCAGGTCAAGGTCTTCAGTGCAGGTGGCAAGTTGCTGCGCACGATAGGACATCCTGGTAAGCCATCCCTCGGACCTTATGACCCACTTCATATGAACCACCCCGCGGGCGTCACGCTCGACGAACGCGGACACCTTTGGGTTGCCGAAAGCGATAAAACACCAAAAAGGGTTAGCGTCTGGAATGCTTCTGACGGTCGCTTCGTCAACGCGTTCTATGGCCCGAGCCGTTACGGCGGCGGCGGTGCCGTCGATCCAATTGACTCAACACGCATGTTCTACGCGGACGAAGGCGGCGGAATGGAATTCCGGATCGACCCGAACGGTGGAACAAGCGTTCCGCAAGCTATCTACTTCAGGACCGAAAATGGTGACATTGGATTGACCGGCAAAGGAACCGGTACGATGCCCGAATACCCGATCCATCGAAACGACTCGCTCTACTTGACCAACGCGCACGCGTCAGAAGTCAGTGGACCGCCGAGCGCGATACTCTGGCGCATCGACAAAGGAATCGCACACCCGGTCGCGGCGGCGGGCAGTACGCTGGACGGCGCAGGAAAGTTGCTGCCCGCATTCTCGTCGCCCGCCATGCGACAACGCATGCCGACGGGTGTTGCGCCAGACAGGCAATCGCTTCTGTTCATCTGGTCCGACGAAAACGGCAACGGGCGCCTCGATGCCGACGAAGTCCAGTTCCTGTCGCCGACGCCAACCGGAAAAAACGGAACGCTCGTCGGCGGCGTGGGTATCGGCAACGACCTGTCTTTTACAATCGCGAACGTCGGTGACGTTGCGCTACGCTTTGCGCCAACCCGGATCTCGGCACAAGGCGTTCCCCAGTACACCATTCAGAGCGGCGACGTTCTCGCACGGAACGTGCAACCTCCAGCCAGCTCTGGGGGCGGACAAGTCCTAGTCGGCAAAGGCGGTTGGGTCGTGCTGACCACGCCTGCTGCCCCATTGGGGCCGCAAGGCGTTGGCGGCTCGCGCAACGGTACGGCAGTGTGGTCATACCCGAGCTTATGGCCCGGCCTCCACGCATCGCACATCGCCCCCCTTCCCGAGTCTCCTGGTGAGCTGATCGGTACGACCCGCGTGCTAGGCAATCCGATCGACGCACCAGCGCCGTCGGATGCCGGACAGTTATGGGCCATTAACGGCAACGAGGGGCAAGTTTACCTGTTCACGATAGATGGCCTGTTCGTCGCTACGCTGTTCCGGGATGCCAGAAGCCAATTCGATCCGCTACCACTGCGCGGCATACGAGGCACGGATTTCACATCGACGAGCCTCCTCCCTGAGAGTTTTCATTCGATCCTGACAGCGACTGACGACGGCAAGATCTACCTCCAGGCCGGACATACCGGTTCACTGTTTAGGCTCTACGGTCTCGACGGAATACGACGTTTGCGTGATGCTGCAATCACCGTCACGGCGCGGCAACTTGCAGATGCACAGCGTCAAGTCATGCTCGACGAAATTGCCAGTTCCGCGTCGAGGACGACGCAACCCAGTGTTCTCGAAGTTGAACGTGTATCCGACGACAGCGCCGCGTCACTCGCCACCGGCCCGCGCTGGCCAGATGAGACAACCCGCTGGGTCACCATCGATGTGCGAAATATTCTCGTTGGAAGTTGGGCACGCCGTCAGGTCGATACGGACGCAGCGCTCGCGATCTCGCCTAACCGCTTGCTGATCGCGGTGCGAACCGACGATCCTGCGCTGCTGGAGAATAGCGGTGATGCACTACAGAACTTATTCAAGACTGGTGGCGGAATCGACCTGATGCTGGGTACCGACGCCAGTGCGTCGCGAGATCGAACGCTCGCAGTCGAAGGTGACGAGCGCCTGCTTGTCGCACGTGTTGAAGGCAAAAAAACCGCGGTGTTGTATCGCCCCGTCGAACCGGGAAGCACCAGCAATTCGGCGACCTTCAGCTCGCCGCTTCGAACGATCCGGTTCGATCAAGTCACCGACGTCAGCGACCAGTTGGAATTGACGCAAGACGTCGAACGAAGCCCCACCAGTGGGACCAAACGGTTCATCTATAGGATCTCAATTCCACTGAAGACCTTACGACTCGTCGCGCCTGCTGGCACGAGTCTAAAAGGCGATATCGGCGTGCTGCGAGGAAACGGAATCGAGACACTTCAGCGCTCGTATTGGTCAAACAAGGCGACGGGGCTGGTAAGTGACGTGCCAAGCGAAGCCGAGCTCACCCCGAAACTGTGGGGTGATATTCATTTCTCCCGCTGATGCCGTCGACCGCACGCCACCATGCCTGCGTAGCTGCAATCGCCCAGATGTTGTCGGATTGCGAACGTCGATAGCCTCTACACTTTCCAACAAGTTGCGCGCCCTATAGGTGTGTGTCAGAACGAGCCGAGCAAGTCGACCGGAGTAGTAATGCACAATCACGAGAAATTCGATGCTTTCCGTGGCGCCTCAGCGCTGTTCGTCGGTTTATCACACATCTGCCAGATCTACTTTGTCAGACTGATCGGCCAGGAGCATCCGGCATGGATTCTGTCGCGCACACTGGGATTGCACGCGGTGATCGTATTTTTTTTGCTGAGCGGCTATCTGATTACGCTCAGCATCCTGAAGAACAACGAATCGACCGGTGGCTTCGGAATTAGAGAGTTCTTCGCCGCGCGCATCGCGCGCATCTATCCACCGTTCGTTGCCAGCCTCGTTGTGATAGTGCTCTGTTGGCTCACATTGCACACATTGCATCTTCCCGGTTCGAGTACACGGTTCGGTTTGCCAACCGACGCCTATGCTGTTCCCGCCATGACCCTATCATCGCGCGAATTCGTAGAGTCCTTTGTGATGCTCAAGGGCATGACCCGCGCAAATCCGCCGCTCTGGTCGCTGTATCTTGAAGTCTGGAGCTATGTGATCGCGTTCTTCTTCGCACTAGGCTGCTTCGCACGCCATCGCGGCCTCCGTACGGTGGCACTCACAATCGCCGTGACAGCGGCCATCGCTGCGTCGATTGGAAAGGAGAGTTTCGCCTTCTTCTTCGCGATCTGGTCATACGGCGCAGCAGCTTGCCTGATGACGCATTATCGCTACCGATATCGCAATGCGGTGCTGGCAACAGCCAGCATCGTCGGCGTGGTCCTGATCGCCAAGCTCGCGGCAACCAACCCGCGGATGATTGCTGCGGCATTCCCGGTTCGCTCGATCGAGTTGACCGCCGGTGCTGCTTTTGCCTTCCTATACGGCTACCTACTATTCGGCTGGCGCGCGCTCGATCGCGCCTATCCCCGCTGGCTGGTTCGGACCGGTGATTTTTCCTATACGCTGTATGTCGTACATTTTCCGATTTTAGCGCTTGTGTTGGCCTTCTCGCTCGGCTGGATCGGCACGTCTCTGTATCGGTCGGCCGCGTGTGGCACCGTTGCCTTCGCGATCGCTATCGTGTTTGCACGGGCGCTCGCGAAGTTCGTCGAGCGCCCGAAATATTTCAAGGCACTGCTACTGTCTGCGCGATTTCCGATCGGCGGCTCCGAATCGCTGCGACGCGGACAATAGAAGTAGCAAGCAGCAACGTAGCGCCAGTCGCGACACCCCGCTGCCTGCCCGCAGGGGACGCGATATGCGGGACAACGTTCCCTGCTACCAGGGGAGTGAGTAGACCGACAGCTTACTTACGCTGCCCTGCGAATATACGTCGGCCGGATAGATCGCCGGCATCTCGTCAGACACCCTTGCCGCACGTGCCTCCCTGCGCACTTTGAATCTCACACCAGCGCTACGATCAACACCTGCTCGAACAGATGCGAGTGCCAGCCGTTCGGTTGGCGTCGGCGGAATATCGGTCAATTTGTCGTATGCGCGAGGCGCAGGCATTTCTTCAGGCGCCCCGAAGCTCGCCAGTTTGGCGTCGTCATACCCCGGCGGACCGCCAAGTAACGAATCCGGTACCGTGCCGCCGGTCGCTACAGGCGTGCGGGGCCCGTTCGCAGCAATGCTTGTCGATACGCCGACATGCTTCGCCGAATCGATACGAAGCGCCTTTCCTGTTTGGGCCTCAACTACCACGCTCGAAAGTGCCAACGCCATGCACAGCGATACTCGAGTAATGTTCGTTTGCATACAGATCGCAATCATCCCGGCTCCTATTGTCCGCCGACAATCCGCAAATAGCTTAACGCGACCTGTTCGATATGGAACTTCTCGTTGAAGCACGCGAGCGCTCTCTCACGCATCAGTTGCTTGGTCGCATCCGTCGTATTCACCCAGTTCCGGAGCACCTCGGTCACGCCTTCCACCGTGTCGCTTGCCGCGTACCCGGCTCCATATTCAATGATCTCGCGCCAGATATTTACCTTGTCGGTAATCAGCACCGGTACGCCACACCCTAATGCCTCCGCCACGGCGATACCGAAGTTCTCCTGATGCGACGGCAGGCAAAACACGTCGGCGGAGTACATCAGGTTCCACTTGTCGCGCCCAGTCACCATGCCAGCCCATGTGATGTCCCGATCAATTCCAAGGCGGACAGCTTCAGCACACAGCCGTTCTACTAACCCGCTTTCGTCGGGCCCCGCAATTATCAATCGATACTCGCTCCGCAACGCTCCTAGTGCCGCGAACGCGCTCACCAGCAGATCGCAACCCTTCTTTTCGTGAATACGTCCGAGAAACAGGATGATCTTCCTCGAGTCCGCCGACTTCCCTGTGTCGGGCAAATGGCGGCCAGGCTCGGCAACCGGCGGTGGCGCGGTACCGTAGACCGTCACGGCTTCGTTCGCACGGTACAGCGGAAACGACGTGCGCGCGAGCACACGCTCTGTCTCACTCGTAAAAACGATCGATTTCGCGTGATTCACCACCCTTCGCTCGATTACGAGCCAGTACAGCAACTTCTTCAGGTACTTGATCGGATAAACCTTGTTGAACCATGGATCCAGCATGCCGTGCGAATACACAAAGTACGGGATCGTGCAGCGACTTAATGCCGCCCGTACCGCAGCGCCGTGAAACTGCCAGAGGCCATTCACCACAACCGCGTCGTACTCTGACGCGTGCTCCTCTAGCCATCGGGTCAATTTTGGATTGAAGCCGTATTTTCCCTTGCCCTTTCCCAGGCGAATCACTCGACCAAACGGACCGTTGCTCGGCGCATCCCGCTCATCGTCGTCCAGACACGCTATATCGATGCTGTGCCCCAGCAGTTTGACTTGTGCCGCCAGACGCGTCACACCTTCGATCGGGCCGCCTCCGGTTGCATCGATCGACGAAATAACATGAAGAAGCCTCAATCGCCCACCTCGATTAATCATCGCATATCAATTTACACAATATTCCACTATGCATTCAGCAAGCGCCTGACCGCATCTTCCATTCCGTGCTCGCCGAACATCGTTTCGGCACGCGATTGCGCTCGTTTGATGGCATTTCGGCTTGCTCCGTACAACTCGGCCGCGTTTCGCAGTAGCTCAACGAGTGTAGAAAGATCATCTCCGACGACGTGCAGCGCGTCGGTAATCTCACTGATTCCTATGTCCGGCAGAGATGTCGACAGCACTAGCCGCCCTGACGCGACATACTCCATGACCTTGAACGGAAATACGCCACCGCTCATCTTCTCGATCGGACTATGAAGGTTGAGCAACACATCGCATGCGGAGATCCTTTCGAATAACTGGTCATCGGGGAGAACTCCGTGGAAGGTTAATGTGCTGGAACGCCGCGCTGCAGCCTCGAACGCGCCGGACAGCGGACCAGCTCCGCATACATGGATCTCGAGCGTGGGATCAGCATATTCCGCCAGCGCCAGCACCTTCCCCGCTCCCTTTTCAGCGTTGAGACTCCCGAAATATCCAACAACGATCTTTCCCCGCGTCGGGTCCGAAAACGGCGCGCGCTGCGCGCATGCAATCGTCAGTTTCCGCGAAACCACACCGGGGCATAGCATCGTTCGACAACCACTTCGCTCGGCTTCTCGGCTCTGCAGCGCCTTGTTGACGGCGAGGCACAGCACCGGCTTCGGTAACACATAACGCCATGCCATCCAGTCGAGAGTCGATTTCGGATGCATCGTGCGTCTCGCCAGCACCCAGTCCTCGAACTCCAGGACAACACCCTTTCCGTATCGGCGATGCAACGCTCTTGCAAGCATCGATTCGAGTGCGTATGGGTTGTATATCCATATCAACGATGGTTTGCCATGTCGCCCAATCTCTCGGACGATGGCATTCACTTCAAGCAGATTAAGCATCTTTCCGACCGGCCGAACCGGATACGTACGCAACGATATCTCACGGATGCGGGAGCCGGCCAGAGTCCACTCGCGCACACGGCGCTCCTGCCAAGCGCTTTCGTTATGCGCTGTATTGACCAGCAGTACATCGCGCGACAAGCGTCCCAGCAGTCCGAGGAAAAACTCGATCTTTCTAACTGCGCCCAGGCTGGTATGGGCGATTCGGTCGGGCGGACTGTAGGCCGCGATGAATACGATCATAATTTTCGTTTCCGTCGATTGAGCGACACGATCATCGCGGCCTCACTTCGCCCGCAATCAGCGCGCGAGGGGCTCGATAGGCCGACACTGCCGCCGCCGTGCGCGCCTCCAGACGGTCTCCCCAGAAGAGTGTTCCGAAGCCTACGAAGAACGACGTCAGCAGAAAATAGTGTTCTAGGACATTTCCGCCGTTGAATGTCACCATCGTGATGATCAACAACGCCCAGTATCGGGCCTTAAGGGAGCGATTCCATTTCGGCTTTACCTTGCATAGAAAGGCAAACATGCCACTCGCAAATACCAAAAGACCCGCGATGCCAGTCTGGAAAATCAGCGTGATGAACGCGTTGTCGATCAACCAGTTGAAGCGGAATTGTTTCGGATCAATGCCACTCGCTTGCAGATATCCAACCGCAGTATTGGTTCCTATACCCAGGCCACGTCCGACAAACAGCTCGTCGAGATCTGCATTCTCCAGATCCGACAAGGTCGTCACCGCGTTGGAAATCCGACCGCCTTTCTCTAGCTGCGAGCCGACAATGTCACCACGGCCAGCCGCAGCCATTAGCGACACGTAGCCGGCTGCAGCGGCACCCAGTGCAAAAGGCACGATGAAAACCGTGAGCAACATCTTCTTGCTCCTCTCGGCGCCTTCAGCGATCAGTTCCCAGCAAAGCACGGCAGCTAGCAACGCAATCGATAAGACCGCAAATCGTGTACCCGATAGCAGAGCGGTCAGGAATGCAGAAGCGATCAATGCGACACGCTGCCACGCATGCGCGCGATCGAGTAGCAAGGAGAAGATTGCGAGTGCAAGACCGAACATCCCGGCGATTCCGGCATTGCTGAACAATCCCGTCACACGACCTTGCACCAATACGACGTGCGATAGCGACGCGCCCAGCGACGCCTGCTTATTTGCGACATAGACATTGAGCATGCCGAGCACCAACAGCAGCACGATCAGCGTGCGCTGAACCGCCGGCGTCCGCGGGAAATCCCGCGAGAAGAGAAACAACCCAAACGAACAGTGGAGAAGCATCACCCAGCGGATACCAGCTGGCAGGAAAAACGCCGGACTAAGTTCGGCCACGAAGGCGATCAGACCAATGGATACGAGCGTTGCGATCCAGGCGAAGTAGAACGAGCAGATCTTCGAAATTTCGACGGTCTGTCTTCTCCGCAGTACGACGATAGGCCAATAGACGCCGAACCCGAATACGAACAGATCCTTGAGGTAGCGAGTCGGGCCCGCGCCATCCAGTGCGCCGGAATCGACCGTCCATAATTGGACATTTCCGCGAATGATCGAATCGATCGCCAGCGGCGCATACTGCGCCATCCCGACCACGAACAGCAAGGCGACGACATACGCAAAATAATGGGACCGCCGCATCACATCCTCGCTTCGATCATGTCTTTCATCAGTCGCCGGTATCGCTGCCAGTTGTAGACGTCCCGTACGAGCGCCCGCCCGCGTATACTCATGCCGGGAAACTGCTGGCGCGACGCGATCGCCTCGAGAATGCCTTCGCCGAGACTATCCATGCTGTCCTCCACCACGAATCCGCACACGCCCGCAACGTCTTCGATTCCCGTATAGGGCGTCACGACCAGCGGCAGGCCAAAACTCAACGCCTCGAGGCACGCGAGCGACAGCGACTCGGACAGCGACGGCATAACGAAAAGGTCCGCATTTCCATATAGTTCTCCAACTAGATTATGCGGAATCGTACCGTGAGTGATCCTCACGTTCCGTGGGATGGCGAGCGCGCTTAATTTCCCGACGAGGGAAGGTGCCAGTTCGCCCAGCACGCTGACCAGCATGGTGCCGCCGCCGAGTGCCGCCACCCAGCGCTCGCCCCAGGACTCGATGGCGGACAACAGGAGATGTCCGCCCTTGCGGATCGTATTCGCGCGCGCGACGACACGGAATTCTTGCCGCTCGCGAGCGGCGGTGTGTGGGACCGCGTGTTGCGGCTCAAAAAAAGCGCCGTACGGAATCTTGTAGATGTCACCTGGCGGAATACCGCCGCTCAACAACGAACGCTCATAGTACGTTGACGGTACCGTGATCACTTGCGCTTTCTGCAGGATCGCGTCGTTCTTCGATTCGTCATGGTCCGGGATGGGCAGTCCGAGAACACGATGGTGGGCTGCGATACGAGCCATCGCGCCATCCGTCTGGTTCAGGATCTGGTCGGACCAGATTCGAACGCCAACCTGCACTGCGGCATCGACCGTTCGCGGCATGTAGTCCTGCAACGTCACAAGCCACTCGAATCGACCTGCGGACTCCAGAACGTAGCGCGCGGTCATCCGGTCAAACGCATCGCGAAAGGCGATGGGCCGCGTTGTACCCAGCGCAGCACGCAGTAGTGTTGCCGCAAGCGGGCAACGCACGTTCGACGCGGGCAGCCCCGGATGTGCGTAGCCGCTCGCGCGGCGACCGGCATTCATTGGAAGTCGGGACAGCAATGCGGTCAACCCCTTGCTGTAAAACGGCGTCACGAACTGCACATTCCGTCCGGCCTCCGCGATCGCCGCGCCCAATTCGAACGCGTGGTGCTTGTACGGATGAGCAACGAGAACATCATTTCCCATACTCGCCTTCCAGCTTCGTCTGATTATTAGTCCCCACCCAAGCCTCGAAGGGCGCACTGAACAGCGCTGGGTCGTAGGTCAGTCTCTGAACTCGCTGTCTGGCAACAGGAGCCGCAGGGTTGCCGACCACAACTGTGTAAGGCGCGACGTCGGAGCGCACAACCGCACCGGCCCCGATCACCGCGCCGGTTCCGACATGGACGCCCGGAAGAATGGTCGCGTTGGTTGCAATCCATGCATAATCGTCGATCCGGACTTCGCGGGAGTACATGCGCCAGTGCGGATCGTCGAGTGCATGCGACGCCGTCAAGATATTGACCCCGTCGTTGATCACGACGCGGGACCCGATTGTGATCCTGTCATGCGCCGCCATCATCACGTTCTCGGAGACGAAACAGTGTGAACCGATGCTTATCCGAGCTGGCGATCCCTGGATCCTGAAGCGATAAAGCACCGACAGCTCCCCGATTTTCATGCCCTTCACGCGCAGCCGCGCCTGGATCAGTGCAAGCCGAACCAAGCGGCGCAACATCAGTGCGCGCTTTGCCCAAACCACCAACCAGCGACGCGACCCAAGGCGAGGACGCTCTCGATGGATCCACAAGTATTTCATCGCGTTAGAACCCTCCCGCCGTCATGACGCGAAACGCCCGTGTGACTGACATGAAAATCGCGATCTCCGCGATGACAACCGCCGTGATCGGGCCCGTCATTCCGACAAAGGCGGACAGCACCCAGCCGGCGCCTACCGCTATGGCGGAAATCACGCAGAACTGAATCGACACGCCGGTGTGACGGTTCGTCGCCATCAAGGCAACCAACTTCACCTGATACAGTGACGTAACCACGGCGACCGAAAGCAGGCAGACAAGGACGATCGGCTGGTATGGCAACTTGCCACGTCCCCAGAACTCGATCAACGGGCGGCTGAAGGCGACCAACAACACGAAGGTCACTGCTGCGGCGATCCCGACACTGGCCTCGGCTCTTCTGCGTAGTGCCGTCGCTTCACGATGCTGTCCTCGCGCGTAAAGGTTCGAGAAACGCGGCCATACCGCGCGACTGACTGTAGTGATGAGTTGCGTGATCGATCTCGACAGCGTGCGATACGCATTGAAGACAACGACTTCGCGCATGCCGATAAAATGGCCGACCACCAGAGTCATTCCCTGGATACTCAACGCATTACCGAGCGGGAACCCGAGAAACGCTGCGCCCTGTGGAAGCAGCGACCGCAGTTCAGCAAACGAGCTCTTCGACCAACCCCACTTCAGATTACTGTCCGAGCGCATTAGGCCGAACAGGATCGCGAGCTGGATTACGGCGCGTGCGCCGCACGCTGCCGCGGCTGCGGCGACGATCCCGCCCCCCGAGGCAACGCACACGACAGTGGCCAGCCATTCACCGAGGCGAGCAAATGAAAGCAGGAACACTCCGGCCGCATAACGGTCAATCACGCGAAAGGAAGCATCGAACAGACCTGAATACAAATTTAGCAACGCTGTCGTCACTAACAGCAACAGAGCCCAGGGTTCGCCGTGCGTGTCCGAATCGAACAGGAACACAAACGCAGCGCCCGTCAGCGTTCCGAGCACTACTAGCCCTGTTACGCCAACGAACGCGCTTTGCAGCGTGACATTTGCCTGCTCGACCTCGCCCCGCGCATGAAACATACCGATCTTGTTGATCGCGACCGAGACGATACCAATGTCGGACATTGCGAAATACGCGGGTACCGCGGAGATGACGATCCATTGGCCATAGCGGGTTGCTCCCCAGAAATGCAGGAATATCGGCAGCGAAGCGAGCTGAATGATGACTGTGATGCCCTGGTTGAAGATATTTGCGACGACCCCGGACAACACCGATGAAGACCGCAGCTTGCTTTTCCTGATCTGATTCCTGAGAGTAGCAAGCATGTCACTTCCGGTACGCCGAATGCAGGAAGTCGTCATAGGCACGCCGTAAGCCGTCGGCCAACGCAATTTGCGGTACATAGCCGATCGACCTAAGCTTCGAAACGTCCAAGAGCTTGCGCGGCGTACCATCAGGCTTCGACGTGTCGAATTCGAGCGCGCCCGAATAACCAACGACATCCGCGATCAGGGTGGCCAGATCCGCAATCGTGGTATCCATGCCAGTTCCGACGTTGATGTGGGATTCCATCGGATCGGTGATGTTTCGGTACTGGTCGGAAGGCAACTCCATCACGAGCACCGATGCCGCGGCCAGATCGTCCACATACAGGAACTCGCGAAGCGGCTTACCTGATCCCCAGACGCGCACGACCGGTAACTGATCGACTTTCGCCTCGTGAAAGCGCCGCAACAACGCCGGGATCACGTGACTGTTATCCGGATGGTAGTTATCGCCCGGGCCATACAAATTGGTCGGCATGACGCTGCGATAGTCGACGCCGTATTGTCGACTGTAACTTTCGCACATCTTGATGCCGGAAATCTTCGCGATCGCGTACGGCTCGTTCGTCGGTTCAAGCTTTCCCGTCATCAGGTAGTCTTCGCGTATCGGCTGCTCTGCGAATTTCGGATAGATGCAGGATGACCCAAGAAACAGCAAGCGCTTCACCCCTGCCTTGTACGCGTGGTGGATGACGTTAGACTGCATCATCACGTTCTCGTAGATGAAGTCGGCCGGATAGTGGCTATTCGCCAGGATCCCGCCGACCTTCGCGGCAGCGAGATACACCTCGTCGATTTTGTTCTCTCGGAAGAACGTTTCTACCGCATGCTGGTTGATAAGGTCCAGTTCGCTTCGCGATCGCGTCACGACGTCCACTTTCCCCTGCATTTCAAGCAGCCGGACAATCGCTGAACCGACCATGCCACGATGACCGGCGACGAAGATTCGTTTAGTGGTAGTCATCGCGCTCACTCGTTGTATTCGAACGCCTTGAAACCCGCCAGCTTGATCAATGCATCGCGCTTTGCGGCCTGATGGTCGGAATGAACCATCTCACGGACGAGCTGCGAAAACGGTGTCGCGGGCTTCCAACCCAGCTTCTCATGAGCCTTCGACGGGTCCCCGAGGAGGGTTTCGACTTCCGTTGGACGAAAATAGCGCGGATCAACGCGGACGATTACATCGCCGACAGCAATTTTGCTTTCTTTGTCGTCGACCGCTTCGACGACACCGATCTCATCGACACCATGTCCCTCAAACCGGACGGTGATGCCAACTTCGGCCGCCGCAGTCTGAACAAAATCGCGCACGCTGTACTGCACGCCCGTGGCGATCACGAAGTCTTCCGGCTGCTGCTGCTGCAACATGAGCCATTGCATCTCGACATAGTCACGCGCGTGCCCCCAGTCACGCAGCGCGGATAGATTTCCGAGGTACAGGCAATCCTGCAGACCGACCGCAATACGAGCAATTGCACGCGTGATTTTCCGCGTCACGAACGTCTCCCCCCGCACGGGCGACTCGTGATTAAACAGAATGCCGTTGCACGCGTAGATGCCGTATGCCTCTCGGTAATTGACCGTAATCCAATACGCGTACAACTTCGCCACCGCGTAAGGGCTGCGCGGATAGAACGGTGTCGTTTCCTTCTGCGGAATTTCCTGGACGAGCCCATAAAGTTCCGACGTCGATGCCTGATAGAACCGCGTCTTCTTCTGGAGCCCGAGGATACGAATCGCCTCGAGAATTCTCAGTGCGCCAATGCCATCGGTGTTTGCCGTGTACTCGGGCTCCTCGAACGACACGGCAACATGGCTTTGCGCGGCAAGGTTATAGATCTCGTCGGGCTGCACGCGCTGAATGATTCTGACGAGACTGGTCGAGTCCGACAGGTCTCCGTGATGCAGAAAGAACTGTGCGTCAGAGACGTGAGGATCTTGGTACAGGTGATCGATGCGATCCGTGTTGAACAGCGACGAGCGGCGCTTGATGCCGTGCACCTGATAGCCCTTGTTCAGCAACAGCTCGGCAAGATACGAGCCGTCCTGGCCGGTCACACCTGTGATCAACGCAACTTTGCGGTCCATGTTGTTTTCCTCACCCAATTCCGTAATGGTTTCAATTGCCTTCAGAAAGCTTCAGCTGGCTTTGCTCTCGTAACCGTAGTAGCCGGCGTAGTACGTTCCGTATCCAACCCGTCGCTGTGGTACGTCGGTAAACAGCGCTCCCTTCACGACCACGCCACCGTTCCGGAGTCGCTTGACGCTCTCCCGGATCTCGGACAACGGATGGAAGCCGTGACGCACGACCAGCAGCGTCGTCGCCGCATGCTTGCCGATCAGCACGCAATCCGTGACCGCAAGCACCGGCGGCGTATCGACAATCACGATGTCGTAGTGACGAGAACCGTAGTCAAGCAACGCGCGGAACTGTTCGCTCATCAGGAGTTCGGACGGATTCGGTGGCGACATCCCGTTGAGCAGCACATCGAGTCCCGGCACGATGTCGCGGACGATCACACTGTCGAGCGCGGCACCACTGATCACATCGGACAGGCCCGACCGCCTCTTCAATCCGAAGTACGAATGCACGTCACCGCGCCGCATGTCGGCGTCGATGAGCAGGACACGCTTTCCGGTCGCAGCCAATACCGCCGACAGGTTCGATGAGATGAACGTCTTGCCGACTTCCGGGCGAGACCCGGTCACCATCACGATGTTGTTTTCTGCATTGATAAGTGCAAACTGCAGCGCCGTGCGCAGGCTGCGCACGCCTTCAATTGCGACGTCGGTTGGCGCCTCTACTGCAAGCACGCGTGCGTCTGCATTACTGACTTGCAAACCGCGATGGATCTGCCGTTGTTTCTCACTGTGCGGCACCACGCCGTAGACCGGCAGGCCAATCGACTCGATTTCCTCCGAGTGCTCGACGCCGCCGTACAATGCCTTGCGCACATATGCGGCGATCACGCCTGCGAACAGACCAAGTACAGTGGCAAGCGCCACGACGACTGGGCGATTGGGCCGGAAAGGCCGCTCCGCGAGTTCCGCATAGTCGACCACGCGAACGTTACCGACCTGGCCGGCTTTCACGATCTTCAGTTGTTGTGCGCTGTTTAGTAGGTTCGAGTACAGCTCGGTGTTGACCCGGACGTCGCGCAACAGTCGGAGCGCCGTCTGTTCAGTGTCGGGTAGCATCGATATGCGGCGCGTCAATGTGTCCTGCGCCGCCTGCATCGCCTTGATCTGTGCATCCAGAGCAGCGATCGACGGATGCGTCGCCGCGAAGCGCTCGGCCAACCCGAGTCGCTGTTGTTGCAGGTCAAGGAGCTTGGTTTTGTTGTCGACGATCTGCTGCAGCAGCAATCGGCTTTCCTCGGACAAGTCAACCGTGCCGTTCTTGTTGCGGAAGGCGTTGTACCGGTCCTCTGCCTTGTCGAGCTCCTTGCGCAACTGCGGCAGCTGTTGATCGAGGAAGGACAGCGTATGTTCCGCCTCGGCCGACTTGCGGTCGATGTTCTGCTTTACGTAGTTGCGCGCGATCGCATTGACGGTCTCGGTTGTCCGCGCGTTGTCAGAACCGTCCAACTTCAGGCCAATGATCCCGGAATCCTTCGTCTTCTCGTCGATCGTCAACGACTTCTGGATCGCGTCGATGGTCGCGAGCGTGGAAGTACGCATCAATTGGAATTCGGTCTCCGGGCGCGCGACGAGTTGCTCGACAACAATGTGCGCCATGCCCTTGTCCTTTAGCGCACCGTTTGCCTCGACGCCGACCTTTCCTTGCAACACCAAATTTGCGTCCTCGTCGTACAGCTCGTACGACTGATTTTTCGTCGCCTTCAGCACAAATGCCTTGCGGTTCCACACATCGGGTACGTCGAATTTGGATACGACGATGCGCTCCCCACCCCATGCGAACCGCTTCAGACCCAGCATAGGTGCGGCAACACCATCTCTGCCCGTCCGCCTCGCAAACCATGCACCGACGATCGGGAAATACCGCGGCCGAACTTCAATATCGAGATGCAACTGTCGTACCGCCTCGCCCACTACCATCCGCGAGCGAATCAATTCGATTTCTGCGGCGGCTGTCGCCTTTGTGTCGAAGATGGACGCCAATTCGCCGAGCGCATCCTTCGCCGATCCCGAGTTGTCCTCTACCTGAATCATTGCGTCGGCACGATAGATCGGGTGCGATAGAAACGCATACAACACGCCGACGAACAGCCCCATTGCGGTGACGACGGCGATCAGTCGCCAGTTCTCGGCAAGGACGACGAGATAGTCTGCCAAACGGACGGCGTCGCCTGCAGCAGCGTCGTTGAGTTGGTTTTCGGGTATCGTGGCCATACGATCAATGAAATATTCGAATAATTGTGTCGATCCAGCTCGACACGTAATGCTCGATCTGAGCGATCGACGCTTCAAATACGGCGCGATCCTGTCGATACGGATCGATCACGTCTTCGCCGTTGCTTTCCCCCAGACGAAACACCTTGCCCTTGGCAAAGGCATAACCCTCTTCAAGCCTCCTTTTCTGTTCCATCGTCATCGCGAGCACCAAGCCGGCGTCGCGCACGTATTGCAGGTTCACCGGCGATGCGATATGGCCGCTGATGTCGATGCCGCGCTCGGCCATCAACTCGACCGCCGTCGAATCTGCGGGTCTGCCGGACAATGCACTCAGGCCCGCCGATACGATGCGCATGGTCGACAGCTTTGAAGCCAACAGGCCTTGCGCCATTGGGCTTCGACAGATGTTCCCTTCGCAGACAACCAGAATCGTGGCTTTCATTTCGTCGCGACCGCACCATACAGACCGGCATTGATTGCCGGCAACAGCAGGTTCAACACGCGGCTGATTCGCACCAGCCCGTTGCCGTCGATGTAGACGACGTCCTTCGGCTGCAACTCGAACTGATTCGCCAGAATCATTGCGACCGGAGAGCGCGCGTCCAGATGGAAGACCTGCGGGGCCGTATCACTGGACCCACGAATGACATACAGTTGCGCGGCGTCGGCCGTCGCACTGTTGAGACTGCCGACCTGGGAAATCGCATCGCTCAGCGACAGCTTCCCGTTACGCATCGGGATAGCAGTTGCGGGCTTCGACACTTCGCCCATCACATAGACGCCGTTGTCGTCACGAGACACGACGCGCAGCAGGTCGCCACTCTTCAACATGATGCTTGCCGGGTTCTTCCCTTGTGCGAGCAGCTGCGGAAAATTGATCGGATAAGTTGTTCCATTCCGGACCAGCACCATTCGGCTCTGGTCCGCTGTCTGAGAAAAGCCGCCCGCTCGACTGACGGCGTCGTACAGAGTCGTTGGAATGTCGCTGATCGCCTGCGGGCCAGGCGTATGCACTTCACCGTCAACATAAATCTGCTGCGATCGGAACGACGCAATACGAACCGTCAGTTGCGGCCGCTTGAAGACCGACGCGAGTCGCTCGTAGAGCTTCGCCTGCACCTGGTCGACACGAAGTCCGATCACATGCATCGTTCCGGCATATGGATATGTCAGGTTACCGTCCTCGCCGATCACGAAGCCCGATGCCGGATCTGCCGGACGAACCGCGCTCTGCGTCTGCGTCGCCACCGCGCCGGACAATTCCGGATGGTCCCAAACCGTGATCTGCAGCACGTCGCCGACACCGAGCGTATATGGCGGTGGCTTGCCGATCAGGCTGAGAATCCGACTGTCGCCGGCATTTGCGTCCGCATCCCGCAATTGCCGAATCAGATTAAGGTTGATATCGGTAATAGGTACGTCGACATCTTTTTGCGGCGTCTGCGCATCGCCGCTCGCTACAGGCAGCGTCGCAGGCGACGCCATGCGCATCCCAGGCGCGATGCCGCAGCCCGCCAACATCGTGCTAGCTGCCGCCGCAGCCATGATTCGGGCAGTGTTTCGACGAATCCGCTTCGTCGACTCGTCGGGCCCTCGCCAGAAACATCCCATCAGATCTTCCCCGGTTCTTGTTGAACTGCATGTACCTGCATCGACTTCCATCACCGCTCAGTAAGCATTCGCATTCACCAACCCCTTCGCCACCGTCGCCAACACGATCCGCATATCCAGCGCGAACGACCAGTTCCGCAGGTAATAAAGGTCATACTCGACACGCTTCTGCATCTTCTCGAGACGATCGGTTTCCCCGCGATACCCGTTCACCTGGGCCCATCCGGTAATCCCCGGCTTGATCCGATAGCGATGGATGTACCCGTCGACGACTTTCTGATAAAGCCGATCGTGCTCGATCGCATGCGGCCTCGGCCCGACCACCGACATCTCCCCGCGCAGCACGTTAAGAAACTGCGGCAGCTCGTCGAGACTGGTTCGCCTGAGAAAGCGTCCGACACGGGTAATACGCGAGTCGCTCTTCGTCGCCTGCGTGACCACGCCAGCCTGTTCGGCGTGCACGCGCATCGTGCGGAACTTCAGGATCTGGAACTTGCGCCCGTCCGCACCCTTGCGGTATTGCTTGAAGAACACCGGCCCGCGCGACGACAACTTCACCGCGATGGCGATCAGCACCATCAGCGGCAGCAGCGCCACCAGCGCGACTGCGGCGAACAGGCGATCGAACACCTCCTTCTGCCACATTGCATGACGCGGAAGCGGCGACGCCACGAGATTGATCGCCGGCGCGCCGATGAGGTCGATCATCGCGCCGTCGAACAGCGCGACGCTGCGCACGTCGGGAATGAAGCGGATGTTCACGAGATCGTCGCCGAACGTATTGACGAACCGCAGAACGGTCGCCTCCTCCGACAAAGGCAGCGCGAGCCAGATTTCCTGGACACCGTTCTCCCGGACGAACTGCGCGAACGCATCGAGCTCCGTGAATACCGGCAAGCGATGCGAAGCATTCGCGGTAACGGGGCGCAGGTCGAATACAGCCGCCGGCCGAAATCCGCTCGCCGGCGACTCCTCGATGTTTCGAACCACCTGTTGGCAGTGCTGAGCGTGTCCTACAACCGCGACGCTGCGCAGGTTGATGCCCGCATGACGAACACTGCGCAGAAACAGATGCGTGCCGATTCGCGACGCGATCAGTGCGCCCCCCGTCATCGCGGTCCAGTACACGAACCACAGCCTGGAAATCACGTCCGAGCGATGGAGCGAGAACATCAACACGATCCCGCACGCCTGAACGACGAGCCATGCGAGCGAGATCTTCCCGCTCAACCTCAGCATCGACCGTCCCCGCCACGATTCGTACACGCCGAATACCGGAAACAGCACCAGCGTGAACGCAATCGCGAACGTGACGAGTGCGCTGTCGAAGTGCCCCTCGGAAACCGTCTGATAGCGAAATTGCGACGCAAGCAACGAGCCGGCGACGATCAACGCGATATCCACGAGTCGAGCCATCAAGCCTTGTAGACCGAACATTTCAATCTCCCGTCTGACGCCAACGATCACAGTCGAATCGGGGCATTACGCACGCCCGTACGTATCGTCGAACCGCACGATGTCGTCCTCGCCGAGATACGATCCCGATTGCACTTCGATGAGCTCGAGCGGCAACTTTCCCGGGTTCTCGAGCCGATGCGTCACACCAAGCGGAATGAAGGTGGACTCGTTTTCGCCGAGCATGAATTGCTCGTCGCCGCGGGTAACGAGCGCAGTTCCGCTCACGACGATCCAGTGCTCGGCACGGTGGTGGTGCAGCTGGAGCGACAATCGTCCGCCCGGATGCACGACGATGCGCTTCACCTGGAATCGGGCGCCGTGATCGATCGAGTCGTAGTAGCCCCACGGGCGGCGCACCTTCCGGTGCGTGTCGGCTTCCGGCGCCTGTTGCGCGCGGATCCGGTTCACGAGGCCCTTCACGTCCTGGACGCGCGAGCGGTCCGCCACCAGCACCGCGTCGGCGGTTTCGACCACCACCGCATTGGTCATGCCGACACATGCGACGAGCCGCCCTTCCGAATGCACGAAGCTCGACGTCGCACCTTCGAACACGACCTTGCCGCGCCCGACGTTGCCGTCCGCATCCTTGTCGAGCGCCTCCCAAACCGCATCCCACGAGCCGAGATCCGACCAGCCCGCATCGAGCGGCACGACCACGCCCTCCACCAGGCTCGTGTCGGACACGAGGCGTTCCATCACCGCGTAGTCGATCGAATCCGACGGCGACTTGAGAAAGGCATCCTCATGCGGCCGGAAGAAAGGACCATCGTGCTTGCCGTGTACATGTGCCGCGAGGCATGCGGCGTGCATATCGGGCTGGAGCGTGCGCAACGTGTCGAGCCAGACGCTCGCGCGCACGACGAAAATGCCGCTGTTCCACCAGTACGAGCCCGATTCGACGTACTGCGCCGCGAGTTCGGCGGCCGGCTTCTCGACGAATCGCTCGATGCGGTGCGCACCGGCGCCAAGGGCCTCGCCGATCTTGATGTAGCCGAACCCCGAATCGGGCCGGGTCGGCGGCACGCCAAGCGTCGCGATCGCGCCGCGCCGCGCATGCTCCACCGCGAGTGCAATCGCACGATGAAACGCGGCGGTATCGGCAATGGCGTGATCGGCCGGCATCGCGACGACGATCGCGTCCTTCCCGTCCGCACTGGCGGCAGCGACCGCCAGCGTCAGTGCGGGCGCCGTATCGCGCCGGGCCGGCTCGACGATGACGCGGGCATCGAGGCCGCTGGCCCGGAGCTGCTCCGCCGTGACGAAACGATGCTCGTCGCCGCAAACGACGATGGGCGCCGACACATCGCCTTCCTCGATCGAAAGACCCGTCATGCGCTGGACGGTTGCCTGCAGCAGAGAATCCGCACCCAGTACGCCGATCAACTGCTTCGGATACTGTTCGCGCGACATGGGCCACAAGCGCGACCCCGATCCGCCCGCGAGAACGACGGGCGCGACGCTGACCTTCACGTCGACTGCGTCGCCGCGACCGGAGCCGACCGGTCCTGTTTCGCCGCGCTCTGTTTCGATGGATGCCGACATAATCTGCACTCCTATTCTCTCAGGCAATAATTCGATCTGAAAATCCGGGAATGAGCTCCGTCCCTTCGCCGAAGCTTATCCAGCCTTCTCTACAACTCCAGTTCCGTCTGGCTCGAGCGTGCCTGGAGCCGGTATTCCGAGGGTGTCACGTCGAGGTGTCGCCGAAAAATCTTGGCCAGGCGATCACCGTTCCCCCACCCGCATTGCCGTGCGATCGTGCCGATCGGCAAGTCGGTTTCCATCAACATCTGCACCGTGCGCTCCAGGCGAACCCGCAGCAGAAATTCGGACGGCGTCATGCCGATTTCCTGCTTGAAATGGCGCAGGAAGTTCCGTTCGCTCATTGCAGCAACCCGCACTGCATCGCTGACGGATATGGCTCTTCCACAGTTCTTGCGCAACCAGCTCGCCGTCGCGCGGACCCGATCGGCTGGCGTGCCATTGCGCACTTCACCCTCCTGCTCGGCCGGCTCGAATGCGTCGCCCAGCGCGAGCCGCGCCACAATGCCTCGCACCGCATCGCCACCCAGGTCGCGTTCGATGAGCGCCAATGCGGCTCTTGCCGGCTCGTAGCCGCCGCGACCCACGCGCACCGCATCCACTGCATCGATCACGTGCGAGCCATTCAGCGCCGCATCGATCAACATCCTGCCTTCGCCGATCGTCTCGACCATGCCCGCCTTCGGCAGCACGATCCGCAACCAGTCGATCACCCGGGCGTCGCGCGACGCGCGACGCGCACCTTCGCCACCCGCGACGAACAGCGCATCGAATGCGTGCGCCGTGCCCGCATCGCATGCGAATGTCCGCACGCTGATGGCCGACGACCAGACGATGTTTCCACCCTTCGACGAATAGAAGCGAATGTCGTACAGCGGAAGTCCTGTCGCGCGCGGCGCATAGATTTCATTGGCTACTTCGAACACCTCGAATACCGCGCCCGCCGCAAACAACGAGAACCCGTCGAAGACGACAACGCCGATATCCCGATTCCTGCGTGACCGCTTTTCCCCAACATCTGCTGCCGCTTCATCTCCCGAATGATCGACACTCGTGTGCGTCATGGCGTGCTCTCGGACAATCAGTCCAATCAACTTCGGTCGTCGTTTTTTACTCCGTTGCGACGCATCATACCGAGGGCGCCGAATGGCGTTTAAACACTGGCCGATTCGAACAAACAGTCGTCGGATTAGTCTGCGGGAATTCCCTGATCGGCCAAATGTTGGCGGTTTCCGACTACCTCGCGGCAGCGAAACGGATGACGAAGAGCTTGCAGAAACAGCGGCGCTCGCATGACGAGCGAGTGATATCCGACGGCAGTCGTTCGGTGATCGAAGCGTCGTGGTGCGCCCCACTGGCCGTCAGGCGTTCGGCAAGATGCTGCGCGGCACCTTCGTGCATGAATCACAACGGCAAGCAATGTGGTGCGACATGATCATGTGCTGGCGAGCATCGCTGTGGAGCAGCAGTCGATTCGGCCCTGGAACTCGACAGTACGGTGGCGCAACGCGATCGGCGTCGTTGACGATCAGCCTGCATCGATGCGTCGTATTCGGCCACGGGTGCCGCGCATAGCCGATTAGCCCGGATCCGCCAGCCCGGCGCCTGGCGAAACGCGCTGACGACGCAATGCAGCAATCCGCCGCCCCTTCAGTTCCTTGCATTTTTTTCGAGTTCGAGCCGGCCGGTACTCGCTCCAGCCGCATGACGACGCACACGCGAGCCGGGCGTCTACGACATCACCGCGCTCGCAACGAGCGACGCAATCGCCACGGGTAGCGCGAACAGCGCCGACAGCGCCATCCTTTTCAAGATTCGAGCTCGCGCCACCTCACGCGAGCCGCGGGCCCGGCGCGACTGAAATTCGAGCAGCAGCAGCCCCTGGCCATGACGTGCGCCGGCCCAAAGGCCGGACGCGGTGCTGAAGACGAGGTAGACGAGAATCCAGACGAAGCAAATCCTCGAGAAGATAAGAAGCGCGACGTTCATGGCGGCGATGCTCCGTTTTCGGCGAGATACCGCGCATCAGATGGCGCGCGGTTCGATGCCGATAGCGTACATTGCAATGCAGCATGCCGGACATGACAATTGATCCGACGATTCCGCCAACCGGTTACCGTACGTTTCCTCCGGGCGGCGCGCGACGCGAAGCACCGCGCGCGTGCAACAACGTTCGCACTGCTTCGTAATGTTCGAAGCCAGGTCACACGGATCGTCTTGCGGATCCACGACTCGAACGACGGCGACTGACATTCACCGTACGCGCAGCTCGACCCGTGATGAATAAAAAGGCCTGCGTGCCACACGGCACGCAGGCAAAATTCCGAGGAGAGTTCCGGGGTGAACGCGTCTCCTCGAAAGGCCAGACAAAAGCGTAACGTCGAATCGACCGTTTCAAAACGAGATGGCGGCTTCGACCACGATCATGGCCGAATGAAAATGTATTGATGCACGCGCACACGTTTCTCGACGGGCATTGCGCCGTCACGCCCGATCCGCTTCCTGCAATTGGCGGATTGCTTCGGTGTTTTGGCCGACGAGCGCAACCTCGACTGGCCATGATGAGATGCGTGCAGACGGACATTCAACGTTCGCTCATCGCCGAAGCCGGCATGTCATCGTCGTGACCGAGTCGCCTCGAACGCGCAACGATGCCGGTGCACTTCGACAGACTTCCAGGAGCCCATCCGCCATGCTTCCGCTGGACACTTTCTTGCGCGTCGTCGACGCAACCCCGCTCGTTGCGATCGACCTGATCATCTCGAACGGCGATGGCGCGTATCTACTCGGTCACCGTGTCAATCGTCCCGCGCAGGGTTTCTGGTTCGTGCCGGGCGGCCGGATTCGCAAGAACGAGCGTCTCGACGATGCGTTCAATCGCATCGCGCGCGACGAACTCGGACGTAGCGGTCTGGAACGTGCGGATGCCGAACTGATCGGCATCTACGATCACCTCTACGAAGACAACTTTGGCGGCGAACCGGGCATCTCGACGCACTATGTGGTGATGGGATACAAGCTCCGGGGCAAGTTCGACCTCGTGTCGCTGCCGAATGCCCAGCACACTGCCTACCGATGGGCGACCGCCGACGAGATCGTCGCCGATCAAACGGTCCATTCGAATACGCGAACCTACTTCGGCACGTCCGCCTGAAATCGGGCGAACGCTGCTCCGGCGGACAAATCGACTACCCGACGCCGGTCGTTAGCCCGGCGCGGGCATCAAAGCGACGATGTACCGTTGCGAATGTCCGAGCCGCCGACCGACGCGAACATTCTGTCCCGAGCGGCCGCGCGATACTCCGTCGGCGACATCGACAGATGCTGACGGAACAGCTTGGCCAGCCGGTCTCCACTACCGAGGCCGACCCGCCGCGCGACCTTGTCGGCGGGCAAATCCGTCTCGACCAGCATGGAGCATGCCTTTTCGAGCCGCACCCGCAGCACGAATTCGGTTGGCGTCACGCCGATTTCGTTCTTGAAGCGCCGCAGGAAATTCCGCTCGCTCATCGCAGCGGCCTGCGCAGCATTGGCGATCGAGATGCGATTCGCACTGTTGGCTCGAAGATGCTGAGCGGCCGCGCGAATCAATTCACTGGCTCGCGCCTCCTGCGCCCCGAACAGGACGCTCGCAAATTTCCGGTTCGCCCCCGGCATCATGTACGAAACGATCTCTTGCGCGACTTCGTAGCCGGCGTCACGCACGACGATCGACAACGCGGCCGCGAACATGCCTTCGCCATCGTCGTCGGATGGCCCCGATTCGCCCGTACCGCCAACGGCAAGCACCGCCTGCGGCACGACTTCCGGAACTTTCTGGTTCAGGCGAATCGCCGTCAGCATTTCGGCGCCGGCATTGTCGCCCTTGACCACGCGGGCGCGCTGATGGGCATGCTGCAACCAGCTGATGAACGCATCGTCGAGGCCGCTTGCCCGCCCCTGTCCACCGAGCACGAACATGGCCTGCACACTGCTCGCATCGAGCGGGCGGGCCGCTTCCGTCCAGATCTGTACACCCGACGACGAACGAACGGCACCGCCGTGACTGGAATAAAGCCGCAATTCATAGCGATCGGCAAACGCGACGTTCACGCCTTCGAGCTGATTTGCCAGTTCGAATACCGCGGCCAGCCGGCCCATTTGCATGATCGAAAATCCGTCGAGCAGCAGGATGATGACGCTGTCCCGCCGACGACCGACGCTTCTTCCCCGGTCACCACTCACTCTGAACCCCGTAGTCGTTTCGTTCGGCGCTATTTGCATCATCTCGGCCTCTTAACAATTTTTTGCATTTTCTGCAGCGCATCATATGCGGCTAAATCGTCGGCCGATCCGTCGGTGTCCGATCCCGCCTCATTGTTGACGGAATCAGTCAAGGCGATGATATGGAACCAATTATTTGTTGATAATCAGGAATAGGAGCTGGCGTGACGGCACAAAGTCATGGAGATTTGATCCAGATCATTGACGAAACATTTTTGCAACACAACGAGCAGCGCATGTTTCACTCCGGAAATAGAACATGCGTTCAGTTCCTTACAGATCCTTACAGCATTGGTCATAAGGAATCGACGCGTTCGCGTTGTCCGCCGCCTCGACGGCTGGAGGGGATGAGACAAAAAAATATGCGCAATGCCTCCCTCTGCGGGAGGGGATATTACCTTGCAAGCTTTACCATGCAAGCGCGATACGAAAAAATCATAGATGGCAAGCGCTTTAACGTTTGCCTATATTAAGTAAATTCTTCCAGATGCATTCGAAATATTATTTGACGATGATAGCCGAATTTCGGCAGATAAATCCGCGCGACTGGGAATGCCCGAATATTTCGTAACATCAAACCCGACGTGCGCCACGGCCCGCGCGTCACATCACCAGGGCCATCGGCTTCCGGAACATGCGACTCTGCCGCCGGCCGATCGTGATGCTTGCCGGGTCGTCGACCGCTCGAAGGCGCATGCGGCAACTCGCGAATCGGAGATATCGCCCTGCCAATCGCTAAGGAAACCGAATTGTCACGGGCGTGATCGTACGACGTGCGCGTTGACATCCGACGCTTGGCGGCGCCCGCCTCAACCAATCACGCTCGGGAATCGAATTCCTGCCGGCATGACTTCGGTCGCGATGATTGCTCTCGCTGTGAAGCATCGTCGAACAGGCTTTACATACACCATTCGATCGGACGGTCGACCCGCACATCGATCTCGCTCATCGTGCAGCGATTATCGGCTCGCCATCGTCTTCGAATTTTCCGGCCATTGATTCCTGCGTCTTCAACGCCCATAACCGGGAATTTTCCAATGTGGGACGCAGTTTGAAAACGCCTTCCTTCCCGGACGATGTCGCTTGCGGAACAACCATGAGTTAATACCGCAGCGCCTGTAGACCAAGCATGCAGAATGCACTGCACCCCAGCCTCGGAAATGAGCGTGTCTGCACCACCATCACTCGATGCGGTTTCCTTGCCGGTCCGACTCCGCACGTCTCGCCCCGGATCTTTCGATACGCCTCGGCACGGTTTCCCGAAGAGTCGGCACATACCCCGGACGATGAGGCTGCACGATGAACGAGAGTGCCGACTCCGCGCCGGCTCGCCCCGGACTCGCCAATAATAAAATCGAAAATCGCTCCCAAAAAACCATGAAGTCCGATTAAATCAAATCATTGGCGTATCACGACTATGTTATCCCGCCGCACCCTCATTTATTCATCGAAAGAAATCACCCTCCCTTCTCTCCGCAAACTCCACTTCGATCAAAGACATCGTCAATTCGACCAGCCTGCACGAACCGAAATGCATCACTCTCCGTTATTTTTTTGAGACACCTCGCCATTTTAATTTCGCACTAAAAATCTCTCGATGTAGTCTGCTTCCGTTCATTTGAACGCAGGCATGCTTGCAAAAGGAGAGACCATGAAACACGCATTTTTTCCTGTCCTTGCGATCGCGTCGGTCGCGATGGGCGGCGTAGCCCACGCGCAGTCGAGCGTGACGCTTTACGGGACGATCGACACGTCGCTCACGTACGTGCGCAACGCCGATGGCGGCAAGAACCTTTGGGCGCTCGGCAACAGCAGCGCCGGCAATCTGTCGGGCAGTCGTTGGGGGCTCAAGGGTTCGGAAGATCTCGGCGGCGGCCTGGCGGCGATCTTCCAGCTGGAAAACGGTTTCAATCCGAGTACGGGCGGCCTCGGTCAGGGCAGCCGCATTTTCGGCCGCCAGGCCTATGTCGGGTTGACCAGCAACCAGTATGGCTCGCTCACGCTCGGTCGCCAATACGATCCGCTGATCGACCTCGTGCAGCCGATTACCGCCGACAACTACTTCGGCAGCGTGTTCGCCACCGCCGGTGATGTCGACAACTACGACAACAGCTTCCGCGTCGACAACGCGGTCAAATACACGTCGCCCGTCATCGCCGGACTCCAGTTCGAGGCGATGTATTCGCTAGGCGGTGTCGCGGGCAGCACCGGCTCGAAGCAGTCGTATTCGGCCGGCGTGTCGTACGCCAACGGTCCGCTGAGTCTCGCCGGCGGATACTTCTATGCAGCCAACGCGAATCCCGTCACGGGAAACCGCACGACATGGTCGAGCACGTCGGACGGAACGTTCGACGGCGCAATCAATACCGGCTACCAGACGGCCCATTCCATCGGCATCGCTCGGGTGGCCGGTCAGTACGTGATCGGTGCGTTCACCGTGGGCGCCGGCTACAGCAACGCCCAGTATCGACGCGACGGCGCATCGGTGTTCGCGAAGAACGAACACTACAACACCGCCCAGGGCTTCCTGAACTATCAGGCGTCCGCCGCGCTGCTCGTCGGGGTCGGCTACAGCTTCACGAAGTCGGGCGGCGACACCGCGGCGAACTACCACCAGGCATCGGTCGGTGCCGATTACAACCTGTCGAAGCGTACGGATGTCTACATGACGGCCGCTTATCAGCATGCAAGCGGGAATACCGGGGACGGTGCCGGCGGTGCGATGCCGGCGCAGGCGTCGATCGGTTCATACGGCTACAACGGCACGAAAAAGCAGGCCCTGGTCAATCTGGGGCTGCGTCACCGGTTCTGATCGTCACTTCGGGGCGCCGACATGTCCGGAGGTCGTCCCCAAACACTCGTGACGGCCGGCCGGCGCGGCGCTCGACGAACCGGCCGTGCTCGCCGGCAACGGCCGCCTTGCCGATATCGTGGCATGACTCGACGAGCATGCATGTGGCGTTCGTGCAGGCGGTACGGGAGCCGCTCGATGCGCCGGACCTGCACGCGATCGAGCGGCTGACCGCGTTGCTGAAACACATCGGCATCGCCGATGCGTCGAAACATACGCCGTTCAACGCCGAACCAGAGATGGATATGCCCGAACCTGCATAACCGTCACCGGCGCGCCGCCGACGGCGTGAAGCGCCACACCCGCCACACCCGCCACACCCGCCGCATCGTCGACACCAGCGCCGCATCGTCACCCGGCGCAGCTGACCCGGCCTGCGCGACTTCCCGCTTGCGCCGTTTCGGATCGAGCCCGGTGCCGCCGCTCCGCCGCCGCGCCGCATGCCGCTCGATGATTCGCTGCAGCAGGCAGAACACGCACAGCAGCGCGCCGATCACGATCCGCGTCCACCACGAGCTCAGCGTGCCGTCGAACGTGATCAGCACCTGGATCGTGCCGAGGATGCCGACGCCGAACACCGAGCCGATCACGTACCCAACTCCGCCGGTGAGCAGCGTGCCGCCGATCACGGTCGCGGCGATCGCATCGAGTTCCATTCCCTGCGCCTGCAGCCCATAGCCGGACAGCACGTACAGCGTGAACACCACGCCGCCGAGCGCCGAGCAGAAGCCGCTCAGCGCATACACGCCGACCTTCGTGCGCGCGACCGGCAGCCCCATCAGCAGCGCCGAGCGCTCGTTGCCACCGATCGCATACACGTTGCGGCCGAAGCGCGTGAAATGCGCGACGTAGAGCGCGGCGGCCAGCGTCGCGAGCGCGATCAGCGCGCCCGCGCTCAGCGTCCCGCCGCCGACCGGCACGCTGATGCCCGCGAGCGCATGAAAGGTCGGCTCGTTGATCGTGATCGACTGCGTCGTGATCAGGAAGCACGCGCCGCGCGCGAGAAACATCCCGGCCAGCGTGACGATGAACGGCTGCAGCCGGAAGTAATGAATCAGCGCGCCCATCGCCGCACCGTACAACGCGCCGAACACGAGCACGAGAGGCACGATCGCCCAGACGGGCCAGTGCCATCGCTCGGCGCCGACCGCGCAGAAGATCGTTGTCAGAGCAACGACCGAGCCGACCGACAGGTCGATGCCGCCCGACACGATCACGAACGTCATCCCGATCGCGACGATCAGCAGGAATGCGTTGTCGACGAGCAGCCCGGTCAGCACCTGCATCGAGAAGAAACCCGTATACATCACGGATCCGAAGCCGAACAGCGCGGCGAACAGCACGATCGTCACGACGATCGGCAGCGTGCGCGGGTCGGCGAGCCGTGCGAGGAATCGGTTCATCGCGGCGTCGCTCCGGTGGTGGCGCGCGAACGCGCGGAAGGCAGCAGCCGCGACGCGTGCCGGACGACCAGCGCGCGCGCCGCGTCCGACTGGATCAGCGTCACGACGATCACGACCATCGCCTTCACGACGAGCGTCGCCTCCGGCGGCACGCCGATCGAATAGGTCGTGTAGGTGAGTGTCTGGATGATCAGCGCGCCGAGCACGGAGCCGGCGAGGCTGAAGCGGCCGCCGAGCAGCGACGTGCCACCGAGCGTCACCGCGAGGATCGCGTCGAGCTCGAGCAGCAGCCCCGCGTTGTTGCCGTCGGCGCTGCGCACGTTCGAGCTGGCGAGGATCCCGGCGAGCGCCGACATCACGCCGGAGCACAGATACACGCCGAACACGACCGCCCCCGCGCGCAAGCCCACGAGCCGCGTCGCGACCGGGTTCACGCCGATCGCGCGGATGAACAGGCCGAGCGCCGTGCGGTTCACCAGCAGCGCGCTCGCCACGATCGTCGCAAGCGCGATCCAGACCGCGCACGGCACGGCCGCGAGATAGCCGCCGCCGAGTGCGAGGTAGCCGGGCACACCGATCGGGATGATCTGCCCGCCGGTCAGCAGCTGCGCGATGCCGCGTCCGGCGACCATCAGGATCAGCGTCGCGATGATCGGCTGCATCCCGACGAACGCGACGAGCACGCCGTTCCATGCGCCGGCGAGCAACCCGACGCCGAGCGCGGCGGCGAGCGCCGTGCCGACCCGCGCCGGATCGCCGTCGAGCACGATCGCCGCGGCGGCGCCCGCGATCGCGACGATCGCACCGACCGAGATGTCGATCCCGCGCGTCGCGATCACGAGCGTCATGCCGAGCGACACGATCACGAGCGGCGCCGCGCGATTCAGGATGTCGACCGGCGCGCCGAACAGGTGACCGTCGAGCAGCGCGATCGACAGGAAGCCCGGGCGATGCGCGACGTCGAGCGCGAACAGCAGCGCGAGCGTCAGCACCGGCCACACGAGCGGATGACGAAGCAATCCACGGAGCCGCATCATGACCGGCCTCCCGCAATCAGTTGGTACACGTGTTCCTCCGACGCGTCGGCACCGGTCAGTTCGGCGACCTTGCGGCGGTCGCGCAGCACCGCGATCCGGTGGCTCACGCGCACCACTTCGCTGATCTCCGACGAGATGAACAGGATCGCGAGCCCTTGCGCGCACAGCGCGAGCACGCGCTCCATGATGTCGAATTTCGCGGCGACGTCGATGCCGCGGGTCGGCTCGTCGAGGATCAGCAGCTTCGGCTCCGTCGCGAGCCAGCGCGCGAGCAGCACCTTCTGCTGGTTGCCGCCCGACAGCAGCCCGATCGGCTGCTCCGCGTCGCGCGCCTTGATGCCGAGCCGCGCGATGTAGGTCTCGGCAAGCTCGCGCTGGCGCGCACGGCTGATCAGCCGCCACCAGCCGCGCCGCGCCTGCAGCGCAAGGACGATGTTCTCGCGGATCGACAGCGCGGCGACGATGCCCTCCTTCTTGCGATCCTCCGGGCAATACGCGATCCCGTTGCGGACCGCGTCGTGCGGCGACGCGAGCCGCTTGCGCGCGCCGTCGATCTCGATCGCGCCGGTGTCGGTGCGCTCGGCCGCGAACGCGAGCCGCGCGGTCTCGGTGCGCCCCGAGCCGAGCAGCCCGGCCAGCCCGACGATTTCGCCGGGCCGCACGTCGAGATCGAGCGGGCTCATCATCCCGCGCCGGCCGACCTGCCGCATCGACAGGAACGGCGCGGCCGCATCGGCATCGCGCTGCACGGCCGCCGCGCCCGCCTGCAGCGTGCCGGACATCGGCTCACGGCCGGTCATCTTCGCGACCAGCAGGTCGACCGGCAGGTCGCGCGCGAGGTACTCGCCCTCGCGCTCGCCGTTGCGCATCACGGTGATCCGGTCGGACACCGCGTAGGTCTGTTCGAGAAAGTGCGTGACGAACAGGATCGCGATGCCCGACGCCTTCAGCCGACGCAGCACGTCGAACAGCCGCGCGACCTCGCCGTCGTCGAGGCTCGACGTCGGTTCGTCGAGTATCAGCACGCGCGCGTCGACCGACACGGCCCGCGCGATCGCGACCATCTGCTGCACCGCGATCGGATACGCGTCGAGCGAGCGCGTGACGTCGAGCGACAGGTCGAGCTCGGCGAGCGCATCGCGTGCCCGCGCGTGGATCGTCTTCCAGTCGATCGCGCCGCGCCGCATCGGCTGCCGGCCCGCGAAGATGTTCTCCGCGACCGACAGGTTCGCGCACAGGTTCACTTCCTGGTACAGCGTCTGGATCCCGGCCGCCTCGGCCTCGCGCGGCGCGGCGAAGCTCACCGGCGCGCCGCCGACGCGAATCTCGCCCGCGTCGTGCGCGTGCACGCCGGTCAGCACGTTGATCAGCGTCGACTTGCCGGCGCCGTTCTGGCCCATCAGCGCGTGGATCTCGCCCGGAAACAGCCGGAAGTTCACGCGCTGCAGCGCGTGGACACCCGGAAACGCCTTGTCGATGCCGATCATCTCGACCACCGGCGGACTCGTCATGGATCGCCCTCGATTCGAAGCGGCGGCCGGACGGCGGCGAACGCGCCGCCGTCCGCGTGCGCCGGGATTCAGTACTTGCGGGTCGGCAGCACCTGCGCCGCGACGCTCATCGGGAACACCGTCTCGTTCGTGACGATGCGCTTCGGCAGCTGCTTGCCGGCGACCACGTCCTTCACCGCGGTCATCAGCTGCGGGCCGAGCAGCGGGCTGCATTCGACGTCGACGTTGATCTTGCCGGCGACCATCGCCTGGAAGCCGCCCTTGGTCGCATCGAACGACACGACACTCACATCCTTGCCGGGCTTGATGCCGGCTTCTTCCATCGCCTGGATCGCGCCGAGCGCCATGTCGTCGTTGTGCGCGTAGACGACGTTGATCTGCTTGCCGTAGGTCTTCGCGAACGCTTCCATCACCTGCTTGCCGCCGGCGAGCGTGAAGTCGCCGCTTTGCGACGCGATCACCTTGAACTTCGGATTGTTCTTGATCACTTCGAGCAGGCCCGCGCGGCGGTCGTTGGCGGGTGCCGAGCCGACCGTGCCCTGCAGCTCGACGATGTTGACCGGGCCCGCGTCGTTCCTGTAGCGCTCTTCCAGCCAGTGGCCCGCGCGCCGCCCTTCCTCGAGGAAGTCCGAACCGATCATCGTCACGTACAGCGACGGATCCTTCACGTCGACGCCGCGATCGGTCAGGATCACCGGAATACGGGCCGCCTTCGCTTCGGTCAGCACCGGCTCCCAGCCCGACTCGACGACCGGCGAGAACGCGATCACGTCGACCTTCTGCGCGATGAACGAGCGGATCGCGCGGATCTGGTTCTCCTGCTTCTGCTGCGCGTCCGAGAATTTCAGGTTGATGCCGGCCTCCTTCGCCGCACCCTTCACCGACACGGTGTTCGCGGTGCGCCACGCGCTTTCCGCGCCGACCTGCGAGAACCCGAGCGTGATCGGCTTTTGCTGCGCGTGCGCGCCGGTGGCCAGCACCGTCGCCGCGGCGACGATCGCGCCGGCCGCCAGCTTCCTGATGAATGTCATGGTCCGTCTCCGATGGTGTCGTTGTATGCCGCGGCGCCGGCCTGGCGCGATGCCGTGTCGTGCTGTTGTGGTTCTGCGTGGCACGGGCGCGGTTCGGGGCGAGGCGGCCCGGCCGTTGCGGCCGGCCCGAGATGTACGCCCCGGATCAGTCTAGGAACAAGTCCGATAACCTTCCAATGAAATATTGGATTGAAGCGATATCGGTATCTGCATACGTATAAACACCTAAGCGGGCGGGGCGGCGTCGTCAAATGAACTCGGGGCGATCAACGAGAACGCCACCCGGATTGTTTTTCTCCATGGTCGGCCGGCGCAACGGTAACGGCATGGCGCCGCAAGCACGGCGCACGCTTCTTGCTGTCACGCTCCGAATCGCGCGAAAGACAAGGAGAAGACGATGCCCGCAGCAGCGACGAGCGGAACCCGCACCGCCGATGCGCGAATCAACCGCGCGCGTCGATCGACGCATCGCAGCATGAAGACGCGCACGCCCCGCGCGGCACCTCCGGACGCGGACGTGTCCGCCGCGCCGCTGCGCCACGTCGACGACCGGCGCCCCGGCTACACGCGCCGGCGGCTGCGCAACGGCTTCGCGTACTACGCGCCGGACGGCACGCGGATCCGCGACGCCGACGAGATCGCCCGCATCAACGCGCTCGCGATTCCGCCCGCTTACACCGACGTGTGGATCTGCACGGACCCGCGCGGCCATTTGCAGGCGACGGGGCGCGACGCGCGCGGACGCAAGCAGTATCGTTATCACCCGCAGTGGCGCGCGACACGCGACGCGAACAAGTACGCACGGATGGCTGAATTCGCCCGCGCGCTGCCGCGCATCCGCGCACGCGTCGCGCGCGATCTCGCGCTGCCCGGCATGCCGCGCGCGAAGATCGTCGCGACGGTCGTCCGGCTGCTCGACACGACGCTCGCGCGGATCGGCAACGCCGAGTATGCGCGCGAGAACGCGTCGTACGGGCTGACGACGCTGCGCAAGCGCCACGTGACGATCGGTCCGGGCCAGGTGCGGCTGCGCTTCACGGGCAAGAGCGGGATCGAGCACGACGTGACGGTCGACGACCCGCGCGTCGGCCGCATCGTGCGCCGTTGCGCGGAGCTGCCGGGACACGAGCTGTTCCAGTATCTGGACGAAGACGGCACGCGCCATTCGGTCGGCTCGTGCGACGTGAACGACTATCTGCGCGACGCAGCGGGCGCGGCGTTCACGGCCAAGGATTACCGGACGTGGGCAGGCAGCGTGCAGGCGCTCGCGTTGCTGCGGCGCGTCCCGCAGCAGGACGTCGCGCACGCCAGCAAGCAGATCGTCGAAACGGTGCGCACCGTCGCCGAGGTCTTGCGCAACACGCCGGCCGTGTGCCGGCGCTGCTACATTCATCCGGTGGTGCTCGATACGTTCGAGGCCGGGATGCTTGCGGCGCTGCAGGTGCGCCGCACGCCGAGGGGGCTGCGCGTCGACGAAGCGGCGTTCGCGGCGCTGCTCGAGCAGGCGGCGCGGCAGGCGGTCAAGCGGTCGAACAAGTGAGGCTCACCGACGCGCCGCCCGCTGCCGCTCAACTCGCGATCGAATTCGCAATACTGCGAAAGATCAGCGGCCGCTCGTCCTCGCGCCCTGCCCGCCGCGCGAACTGCACGACCTGTTCGACCCGGCCGTGATGTTCGGACTTCGCGCAGACCGGATCGGCCTGCGCCGGATCGCCGGCCAGCATGTACGCCTGGCAGCGGCACCCGCCATGATCCGTGTGACGCTCGTCGCAGGTGCGGCACGGATCGCGCATCCACCCGTCGCCGCGAAACGCGTTGAATGCGTCGCTGTCGTACCAGATCTCCTGCAGCGACCGGTCGCGCACGTTCGGCAGCGCGAGGCCCGGCAAGCCGCGCGCGGCATGGCACGGCAGCGCGGTGCCGTCCGGCGCGACGCCGAGGAACACCGAGCCCCAGCCGTTCATGCAGGCCTTCGGCCGCTGCTCGAAGTAGTCGGGCACGACGAACAGGATCTTGCACCGTTCGCCGACGAGCTTCCGGTAGCGGTTGACCGTTTCCTCCGCTTCGCGCAGCTGTTCGGCGGTCGGCATCAGCTGGTCGCGATTCAGCATCGCCCAGCCGTAATACTGCGTGTTGGCAAGCTCGAGAAAATCCGCGCCGAGGTCGAGCGCCATCTCGATGATCTGGCCGACGTGCGGCAGGTTGTACCGGTGCAGCACGCAGTTCAGCACCATCGGATAGCCATGCGACTTGATCAGCCGCCCGACGCCGCGCTTGAGGTCGAAGGTGCGCGTGCTGGTCAGGAAGTCGTTCAGCTCGCGCGTCGAATCCTGCAGCGACAACTGGACATGATCGAGGCCGGCCGCCTTGAGCCGGCCGATGCGCGTGGCATTCAGGCCCACGCCCGACGTGATCAGGTTGGTATAGAAACCCAGCGACCGCGCATGCTCGACCAGCACCTCCAGATCGTCGCGCTGCAGCGGTTCGCCGCCGGAAAAGCCGATCTGCGCGGCGCCGAGCGCGCGCGCGTCGCTGATCACCGTGCGCCACGCGTCGGTGTCGAGCTCCGCGCCGTGCGTCGCGAAGTCGACGGGGTTGTAGCAGAACGCGCAGTGCAGCGGACAGCGGTACGTGAGCTCGGCGAGGAGCCACAGCGGCGCGCTCGGGCGGTTCGGAGGCGGTGTCATGTCCATGTCAGTCGAGCCAGCCGCGCAGTCGCGCATGATCGAGGAAGCGATAGACGTCCGACGCGAGATCCGACGTGCTGAACAGCCGCTCGAGCTCGTCGATGATGTCGTCGAGCTCGCGCTTGCCGTCGCAGCGCGCGAGGATCTCGCCCGCGCTCGGGTTGAGCCGGACCATGCCTTCCGGATACAGGAGCACGTACGCATCCTGGGCCGCCTCCCACTGCAGGCGGTACATGCCCCTCAGCGAGGGGCGCAGCGGCACGCCGCTGACGGCTTCGTTGGAGTTCATGCGGGGTACGCCTTTTCAATCGCGTCGAGAATCGACCACAGCACATCCAGCTTGAACGACAGGATGTCTAGCGCGCGCCGCTGCGCGTCCGGTGTCGTGAAATGGCTCAGCGTCACCGCGAGCCCGTGTTCGACGTCGCGCTGCGCCAGCGGCACGCGGCTGCGGAAATACTGCAGCCCGTCCGCCTCGATCCACGGATAGTGGGACGGCCAGCCCGCGAGCCGGTCGAGGTGGATCTGCGGCGCGAACATCTCGGTCAGCGACGAGCACACGGCCTCCTGCCACGGCGCGTGCCGCGCGAAATTGACGTAGGCGTCGACCGCGAACCGCACGCCGGGCAGCACGTGCGCGAGCGACCACAGCTCCGCGCGCTCGATGCCGACCGCCTCGCCGAGCCGCGCCCAGGCCTCGATCCCGCCTTCCTGGCCGCCATGACCGTCGTGGTCGAGAATCCGCTCGACCCACAGCCGGCGCGTGTCGCGGTCCGGGCAGTTGGACAGGATCGCCGCGTCCTTCAGCGGAATGCTGACCTGATAGTAGAAGCGGTTCGCGACCCAGCCGCGGATCTGCGCCGGCGAGCACGCGCCGGTGTTCAAGCGCCGGTTGAACGGATGATGGATGTGGTAGCGCGATTCGAGCGCGCGCAGGCGCGCCTCGAACTCCTGCGCACTCCAGGGCGTCGCGTGCAGCGCCGCGGCGGGAATCGGTGCGTTCATGGTCAGACCTCGAATTGCATGCCGTCGTGGGCGACCTCGATGCCGTGCTCGCGCAACTGCGCGCACTGCGCGGAACCTGGGTCGAGAATCGGATTCGTGTTGTTGATGTGCGTGAGGACCTTGCGCGTGTGCGCCGGCAACTGCCGCAACTGCTCGATCATCCCGGGCCGCGCCGCGTCGCCGCACTGCGCGAGATGCCCCATGTCGGCCGCGTGCTTCGACGACAGGCCGAGGTCGATCATCTCGGTGCCGGTCCAGAAGGTGCCGTCCACCAGCACGAGATCGGCGTCGCGCATCGCGGCGCGCGCGCCGTCGTCGACGTCGGCGAGCCCCGGTGCGTAGAACGCGTGCCGGCCGGTCGCCGTATCTTCGATCAGGAGTGCGATGTTGTCGCCCGGCACGCTCGCCTCGCGGCGCGGCGAATACGGCGGCGGCTTGCTGTCGACCGGCACGGCGGTGAAGCGAAGACCGCCGGCGCCCGCGATCGCGAACGGCTGGCCCGGCGCGATCGGATGGACGTCGACCCCGCAGTAGTGGCCGAGCAGCGGCACGAGCGGCAGCCCGGTCGACAGGTCGTCGAGCACCGGTGCGCTCGCGTACAGCGGCAGCGGCGACGTGCGTTCGCGCAGCATCAGCAGGCCCGTCACGTGATCGATCTGCGCGTCGCACAGCACGACGGCGACGATCGCGCTGTCGCGGATCGCGCGGGCGGGCTGCAGGTCGGGGGCGGCGCGCAGTTGCGCGAGGATGTCCGGCGACGCGTTCACCAGCACCCAGTCGCTGCCGTCGCCGCTGACGGCGATCGACGATTGCGTGCGCGGCACGATGCCGTCGGTGCCGGCCCGCGCGCGACGGCAGTTGCCGCAGTTGCAGTTCCATTGCGGCAGTCCGCCGCCGGCGCCCGAGCCGAGTATCTTGATCTTCATCTGCGTGTGCTCCGGGTGCCGCCCGCATCGTGTCCGTCGATGCGGGCGGCACTGCGCGCGTCGATCAGCGGTTGGCGATGTACATCGTGATTTCGAAACCGAAACGCAGGTCGGTATAAGCCGGGGTGGTCCACTGCATGATGTGTCTCCTTGTTGAGTTGGTGAGTCGAACAAACCGCATCGATCGAGCGGCCGATACCCATTCAGCAAGGAGCGTGCCGGGGCCGGATTTGCGTCGCGCGGCGGTGTGCGCATGCGTGCGGCCACCGCCGGGTGGTCACGGCACCGAAATCCTTACGATTGACCGACATAAACATTTCAGAATCCGTCGAGCGACGGTTCACGATGCGCGCGGCCTGGTGAGCAAGTGTTGAATCCTTGAACACCGGGTGTTGCAACCTGACACACCGGTGTGACAGTCGCGGCTTCCGTCAGGGTTCGTCCGGCTCCAGCGCATCCGGCCCGGCGGCCGGCATCTTGCGGTAGATCGTGTTGCGCGACACGCCGAGCGCGCGTGCGGCGGCGGACACGTTGCCGCCATGACGCGCGAGCGCGGCCGCGATCGCGGATGCGGCCACGTCCTGCAACCGCGCATCACCGGCCGTGGTCGCGTTCGCGAACGCTGGCGCTTCCGCTGCGAGCGCTGGCGGCGCAGCGGCGCCCTGCGCCGCCGCGCCACAGTCGCGCCGCACGTCGTCGAAGAAGTCGTCCGGCAAATGCTCGCAGCGGATCTCGCAGTCGTCGTCGACCATCGCGGCCGCGGTGCGCAGCAGGTTCGCGAGCTGCCGGAAGTTGCCCGGCCACGCGCAACGCTCGAACAGCGCCATCACGTCGGGCGCGACGCTCAACGGCCGGCGTCCGGGCCCCGACAGCGTCTCCCGCTGCAGCATCTTCTGGACGACCACCGCGAGGTCCGTGCGGTCGCGCAGCGGCGGCAGCCGTACGACGAGGCCGTTGAGCCGGTAGTACAGGTCCTCGCGGAAACGGTTCTGCGCGATCATCTCGCGCAGGTCGCGGTGGGTCGCGCAGATGATCGCGATGTCGACGCCGATCGCCTTCGTCGAGCCGAGCGGATTGACGATGCGCTCCTGCAGCACGCGCAGCAGCCGCACCTGCAGCGGATACGGCATGTCCCCGATTTCGTCGAGGAACAGCGTGCCGCCGTTGGCCTGCAGCAGCTTGCCGGTCGCGCCCTTGCGGCGGGCGCCGGTAAACGCGCCCTCCTCATAGCCGAACAGTTCGGATTCGATCAGCGTCTCCGGAATCGACGCGCAGTTGACGGCGACGAACGGCCCGTCGCGGCGCGGCGAGTCGTTGTGGATCGCCTGCGCGAGCAGTTCCTTGCCGGTGCCGGTTTCGCCGGTGATCAGCACCGGAATGTCCTTGCCGATCACCTTGCGGACCTTCGCGATCACCGCCGCGACCTGCGGATCGCCGGTGTCGAGATAGCTGAGGCGCGACAGGCTCGCCGCGCCCTGCGCGGCAGGCGGCCGCGCGGCGGGGGCGGCGCCGTCGTGCACCTCGGCGGGCCGGCTGCCCTCGGCCCGCAACGCGCGCCGGAACTGCACGCGCGCGCAGACCACCGCGCCGTTGCCGAGGTTCAGCGACACGTGCGGCTCGGTGCTCGCGCGCATCCGGTCGATCAGTTGCGCGCTCGTCACGTCGAACAGCGACGCGAGCGTATGCGCGCGCAGCGCGGCGAGCGGCATCCCGAGCTGGAACTGCGCGCTGCGGTTGGCCGACAGGAAGCGGCCGTCCGCGGTGAACGCGACGATCCCTTCCATCAGCGTGCCGAGGAATTCGGGGCGGCCGTGGAACGACACCTGCAGCGTTTCCTGGAAGGTCGTCGTGAACAGGTGGTTCTCGATCATCTGCACCGACATCTTCGCGAGCGCCATCGTGTGCTGGTGATAGCTGCGGTGGTCGCCCGTCACGTCGAGCACGCCGATCGCGTCGCCGTACGGATCGAGAATCGGCACGCTCGAGCAGGTCAGGAAATGGTTCGCGGCCAGGAAGTGCTGGTCGCCGTGCACGACCATCGGACACAGCTCCGCGAGCGCGGTGCCGATCGCGTTGGTGCCCTGCCGGTTCTCGGCCCAGTTCGCGCCGGGGCGCAGCGCGACCCGCTCCGCGCGCCGCAGGAAATCGTCGTCGCCGATCGAATGCAGGATCAGCCCTTCCGCATCGGTCAGCACGATCATGCTCTGCGTATTGACGATCTGCTCGTGCAGCGTCTCCATCACGGGCATCGCATGCACGCACAGCACGCGGTTCTGCTCGCGCTTGAGCGCCAGCGCGGCGCCGGACAGCAGGTCGTAGTCGGGACGTGCCGACGCCTGCAGGCCGAACGTCTCGGACCGCTCATGGGACTTCTGGATCGTCGGCGTCGGCCAGCCGGGCGCATGCGTGGCCCGTGCGTTGGCCGTCGGATGAACGTCATCGCGCATTGTCTCCTCCGGGGATCCTTCCGGTCGCTGCCGGACTGTTTGCGCTTGATGCAAGCAAACATCGGGCCACGATGGGATGCGAGCGCGACCTTGTTTCGTTGCATCGCCGCGCCGACCGAAATTGAAAGGGAAATGAAATGACGGCACTGGCTTGCCGTCGATGCGGCGTCCCGAGCGCGTGATCGACGTGATAACGTGAAACGCACGCGTGCCGCCACCCGGACGAATCCCTATCTTCATCGCCGGCGCGAATCTGGCTTCATACGGGTCGGGCGTGGCCGCATCGCGCGATTGCCTTTCCCGCTCCGTCTCCCTCTACGCCCGGCCGACATGTCGCAATCACGCAGCCACCGCTCCGCCTTCCCCGTGCGCCGCCTGTCCCGCGATGCATGCACGATCGCGTGGACCGAGGCCGGCAACCCGCGCGGCGCTCCGGTCGTCGTGCTGCACGGCGGGCCCGGCAGCGGCAGCCGGCCGGCCGTGCTGCGCCTGTTCGACCTGACGCGCACACGCGTCGTGCTGGTCGACCAGCGCGGCGCGGGGGCATCGACGCCGCGCGGCGGCCTGCGTCACAACGACACGATGCGACTGATCGGCGATCTCGACGCGCTGCGCGCGCGGCTCGGCATCGCACGCTGGGGCGTCGTCGGCGGGTCGTGGGGCGCGGCGCTCGCGCTCGCCTACGCGGGACGGCATCCGTCGCGCGTCACCGGCGTCGTGCTGCGCGGGTTGTTCCTCACGTCGTCGCGCGAAGTGCGCGGCCTGTTCGTCGGTGCACGCGCACGCGCGCCGCGGGCCTGGCAGCGCCTGACGGCCGCCGCCGGCACCGCGCGCGCCGATCGCCTGATCGCCTGCTGCGCGCGGCGTCTCCAGCCGGGCGCCGGCGCGGCGCGGCAGCGCGCGGTCGCGCTCGCATGGAACGCGTATGAAGACGCGATCCTGACCGGGCGGCCGGCGCGCGGCGCGCGGCCGACGCAAGCCGCGATCGACCGGCTGATCGACAAGTACCGGATCCAGGCGCACTACCTGCAACGCCATTGCTGGCTCGGCGAACGCCGCTTGCTGGCGCTCGCCCGGCAGGCCGCGCAAGCCGGCGTGGCGATACATGCCGTGCACGGCACGCGCGACCGCGTGTGCCCGGTCGACAACGTCGATCGACTCGCGCGCGCGGTGCCGGCCGCCATCGTCGAGCGCGTACCGGCCGGGCATCTCGCGAGCGACGCTGCGCTCGCGCGTGGCATCGCCCGCGCGGTACGCAAGATGCTCGACGTCGCGGCGGCAGACGCACCACAACATGCCGAGCCGCCCGTTCAGTCCCACGCATAGCGCGCGCCGACCCATGCGCCGCGCGGCGCGCCCGGCCCGACGAACTGTTCGTTGACGGCATTGAGCCCGTCGAACGAATGGTTAGGACCATTGAAGACGTTCCGGCCGAGCATCCCGAAGCTCGCATAGCGCTTGTCGAGCAGGTTGGTCACCGACGCGAACAGCTGCAGCTGCTTCGTGACCTGCCAGGTCGTGTCGAGGTCGATGAGGAAATAGCCGGGCACCTTGCCATTTTCGTCCTGGTTGTTCTCGTCGCCGCGCGCGAACACGCCGCTGCGATACGTGATGCGGGTGCCGACGGTCCACGTCGGCGTCGCCGCATAGTCGAGCCGCAGCTTCACGGTGCTCGACGGAATCCCCGGAATGCGGTCGCCGGAGCGGACGACGATGTTGCCGCGCGCATCGGCGCTCGAATTGCTCGCGCTGCTTTCGGTCCACGTCGAGCGGTAGCTGGCGTCGACATAGCTGTAGCTGACGCCGATGCCGAGCGGCCCGAGCCGCGTATGGCCCGCGAGTTCGAAGCCTTGCCGGCGCGTCTTGCCGACGTTCTGGAAATAACCGAGCGTGCTCGCGCCGCCGTTGCTGCTGATGAACTGGATGTCGTCGTCGAGCGTCGTGCGGTAGACGGCCGCGCTCCACGTCGTCGCCTGGCCCACCCGGCCGCGCGCGCCCAGCTCGATCGTCTTCGCGATCACGGGCTTTAGCGCCGGATCGGCGAGAAAGTCGTTCGGCAACGAGCACGGCGCGGCCGGATCGGCGCACGCGAGCTCGATCGCGGTCGGCGAGCGCATCCCTTCGTTGTACGTCGCATACGCGGTGAAGCCCGGCGCCGGATTCCACGTGACGCCGACGGCCGGATTGAACCGCGCGAACGTGTGGCGCGCGGTAAGCAACGGCTGCAGGCCGCTTACGTCCTCGATCGCCGCGCGCGACACGTTGTAGCGCCCGGCCAGTGTCAGCGACCATTGCCGCGTCAGCGCGAGCGTGTCGTCGAAGTAGACGCCGTAGTTCGCGTTGCGCGTCTTCGCGCGCGTCGTCTGCGTGAAGTCGCCGATGCCGACCGTCGCGCGCGTCGCCGTGAACATCGCATCCTGCGACGATTGCTCGAACCCCGAGTTCGCGAGATCGGCGGATGCGCCCGCCACGAACTGGTTGTCCATGCCGGCGAGCTTGCCGAGCAGCGTCAGCTGCAGGTTCGCGCCGTAGCTGTCGGTCGCGATCACCGAGCGGGCGTTGGTCGCCTGCACGGTGTCGGTGGCGCCGCTGCCGTCGACGCTGCCGAAATCGTCGTTCACGTTGCTGCTGATGTTGGTGTTGCGATAGTGCCGGTAATAGACGTTGCCGCTCAACTGCACGTGGTCGCCGAACGAATGGTCGCCCGCCACGGTGACGTACGCGGCGCTGTTGCGGTTCAGGTCGGGATAGGTGTAGGCCTGCGCGCGATTGTCGAGAAACGTGCGCGGAATCGTCTGCGAGCCTTGCAGCGCGTTGTCCGCGCCGCCGGCCGAGATCGACAGCGTCGTATCGGCGTCCGTGTAGCGCAGCTTGCCGAAGCCCTGCCGCACGCGGCTCGCGTTGTGATCGGCCCAGCCGTTGTCGTTCGCGACGTTGCCCGTCACGTAATAGTCGAGGTGGCTGCCGATGCGTCCGCCCTGCTCGATCTGCGCGGTCTTGCGTCCCCACGATCCGATCGATACCTGCGCGGCGCCGCCCGGGCTCGTCCTGCCGTTCTTCGTCGTGATCGCGAGCGCGCCGCCGAGCGTGTTGAGGCCGTAGGTCGGATTGGAACCGGGGATCAGCTGCATCGTGTCGATCGCCGCTTGCGGGATCAGATCCCAGTTCACGACGTCGCCGAACGGCTCGTTGACACGCACGCCGTCGACGAACACCGACAGCCCCTGCGGCGTGCCGACCACCGGCGACGCGGTGAAGCCGCGGTAGTTCACGTCCGTCTGGTACGGATTGCCCTGTGCCTCGTTGATGTCGACGCTCGAGACGTTCTTCTCGAAGTAGTCGGTCAACACGCTGTCGTGCTGGCGCGCGAGGTCCTCGCCGCGAATCGTCTGCACGTTGGCCGGCACGCGCGAGAGCGGCGTGCCGATCCCGAGCAGCGGCGTCGTGCCGACGACGACGATCGGCGCGAGCGTCGGCGCATCGGCGTTGCCGGCCGGTTCGACCTGCGCCGACGCGGGCGCGAGCCAGCCGCCGAGCATGCCGCCGAAGCACAGCGTCACGCCCGCACGCCGTGCGGCGAAACGGTGCTTCGCCCCATCGGTTTCCTTCATCTCCACGTCTCCTCCATTCTTGTCTTTGCGTTTTTATATCGTTGTCCGTATCGATAGATCGACGCTCATCTCCACCGACATCGTTCGCTTCACGGCGCCGGCCCGGCAGCGCCGTCCGCCGTCGCGATCGCGACATGCGCGACACGCGCGCGTCCGATCGACGCGATGACGCCGGCCACGGTGCCGAACGGCTCGTTGCGGTCCGCGTGCAGGCTCACGCTCGTCTGCGGGTCGTGCGCGACGCGGCGTGTCAGCACGGCTTCGACCTCGGCCGGCGCGGCCGGCGTGCCGTCGATCCGGATCGCGCCGTGCGCGTCGACGGTCACGGTGACGGTCGCCGCACGCGGGTCGCGCGCGGGCGCGGCTGCCTTCGGCAGGTCGACGCGGATCGCATGCGTCATCAGCGGCGCCGCGACCATGAAGATCACCAGCAACACGAGGACGACGTCCACGAGCGGCGTCACGTTGATCTCGCCGAGCGGTTCGCCCGCGTCGGCTTCGCGCTCGTCCGTCCTCATACGGCCGCCCGGCGCACGCCCGCATTGCTTGCCGCCGGCAGCGCGGCATGCACCGGCGCGTCGATCCGGAAGCGGCGCTGTTCGGCCAGCGCGATCAGGTCCTGCCCGAACTCGTCGAGCCCGGCCGTCACGGTCTTGAGCTGCCGCAGGAACAGGTTGTAAGCCAGCACCGCCGGAATCGCGACGCCGATCCCGATCCCGGTCGCGACCAGCGCCTGGCCGATCGGCCCCGCGATCGCATCGATGCCGTTCGTGGCCGACGCCGTCATCGACTGCAACGTGTGGACGATGCCGAACACAGTGCCGAACAGCCCGACGAATGGCGCGACATTCGCAATCGACGCGAGCACGGTGAGCCCGCGCTCGAGCGGCCGCCGTTCGCGCCGGATCGCGCGCGCGAGCGTGCGTTCGAGCAGGTCGCGGCGGTCCCACGCAACCAATGTGGCCGGGGCGTGCGGCTCGGGTGCGTCGAGATCGCGCAATGCGGCGCACACGGCGCGCTGCAGGCGCGCGTTGGAGCTGGCGGCCGCCTCGTCGTCCGTCGGCATCGACAGTGCCGTGCGATCGCCGCGGCCCGCGGCAAAGCGGCGGTTGCCGAGCACGACGCGCGCATGCAGCAGCGCCTTCACGGTGATCAGCGTCCAGGTGAGCGCCGACAGCACCGCGAGGAGCGCAAACGCGCCGACGACCGCGTAGTGGATGTAGTCAGACATGACGGACTCCCTAGTTTCCGAGTTTGAACACGACCGGCACCCTGACCCAGCCGTCGATCGATTCCGTGCCGCGTTTCGCCGGCACGAAGCGCCAGTCCGTGACCGCCGCGACGGCCGCCTCGTCGAGCGCGTCGTGTCCGCTGCTCGCCGACAGCAGGACCTGGTCGGGCCGGCCGCTCGCGAGCACATGCACGTTCAGCAATGTGGTGCCTTCCCAGCCGCGCCGCTGCGCGACGTCCGGATAGTCGGGCGCGGGATTACGCAGGTACGCCGCCGCGAACCGCGGTGCGGTGACGGGTTCGGGCGCGGTTGCCGATGGTGCGGCGGGCGCCGCGTGCGCAGGCACCGTCGCGGTATCGGCCGATGCGTGTGCGGCGGCCGGCGACGCCGGTTCCGGTACCGCCCCGGCTCGCTCCAATTCGCCGTCCGGCCGCGCCACGGCGGTTGCGGCCGGGGGCTGGCGCGAAGGACTTGTGCGATCGACCCGACGCGGCACCGTCGGGTTCGGCCGAATCTCCCCAGGCATGACCGTTTCGCGGCGCGCATGCGAAGGCCCGTGCACGGGGGGAACCCGTGTTGCGCTATCCGTACGGCGCTGCTCGCCCGGTTCGGCCACCCGCGCGGATTCGCTCGCGTCCACTTCGACGGCGAGCGCACGGGCTAGCGTCGGGCGGGCAGCCGGCACCCACGCATGCCACAGCGCGACCGTGATGGCCGCATGGACGGCGAATACCGCCAGCGCGACCGCGTGCAGCGGTTCGCGTGCGCGCACGGCCTGCGACATCGCGATCGTCGCCGCATCCGCGCCGACGGGCGCGATGCCGTATGCGAGCGCGACCACGCGGCGGCGGTCGGACCTGCGGTCGGCATCGAACGGCATCGGGACGGGCATGGTGGTTTCTCGCTGCGCGGAATCGTTGCCGGTTCGAACGGCAAGAAGCATGCCGATGCCCGCATCGCCCGGCCGGCGCAGGTTGAAGCCGCCACGCGTCGATATGCAACCGCCGACCTGTTGCAGTTCGTGCCACCGCTGTTGCACCTGTGTCAATTTGGATCAACGGTACGGCGCTCGCGCAGTCGTATGCGCGATCGTCGTTCGGATCGGGCGCGCCGCCGCGGGCGCGCGGTCCGTTGCATGCGTGCGTCGCACCGGGTAACGGCGCGCCGTCGACTCACACAGTCGACGACGATCGCCGTCCCTGCGCCGCACCGTCATTCATTCAGGCATGCCCTGCCGCGATTGGCCGTGCGCCACGTATCGCATGCGCGCGGCTCCCGTCCGCTCACGGCGTTGTCATGTTTCGCAACACTCGGCCCGCGGCTGTCCCCGAACGCAACACCCGCGGATCAGCCGCGCCGCGCCGCCCGCGTCGCCGCAACGCGCGCAATCGGCCGCTGCGCCTTGCCCGGCAAGGCGCGCGCCGCAGTGGCATGCGATTTGCGTGACTGGCTGCGCACTGGACCCGGATCCCCACCCTGCCGGCCCGGCCATGTGTTGGCCGCGGTGCGACCACAATGACTCAGGAGACAACCATGAAAAAACTCTCGGCTTCGACGAGCCGACTGGCAACGATCGGCATCGCGGCGGCGGCGGCGATCGCCTTGAATCCCGGCCTGGTGGACGCTGCCGCGGATTATCCGGCCGTCACGTACCAGCGGCTCACGGATGCGCAACGCGATCCGGGCTGGCTCACCTACTACCGCACGTACAGCGGCCAGGCGCATTCGCCGCTCAAGCAGATCGACGCGTCGAACGTGAAGCAGCTCACGCAGGCGTGGAGCTACAAGTTTCCGGCCGAGCTGAAGCAGGGTTTCGAGGCCACGCCGATCGTCAACGGCCGCTACCTGTTCGTGACCACGCCGAAGGACAACGTGTACGCGTTCGACGCGGCCACCGGCGCACAGCTGTGGAAATACGAACCGAAGCTCGGCGCGGAATCGTTCAAGACGGCCTGCTGCGACGTCGTGAACCGCGGCGTCGCGCTATACGGCAAGAACGTCTACGTCGCGATGCTGAGCGGCGAGGTGGCCGCGCTCGACGCGCAGACCGGCGCGCTCGTGTGGAAGAAGCAGATGTTCGAACCAGGGCTCGGCTACGCGTTCTCGCTCGCCCCGCTCGCGCTCGACGGCGCGATCGTGGTCGGCAGCTCGGGCGGCGAATACGGCGCACGCGGCTTCATCGCGGCGCTCAGCCCGAACGACGGCTCGCTGCTGTGGAAGCGCTTCACGATCCCCGGCCAGGGCGAGAAGCACGCCGATACCTGGCCCGACGGCATGCAGGCGCACGGCGGCGCACCGGCCTGGCTGACCGGCACCTACGACGCGGCGACGCGCACGCTGTACTGGGGCGTCGGCAACCCGGGGCCGTGGCTCGCGGACCTGCGGCCGGGCGACAACCTGTACTCCGATTCGCTGCTCGCGCTGGATCCGAAGAACGGCGACCTCAAGTGGCACTACCAGTACACGAAGCACGACACCTGGGACTACGACGGCGTCAACACGCCGGTGCTCGCGACGATCAAGTACAAGGGCAAGGAACACGACGCGATCGTCCATGCCGACCGCAACGGCTACTTCCATGCGATCGACCGCGACACCGGCAAGCTGATCTATGCGGAGCCGTTCGTGAAGGCCACGTCGGTCACCGGCTACACGGAAGACGGCGCGCCGATCCAGGATCCCGCGAAGTATCCGAAGGTCGGCACGACGATCGACACGTGCCCGAGCTTCCTCGGCGGCAAGAACTGGTGGTCGATGTCGTACGACCCCGTGCGCCATCTCGCGATCGTCCCGGCGCTGCATGCGTGCATGAGCCTGTCGGGCAAGTCGGTCAACTATATGGAAGGGCTGCCGTATCTCGGCGAAGGCTTCGAGATCAAGCCGGAGCCGGGCAGCGAAGGCTACGGCGAACTCCAGGCGATCGACGTGAACACCGGCAAGAAGGTGTGGAGCCACTGGAGCAAGCTGCCGTGGAACGGCGGCGTCGCGACGACCGCGAGCGGCCTCGCGTTCAGCGGCTCGCTCGACGGCCACCTGTACGCGTTCGACGTGTCGACCGGCAAGGTGCTGTGGGAGAGCCCGAAGCTCGCGAGCGGGATCATCGCGCAGCCGTCCGTCTTCGAAGTCGACGGCAAGGAGTACGTAGCAGTGCTCGCCGGCTACGGCGGCGCAAACCCGATCTGGGGCGGCCCGATGGCCAAGGCGGCGGACGACGTGCCGCGCGGCGGCACGCTGTACGTGTTCGCCCTCGACCGCGGCTGATCGACGTCCGATCAACCGCATCGCACCCGCGCCGCCGGCGCGGGTGCCGCCTCCCTTCTCCTTTTCAACCGAGCGTACGATCATGAACCTCCGACTTTCCCGCCTCGCCGTGGCCTGTGCGCTCGCGGCAGGCACGGCGCTGACCCCGGTGCCGTCCACGGCCGCGACGGCGGTACGCGTCTGCTCGCTGCCCGGCACGCCGACGGCCGCGCTCGACAAGGCCGTCGCCCGCGAGGTGTTCCGCACGGCCGGCATCGCCGCCAGCTTCGCCGCACACGACGCGGGCGGCAGCGACGACGACGGCGTATCCGCGCACGAACTCGCCGGCATCCTCGAACGCGATTGCGACGTGCTCGCCGGCTTCCCGCGCTCGGCCATCGCCGACGCATCCGACACGAAGCTGCTGTTCTCGCAGGGCTACCTGCGCTCGGGCTACGTGAGCGTCACGCGCCGCGACGCCGGCACGCCGCCGACCGGCCGGGAAATCGTCGCGGCCACCTACGCGAGCCCCGCGCAACTGATCGCGGTGCAGCAGAAGAACGCGCGCTTCGATCTCGAGAACACGTCCGAGCAAACAGTCGACGCGGTCGCCCGCGGCCGCGCGCATCGCGCGATCGTCTGGTATCCGGCGGTCGTCGCGTACCGGGCCGCGCATCCGAAACAGGCGTTCCGCATCGGCGCGACCGCGTCGCCGTATGCGGAGTGGCAGCTCACGTTCGCGTTCGCGCCGCGCTCGGCCGCGTTGCAGCAGCGGATCGACGCGGCACTCACGCGGATGAAGGACAACGGCCGGCTGGCCGCGCTGACCCGCAAGTGGGCACTGCCCGGCAGCGCGCTCGAAGCGCACCAGTCGAGCACGCCGTCGCGTTTCCTCGACGGCGCGACGGCGAGCGCAGGCCGCGCGCCCGGTAGCCTGCTGCGCGCGCGCAACGTGCCCGCAGGCGGCTTCATCCGCGTCGCCGCGAGCACCGGCGACGCCGCGCCGACGTTCGACGCGGCCCAGGTCGCACACGGCAAGGAAATCTACGGCAATGCGTGCGCGAAGTGCCACGGCGCCGACCTCGAAGGCAACACCGCGCCCGCGCTGAGCGGCCCGTCGTTCGCGCCGCTGTCGCATTCGCACCTGACGATCGGCGGCGTGTTCGGCTACATGGCGACCAACATGCCGGCGGACCAGCCCGGCAAGCTGAAGGACGAAGACTACGCGGACCTGATGGCCTTCCTGCTCGCGTCGAACGGCTATGCCGCCGGCAAGAGCAAGCTGACGGCCGATACCGCCCACGCATCGACCGCGCCGCTCATCGCCGGTCCCGCCGCGCACAAGGACGCGAGCCAGTAACACCGGGGCAAGCGGCTCCGCCACGCGATGCGGGCCGCGCCCTTCCCCACGATTTCATCTTCACCAGGAAACGACCGTGACGTACCCGACCTCCCGCAGAACCTTCATCATCCATACCATCGGCCTGTGCGCGACGCTCGCCGCCGCACGCACGGCACTCGCGGCGCCGCCGCTCGTCGACGAGAACGACGCCGCCGCGAAGACGCTCGGCTATCGCGCGCGTGCGTCCAGCGTCGACGCCGCGCAGTTCCCGAAATACCAGGCCGGCCAGCGCTGCGTGAACTGCCGCTTCTACAAGGGCGAAGCGGCGGATGCCGCCGGCACGTGTCCGATGTTCGGCGGCAAGCTGGTCGCGGCGGACGGCTGGTGCAACGTGTATGCGAAGCGCGCGTGACGCGTCGCGCGACGGGATGCCGGCGCGGCACGCACCGGCGCCCGCGGCCGGCATCGACGACGGCGCGCCGCCGCACGCCGTCGCGCATCTGCACGCGCTGATCGCGACCGGCCTGTCGCGCGGCTTCGTCACGCGCGGCGACATCATCGACGCGCTGCCCGACGACGATGCGAGCGACAGCGGCATCGATGCCGCCGCCGCGGTGCTCGCCGAACTCGGCATCGCGGTGTGCGACAGCGCCGATACCGCGAGCGGCTGGACGCTCGACCGCTACTTCCGGCCCGCGCCGCCCGCGCGTGCATGGGCCGACGGCGCCGGCACGCTCGCCGCGGCCGACCTGCTCGCGCCGCGCACGACCGATCCGGTCCGGCTGTACCTGCGCGAGATGGGCACGACACCGCTCCTCACGCGCGACGAGGAATTCGCGTACGCGCAGCGCATCGAGCGCGGCCGCGCGGCGTCGGTCGCGGTGCTGTGCGGCGACCCCGATGCACTCGACGCGCTGGTGTCGATCCGCACCGAGATCGCCGAATGCCGGACTGCCGCATCGACCTACGTGATCTTTCTCGCCGACAGCCCGCGCGACGACCGCCCGGCGGACAGGGTCGATGCGGACGCTACGGCCGCTTCCACCGGCGAACCCGCACGCGACGACGAGACGCCACCGGAGGATTCGGCCTGGCGCGACGCCGTCGTGGCACGGCTCGCCCGCATCGACGCGCTCGCCGGCGGCATGCGAGCGGCGCTGCTGTCGGGCGGCACCGCTTCCGCCGCGTATCGCGCGCAAGTACGCGACGTCGCGGCGCTGCTCGGCACGGTGAGCCTGTCCGCCCGCGCACTCGAACGGATGAGCGAACCGTTGCGCAAGCGCGCATGCCGGCAGCGCGCGCTGCGGGGCCGGCTGGCGCGGATGCTGGCCGACGTGGGCGTCCCGCCGTCGTTTGCGCGGTCGACCGACGACGACCACGCGGGCTGGCTCGCGTCGTGCATCGCCGCCCATCCGGCCTGCGGGCCGACGCTGACGCGGCGCGCGGCCGAGTTCGTCGACGCACGCGCCGCGATCGTGCGCGATGCCCCGGCGTCGGCGCTGCCGCCCGGCGCGACCGCGTCGCTCGATGCGCGGCTCGCCGCGATCGAGCGCGCGATGCAGCCGGCGAGGACGGGACTGTTCGACGCGAACCTCCGGCTCGTCGTGTCGATCGCGAAGCGCTATCCCGATCGCGGCCTGGCGTTCGCCGACCTGATCCAGGAAGGCAACATCGGCCTGTTGAAGGCGATCGAGCGCTACGACTACCGGCGCGGTTTCCGCTTCTCGACCTACGCGACCTGGTGGATCCGGCAGGCGATCACGCATGCGCTCGCCGACCTCGGCCGCACGATCCGCGTGCCGACGCATACGGTCGACGCGCTGAACAAGCTGACGCGGCTCGCGCGCGAGCATCGGCAACGCACGGGCACGGCCGCGACGCCGGCCGAACTGGCCGTCCACATGGGCGAGCCGGTCGACAAGGTGCGCGACCTGATGGCGATCGTGAAGGAGCCGGTGTCGGCGGATTTGCCGGTGTCGCCGGAAGGCGACATGACGTTCGCCGACGTCGCGCCCGACCTGTCGTCGCCGTCGCCCGAAGACGCGGCCGGCGCCGCCCAGTTGCGCCATACGATCGCCGCCGCGATCGACCGGCTGCCGCCGCGCGAGGCGACGGTCCTGCGGTTGCGCTACGGACTGCACGCGGACGAAGGCTGCTCGCTGCGCGACATCGGCCGCCAGTTGAACCTGTCCGCCGAACGCGTGCGGCAGATCGAGGCGTCGGCGCTCGCGCGGCTTCGCGCATCCGACGCGCTCGGCACGCTCCGGTCGTTCATCGCGTAGCGCGGCGTCCGGCCAGCGGCGTGCACGCCGCGCATCGTGTGCCGTGTTGACGCCTGCAACACCCGCTGCTGCATTTCGACGCAACGCGCAGGCCGGCAAGCGCATCGAGTTCCTGATCTTTTTATGCTTTGCACTGCATATCGATCTACGTGAACCGCACTGCAACGCGCACGCACGCCGCTGCGGCCGAATACCCGCGCGACTGGCATGCAAGTTGCGTTTCACCAGTCAGGCCGCACACCAACGATTTCCACGGAGAACACCTTGACTGCCCTCGTATCGATCCTGCAGGAACACCGAATCTTCGAACCGTCGGCCGACGCACGCGAGCGCGCCAACATCTCCGGCATGCCGGCCTACCGCGCGCTGGCCGCCGAGGCCGAGCAGGATTACGAAGGCTTCTGGGCGCGTCTCGCGCGCGAGGGCCTCAGCTGGCACAAGCCGTTCACGAAGGT
>NZ_QTPU01000035.1:0-70159 GCF_003857805.1 Burkholderia sp. Bp9099
GCCTTGACGATCTCGTCGGCAACCGCGTTTGCGCCGTCCTGGTTCAGGTCGGCGATCGCCACGGCCGCGCCCGCTTTCGCGAGCTCCAGCGCGATTTCCTTGCCGATGCCGCTTGCGGCGCCCGTGACGACTGCGGTCTTGCCATTCAGGTTGCTCATTTCGAATTCCCGTGGTGAAAGGATTGACAGGGAGAAAGGACTGCGGACGTGTTACTGAGCCAGGTAATCGTAGACGACTTCGCCGAGGCCGAGTGTCAAATCCGCGACGAGGTGGCGCGCTTCGACGATCTCGAGCACCGGCAGGTCGGCCACCGGCGCGAGCGCGTGCGGTGCCAGTTCGAGCGACGCGGGGCCCGTCCACGCGCCCTTCATCCTGATGTCCTGCATGTAGTAGCGCACCAGTTCGCACACGCGCGCGGTGCCGTCGACGTGCGGGATGATCTTCAGCAGGAAGTTCGGGCCGGCGAGGCGCTTCGTCTGCTCGTCGATGTCGAGTTCCTTGTGCTTGTAGCCCATCGTGCCGGTCGCGACGCGCACCTTGCCGTAGTCGAGCGTGCCCAGGAGGTGGTCGGTGTTCACGTGCAGCGTGGGCGACGCGAGTTTTTTCGGGAAACCCCACAGCTCGCGGCCGCCGGCGATCGGCGGGTGATCGTCGAGATACATCGCGAGCGTGTAGCCGCCGGCCTGGCCGTTGTACTCGACGGGGATCACCTGGCCGCTTTCCGTGTAGTCGCCGAAGCCGGTCGAATCGGCCATGCGAATGAATTCGTAATGGACGAGCGGCTCTTTGACCTGCAACGGCTCGGGCACGATTTCACGCAGACGGTCCGGATCGGTGCGGTACGTGATGATCAGAAACTCACGATCGACGAAACGGTACGGGCCCATCGGAAAGGCCGGGCTGGTCAACGGCATCGCAAACGCTTTCGATCGGACATCGCTGGGTTTCATGCGGACTCCTTGTTGTTGATCGCTTCGTGGATGAGTGCTCGTAAGCTCGTAATCCTATGCCTGTGCGTTGCCGTTGTGCGATGCCGCATATGGAATTAATTGTTGCCGATTTCGAATGATTTGCGACGCAAATATTGAGACGAACGGTGTAAACGGCATGGCGCGCGTGAGCGGTCCGATACTCGCACGGGCCGGTGACGCCACGATGTGAAAAAGGTGAGCCTTTACGGGATGGTCGGTGAGCTTTTACGGGAGACAGTCGCGCGGGAATGTGACAATTGTGTGAACTTGTGTTGCAGTACAGGCTCTAAGTGCGTTCGCGCGCGGGCCTCGGTCCTGGTCACCGGTCGCCCGGCGCATTAAGCACTGCTTAAGCGAGTGAGCACTAGCATCGTTCGCATCCGACCGGCACCGCCGGTCCCGTCACGACATCCCACGCAACCGGATTCATGCAGAACCTCAATCTCACCCTGTTTTCCGCCTTCAATGCCGGCGCCGCGCCGCACCCCGGCGTTGCCCACCTCGCGATCTTCGCCGCCGACTGGCTCGTCTATGCGCTGCCCGCGATGCTGCTGCTGACCTGGATCTTCGGCGAACGCCCGACGCGCCGCCAGGCGATCGAGGCCGGCGTCGGCACGTGTGTGGCGCTGGCGCTCGCGCAGGTGATCGGGCATTTCTGGTTTTCGCCGCGGCCGTTCATGGCCGGAATCGGCACGCAACTGATTCCGCATGCGCCGGACAGCTCGTTTCCAAGCGATCACATGACGTTTGCCTGGAGTCTCGCGGTCGGCATGATGCTCGCCGGCAGCACGCGGCTGACCGGCGTCGTGATGGCCGCGATGGCCGTCGCGATTGCATGGGGGCGTGTGTATGCGGGCGTGCACTGGCCGTTCGACATGGCCGGCGGCGTGCTGGTCGGCACGGCCGGCGCGCTGGCCGCGCACCTGTACGGACAACGCGTGGTCGAGCTGCTCGAGCGGATCGGCGACGTCGTGCACGCGGTGCTGATGGGGCGCGAGCGCACGCCCTGAGCGGCAGGACTACGCGGGAGAAGTGCGGGCCGGACGCCGTCAACCGGGCGTCTTGGCTGCTTCCGCCGAAGCGGACGGGCCGCCGCCCGCTTCATGCAGTTCGGGCGTCTCGCCCGGATGGTGCGCGGCGTCACGTTCGAGCGCGCTTTCCTTCAGGATCGCGCACATCGCGACGAACAGCGCGAGCACGACGACCGCCAGGCCGCAATAACCGGCGATCTTCAGATTGCGAAGGAAAGGCGAAGCGTGGCGTTCTCTCGTCATGACCGGGCGCTCCTGGGCGGGCTGCGGCGGCTGTCGCCCGACAGCGGCGTCGCAGACATAGATATATACCAGCCGCCCCGCCGATGCCAAGCCCGCCCGTGCGCGGGCACCCGTTCGCGTCAGTCTTCCAGCGTTTCGTGCACGGCCGTCGCGCCGCGCTTCCAGTAGGCCGCCGCGCGGATGCGCGACTTGTCGACGCCGCGCTCGCCGGTCAGGTGCTGACGCACCGCGCGCATCGATTGCGCTTCGCCTGCCGCCCACACGTAACCGTCGCCGGAGGACGGCAGCGGCAGCTCGCGCACCGCGTTCAGCAGCGGGTCGCCGTCCGCGGCGTCGGCTTCGGCGCGAAAGCGCCAGATTTCATGCACGTCGGCACGCGTATCGAACGCGATCTGCGCGGTGCGATCCGCGACTTCCAGCACGACCGCCGTGCGTGCGCCGGCCGGCAATTGCTCGAGACGCCGCGCGACCGCCGGCAGCGCCGTATCGTCGCCGATCAGCAGATGCCAGTCGAAATCGATCGGGACCACGAACGATCCGCGCGGGCCGCCGATGCCGAGCCATTGGCCGACGCGTGCCTGTGCCGCCCACTGCGATGCGGGGCCCGGATGGTTCAGCACGAATTCCAGATCGAGTTCGCAGGCGGCGCGGTCGAAACGGCGCGGCGTGAAATCGCGCGCGACCGGCTTCGGTTCGCCTTCGGGAAACTCGGGGCCGTTCGCGCCGAGCGTCGGCATCGCGGGGCGTTCGGCGCCGGGCGGCGGGAAGAACACCTTCACGTGATCGTCGAACGACGACGATTCGAAATCCGCGAGGTCGGGGCCGCCGAGGGTGACGCGCAGCAGGTGCGGCGTCACGGCGTGCACGCGCACGACCTGCAGCAGGCGGAACTTGAGGGTATGGCGCACGCGCGTGACGGCGCGTTCGGAGGGGTTATGCATCAATCCGTACTCCTTGGGTTTTGACGGGACGGCGCGGGTTACGCGCCGGTGCCGCCTTCGATTTCGGCCGTCGCGCGGCGCATGATTGCCGCGATGCGCCGCTGTTCGTCGGCATCGGCCGCGCTCTTGTGGAGCAGCGCCCGCTTCAGTGCGAGGCGGGCCTCGACGAACTCCGGCAGCCAGCCGGGCTGCGTGTCGTCCTGTGCCTCGCTGCCCGCCGCTTCGCCGGCGAACGCGCGGCGCATGAATTCCATCTTGCGTGCGAGGTGCGTGAGGCGTGCGAACAAGGTGTCGACGCGTTCGCGCTGTGCATCGAGATGCGCGCGGCCGGCGTCGGTCAGCGCGTAGCGCTTGCGGTTGCCTTCCGCCTGCGACGCGACGAAGCCGACTTCGTCGAGATACGTGAGCGCCGGATACACCATGCCGGGGCTCGGGCTGTAGAAGCCGTTCGAGCGCGTATCGAGCGCCTTGATCAGTTCGTAGCCGTGGCTCGGTTGCTCGGCGACCAGCGCGAGCAGCAGGAGCTGGAGATCGTCGGAGCTGAACTGGCGGCCGCGCGGCATGCCGTCGTCGCCGAAATCGCCAAAGCCGCCGCGTCCGCCACGGCCACCGAACGGGCCGCCGCCGAACGGATCGTGGCCGCGCCGATGGCGGCCGATCAGTTGCCAGACACTGGTGTACCAGTCAGGGCCCGCATGCGCACCATGACCGTCGCATCGGGCATGGCCGCGGGAGGAGTTGTGTCGCATGATCGTGTCCTATATGTCGTAAAACATATCTAAAGATATATATCGAAAGATAGGGTGTCAAGGAGGATTATTGGGGGGCGGATGTTGATGGGAGGGGATGTAGGCTGGAAAAACGGTGGCCCTTTTTTGCAGTATTTGAACAAAACTATTAATTTCCCAATTCAATAGCTACCGCTCGAGGTTGACGGGAAGTTCCGCCTAAATGGCGCCCAGCGTCTCGAGACGGGAGATCGTTGCTGTGGCATTGCGGATTGGCAACGGGGCATTGCGATACCAGAAGAGCGTGCTCTGTACGTCGCCGGATATATCGGTTGCTGCCCGAATGATCCGAGGCGCGTCTCCAAGGAACTTCCGTACGCTCTCGGAGCCTGCCAAACGGCTCATCATGTTACGGTGTACATGGGCCAGCCCCGCGAGCGTTTGCATATGGATGTGGATGTGCAAAGCGAGAGCGAATTGCTTCGCCGAGACGATCGGAGCGATGCTCGTCGGTCCTCTCAATGACGCCATGAATTAGGCGAAATCGCTGGAACTGCCGGTGATATCGGATTCCACGACTGCTTTTTATTGCACGCTATATGCACATTTATAGCATCAGCATTCACTTCGGCCCGTCTAGCCAAGACGAACACAGCGATGGAAGCGTGTACGCGCCTTGGGCGGGGCCCGGGAGACATCCGACGTTCGGAGCACTGCGCGTCGGTCCAGATAGAGCGGCGGAATATAGTGTTCTTCGTCGAATAACATGAAAAATTGTTAGTCGGCATCCCCGATTGTTATTTCCGTGTCACATTTTGGTAAACTCGCGCGCAGCCGCCAGCTATTTAGAACAGCAACATCCGGCGGGTCATAACGAATCAAACTGAGAGACCGTCGTGGATATCCGAGAGTCGTTCCGCAAATTCGTATCGGGAATCGATGCGAATCGCCGGCCGGTCGTGCTGAATTGGGGTAAGGCGCAGCACGCGCTGGCGTCGAAGATCGCGTTGCAGCACGCGAGCATCCGCGAAAGCATGATGACCGGCATCAGCGGCTATCTGACCTGCATTTCGCAGCAGGGCGATTTGCCTCCGAAGCTTTTCATTGGTGCGCCGGTCTCAGTCGGTATCGTCACGGATCGCGGCCAACTGCATGCCATCAACGCAATCGTCAGCGCCGTTCAGATCGGCCGGACCGACGGGGAGCTGACGGTTTACCAGTTCACCGTGACCGACGCGGTGAACCTGCTGCAAAAGCGCACCAATTCCCGCATCTTCCGTAACGTCAGCGTTGTCGATGTACTTGGAGTCGTCCTGAGCGAATGGCGACAGCGTAGTGTTGCCCTCGCGCAGGCGTTCGAGTTCGACCTGTCCCAACTCGACAGATCCCGCTATCCAAGTCGCTCTTTCGTACGCCAGGTCAACGAATCTGATGCCCGTTTCATCTCCCGGATTGCACGTCGCGACGGCATCACGCTGTTCGTGCGCGCCGGACGGGTGAGCGGGGAGGCGAAAGACGGCGATCCTCCCGTGCATACGCTGGTGTTCTGCGATGACCCTCAGAAACTGAGCGAGTCCGCCGCAGGTACAGTGCGCGTCCATCCACGAGACGCTGGAACGGAACAGCGCGACACCATCACCGCTCTGACGATGCGCCAGCAACTGATTTCGGGGGAATCGGGGCGACCTTCGTGGGACTACCGATATGCCCGCGTGGACCAGTCGAGCGCATCGACAAGGATCGATCAAGGCGAATCGGGTAACGATCTCGCGAAATTGCTATCGGACTTCGTGATCGACGTCCCGCATATGGCGGACTCGTGGGCAGACCACGAACGGATGACGGAAGATCGCATTCTGGCTCATGAAGCGCAGGCGGTTCGATACGACGGCGTGAGCGGAATTCGCGACCTCGCAGTCGGCTCATGGATCACGATCGCCGGAGAGGACGAGTGGGGCACGCTCCCGTCCGACAAGCAGCAATTCGTGATTACGTCACTGCACCACGAGATCTGGAACAATCTGCCCAAAGGGTTGAACGAGCGTGCGCAGACGCTGTTCGCCGCCAGCCACACGCTTCAGCAGCCACGCTCGCTGAGCGATGGCGACCCGTCCGGGCAGGATACGCGCTACGAAAATACGTTCTCGTGCGTGCCGCGTGGCACGCCTCTCACGCCGCTTTACGATCCCAAGACCGACCTTCCGCCGACGCCGTTGATTACCGGGCGCGTGGTCGGGGCCGAGGGCGAGGAGGTCAGTTGCGACGAGAATGGCTGCGTGTTCGTGCAGATTCTCGGTCAGGATTCCCGCGATCATGCGCACGCGCAGGGTGCCGGAACGAACAGCAACGAGAGCGACAGCGCACCGATCCGCGTGGCATCCAGTCTGGCCGGGCCGAATTTCGGGGAGACTTTCTTGCCGCGGGTGGGCACCGAAGTTCTGCTCGGGAGCCTCGGCGGGGATCCGGACAGGCTGGTCATCATCGGCGTGCTGGCAAACGGCGCGAACATGCCGGCGAGTTTCACTCATACGGGCAGTCTGCCGGGCAATCGCTTTCTCTCCGGTATCAAGACGAAGGAAATCAAGGGGCAACGCTACAACCAGCTTCGTCTCGACGATACACCGCAGCAAATCAGCGCGCAGCTTGCATCGGAGCATGCGCATAGCCAGTTGAATCTCGGCTACCTGACGCAACCACGCGACAACGGACAGGGTGCAGACCGCGGCCAAGGCGCCGAATTGCGCACGGACGCGGCAGCTGCGTTGCGCGCGGCGCAAGGGATGCTTCTGACGACTTACGCGCGTACGCAGGCGAGCGGCGGACAGCTTGACCGCAATGAACTCGTCGAGTTGCTCGGCGAATGCGCTGAGCTGTTCAAGGCGTTGGGAGATTACGCCGGACAGCACGGCGGCACGGCGACCGATGCGACGGGGCAGCAAGCTGTCGTGACCGCCTTCAAGGGATGGACGCCGGGCGGCCACGCTTCAGGCGACGATCGTGCGTCGAACGCCGACGCAGACGACTCTCAGGCGCTGATGGCATTCGGCGCAAAGGCGGGCGCGCTCAATATCACCCCGAAGACTTACGTGACCTACGCCGGCGAGAACATCGATCAGATCGCGCGGCAGAACCTGCAATTCGCCGGCGGTCAGCGCGTAATCACGACGGCGGGCCAGGGCATCCACCTGTTCGGGCGCGGAGAAGGCGTCCGTGCGATTGCCGGCGAGGGCCCCGTTGTCTTGCAGGCGCAACAGGACACGCTTGCGGCGACTGCTCAGAAGGGGATACAGATCATGTCGGTCGGCGACGAGGTGTTGATCTCGGGCAAGTCGATCCGGCTCGTCGCGGAAGACGGAAGCTACGTGAAAGTCGGTGGCGGCGTCGAGGTCGGTTCCGACGGTGCGTTCACCGCGCACACGGCGGGACATGATTTCGTCGGCCCGAACACGGACCACGTTGCGCCGCCGGCGTTCAATCGCGGAGGAGCCGATCAGAAGTTCCGCTTGCGGTACCCCGGCACCGACGGTGACGACGGTATGCATCCCGTGCCGAATCGTCCATACAAGATCACGCTGCGCAATGGCCAGGTCATTAACGGGATCTCGGATGCACACGGGTTGACGGAGCTGGCATCGAGCGACGCGATGCACATTGCACACATTCAGGTTTTCGACGTTTAAGGCAGGCGATCATGTCCGATACCACAACCTCGTCGCCCCGGATCGTCGGCGAACATCAGGCGATTCTCAATTGCAACCGGCCGCAGGATGCGTTCGTCAATACCGACGTACAAAATCGCTTCCCGTGCACGACGATCCTGATCCATGGCGTGAATGACCTTGGAACGGATTTCGGCACGGTCGAAGGCGGACTGTGCGATGGATTGAACGACCGCCTCGGTCGCACCGATTTCAAGGGCGCGGAGTACTCGCACGGCCGCATGGCGAACGACCCGAGCCAGGTGAGCGTTGCCGACATGATGAAGAACATGGACGACGCCATCTATCGTCGGCAGGAAAGCGAAGAGACAAGGAGCCCGTTGATTCCGTTTTATTGGGGGTTACGCGTCGGGAAGGAGGATTTGCCCCGGGACCCCAATAAGGAAACCGTCAACGGCCAGTACGTCGACCGGTTCGGCAACCGCCTCGATGAGCACCGCGCGCGCAACGGCGGATTCTTCGCCAACGCGACCAACAACATCCCCGACATGTTCGACTCGAATTTCAAAGGGGGAATGACGACGAAAATTCTCGACCGGATGCAGGGCGACCCGACGCACCCGCTTCGCGAGGCGGAAAATCGGCACTACATGTTGCTGGCAGCTCGGCGGCTCGCGGCATTGGTGCGGCAAATCCGCCTTATCGACCCGGACGGGACGGTCAACATCATTGCGCACAGTCAGGGCACGCTGATATCGCTGCTCGCCCAGGCCTATCTCGTCGAGGGGCTGATTCCCAACCAATGTGGCCCGGCTGACCGTCCTGCCGACACGTTGGTCCTGATCGACTCGCCCTACAGCTTGAGCGAGGAGTTCATGGATCGGCTGCTGCAACGCGGGGACCAGCAGCAGACGGCTTACGCGCGTGCAAAGACCCTGGCAAACCTGGCCGGGTTTGTGGCGAGCGGCAAATATTCGACGCCACCACTCGATCAATTGAAGTACGTGCCAGGTCGGGACAATTTCGGCATCGTCGGCCCGACGTGGGATCCCGTGCAGGCGACGCGCCTGAGCGGGTTGCAAGGCAACGAATGCGTCGTGTTCGCCGAGCGCGACAATCGCGGCAAAGTGTATATGTACTTCAGCCCGGAGGATGCGACCGTCGGTCTGCGCGGCGTCAATGGCATGGGTTGCTCGGGCTTGCCCGACTCAATCCACGTGCGTGCGGCGCAGCGGGGAAGCAAGCCTGAGAAAATCGATCTGCTGTCGGCGGCTTTCCGGCAGCGTGTCTTTACCCGGCGTCTGCGGCAGGGCAAGCCGGTTCAGGTTGGTACGCCGCCCGGAAACTTTACGATGCGGGAAAAGGGTGAAACATCCCATGGCTTGCCCGGCGGCTTCACGACATGGGTGAAATCGACGCAGATAAGCGTCGGTACCGAGCGCAATATCAATGGCGAAGCATTGACGCCACCGTTCGATCCCGAAATGGAAGGCAATGTGCTGCCTGGAACGGAGGTAACGCCTCTTTCGGCAAATAATGCTGGCGAGTATGCGCCCGGCAAACAATCCATTGACCAGCTCGAAGCGGAAATTGCCTTGAGCACGAACAGTGGCGAAGGTGCGTTGCAGCCATTGCCCGCACAAACCATCGAATGGCCAACGAGCGAGGATGGGACGCTGCCGACCACCGCCGAGGTCGAGGCGTCGTTGAATGCGGGCAAGGATCCAGACGATCAGTGCAAGGTAGGCCGGGTCGTGTCGACGGTACCGCCGTCGCCCGGGCACATCGTCGTCTATCGGCAGGAGACGCTCAACGAAGCCAAGGTTCGGCTGATGAATAATCATCAGGGAGAAAGCTCATATCACTCGGCGGTCATGAGCGGTCGTAGAAATCACCGCTGTGCGACCGCGTTCGATGTATCGGTAGGCCAGGCGCGTGCGCTGGACGATCCGGACTGGGCAAAACTCCTGCGGGCAATTGCCGATTGGAGACTTCCGGAGAGCGATATAGTAAAAGCCGAGAGAAAACTCGGCAAAAAGCTCGACCCCGTAACGTCCGAAATAGTAAAAGCCAATTGCAGCTATTACGAAAGCGGAGTTTTCCCGGAAGAAAATATCGTGCCCAAGGATTTTCCTGACGGTGTGGTCAGTGAAACCAGGAAAGATCGAAATAGCGAAGATACAAAAGAAGCACGATCGGTACATTGACAAATTGATGCGCCATGATTACGACAAACGTCACGCGACCACCGGCTTCACGAATATTTCTGCTCGCACTCGCAATCCTGACTCTCTTATGGATTGCAGTCTTTGAGTTTGTTGTTGGAAGGGAGGGATTTTTGGGAGGGAATATTGCAATGTATCGACGCTTGTCGCTGTTGATCTTGCCGCCGTTATTGTTGGCGGCATGCGTCAGTATCGCCTATGGTGCCTCGTTGCGTCGAGACTCGCCGCCTCGAGACACGCCCGCTGCCGCTCGTCCCTCGAGCGTAAATGAAGCTGTCGTTGCCGGGGACGGATCTCGGGACGCACGGTTCACATTGGAGATACGACGCTTTGGCGTCGCCGTTGACCGGTTTCGCCAGCGTGCGCTATTGATGCGGCTGGACGAGGCAGGAACCAATGGAACGTTGCTCCTGCAAGATCCCAAACAATATCCGTGGTCGAGTAGTGATCGAAGCTTTGCGGGACATAAGCGCGAGAACAACGTTTTCGGCTATACATTGCGTGGATGGGTCGATTATTGGCCGATTCCCGTGATAGTGGCCGGGCCGCCCCGAAACGAGAGTGATCCGGATGCGGGCCGGATGGCAACCCACATCAGTAGTGCGGATAACGGGGCGGGGATTGGCAATACAATTTATACGAGACTCGATGAAATACATACTGCGTATGGGGACGATGTAGTCTCTAGAGCGTTTGATATTTTTGACCGCGAGCCGGACTTGCCGGCAGTAGTGTTGCTGGTTGAGGATGGAATCAACACGCGATCCTATTTGGGTACTCCGGGCGCCGATTACCTGGGTTTGTCCACAAAAGATGGAAACTTCGTACCAAAGAATCCGGACAGTTACGTTGCGTTGCTCGTGACGAGAAAGGATCGCGTTGACCGATTGATTCGTCCATATGTGGTGGACGCACCAGAGGCAATCGACAACACCCAGACCCGATATGACGTGATCAAGCTGTGGAATTATTTCTGGCAGCTTCAGAAAGCCTACTGGAAGAAGGGTGAAAAGGAGATGCCGGCGGATTATTGGCAGGCGAAGCTCCCCGAGTTCTGGAAGACCGCGTCGCTGAAGATACCGGACGGCTTCAAGCCGAACCCGTGGGTGCCGATTCCGTGGACGACGTGGCAACTGAAGGAGTACGACAAATGGCCGGTCCTGGCCAATCTGCATCGGCCGGTGCGAGTTGATCTGAGCAACGGGCACGGGGCGCCGTTGAAGAAGGGCGAGCGAATCGAAAAGATCCGCGCCGGCTGGCAGCAGGCAGTGGGCACGCTTGCGCCCGGCGAGCAGCCGGGACGGATGTTCTACGACACCGGCTCTTCGACCGCCAATCTCGCGTTGCTGGTGCAGTCGCTGCACGACAACCCGCAGCATATCGATATTGACGATCCGAAAGACGCATTCGACATGCAACGCCGTATCGGCGGCGACACCGGAACGAGCTCGATCTGGGTCCAGACCGCGCTGGCGCTGATGATGGGTTATGGCGACGGGAAGACGAGCGCACTGATCAACCTGCGGGATCCGCTGCATGCCACGATCGTCATGCTGACGCCGTCGGACGCCGCGTCGCGGCAAGCGCATCCGCAGACGTTCAGCTGGGATTTCTGACGGACCGGATCGACACGTCATGGGTCAAAAGCGATACATCATCGAAGGCGATGTGCACAGCCACGGCGGACGCGTTGTGTCCGGGGCGCCGAACTCGCGAATCAACGGGCGCGCGATTGCACGCTTGCACGATCCCGCGATTTGCGAGATTCACGGCCTGACCTTCATTGCGACGGTGTCGGGTTACGCCCGGTTCGACGGGCAAGTCGCCGCATGCGACGGCGACTTGCTGGCATGCGGAGCACGCCTGATCGCGAGCCAGGACCAGACGGGAGGCTAACGGAAATACGGGGCACGTGGGCGGTGCGCCGGTCGAGCCGGGCGCCTCGCCCGATCGCGCCGGTGACGCTCAGATCACGAATTCCATCGGCTTCGTGCCGCATTGCGCATCGGGCAACGGCTCGCCACGCTGCGTCGCGGCCAACAACCGACCGATCGCAATGTGGACCACATCGGCGCGCACGCTCGACGGCGTGAAGCCTGCGGCGTTGTCGAGTCCCTCGCGGTGCGCGCGCATGATTCGCACGTCTTGCTGGATCACGGAATGCGTGTAGAGGTGCAGCAGCGGTTTCAGCGCGCGCAGCACCGCAGCCGGCAAGGAAAAGCGATAGGCGATGTATGTATAGACACGCGATCGACGCGTGTCGAGCGGCGTGATCTGGCTGATGATCAGAAAACTCGAACGGCTACCCCAGTGATAGTCGCACCGTGTGACGTTCGGTGCATAAAAATGATCGGTATGCCGAAGCGGTTCCCTGGACGGATTGGTCAGCCAGTCCAGCATGCCGATCTTGTCGCCATCATCGTGATACGTGACCTCGACGCTCTGCTGCTTCAGTTCGACGGTCGCCCGTAGTCGCCGCCCAGTGGATGAGCGAAAGATCCGGTCGTGCACGAACACCGTATGCGGGACGTCCATGAAGTTCTCGACCAGCGCACCGAGATCGCCATCGAACGTATTGACCATGTAGTACGACTGCCACGGCCGTTCGCCGTGGTGCGGCATGTCGAACGGCCGCTTCAGCGCTGGATCACCTCGCCCGCGATAGACCCAGACGAGGCCGTGCCGAGTCAGCACCGGCAACCTGCGCTGACGATATGGGTAGGTCGTACCGGTCGATTCGGCACTTGCGCCGTCGATGCTGGGAATTCGGGTGACGCGGCCGTGCTGGTCGTAATGCCAGCCGTGATACGGACAGACGAGGCAGCCGTCGATGACATTCCCGGCCGACAACCGGGTGCCGCGATGCACGCATTGGTCGACGAGCGCGACGATCTCGCCGTCTGCCGCCCGGAATAGCACGATGCCGAGGCCGAGTACGCGCGTGCCGAACGGTTTGTCCCGCTTGACCTCGGCTTCGGTGCCCGCGACGTACCATTGCTCGACGAGCGCGCCGAAGGCTTCGCCATCGGCGTCCGGCTCGGATTCGTCGCACGGGGGGCACGTTGATGCGATCGATATGTTCAACATGAGCACGCGTCCTCGATGAATGCGCGGAGTGCGTCCGCCACGGCGGGATTGGCCACCAGTGCGCGGGGTTTGACGTCGCCAGCCCGGATGCCAGCACGCTCGTGGGCTCGCTGGACGAGATCCGCCAGCTGGGCGGCACCCCCGGGTATACGAACCACGCGCAACGGGCCAAGCTGGCCGACCGTGCGTGCGTGTCGGTAGTGAAAAGCGCGGGCGAGAGCCTGTTCCAGCGCATCACGCAGGGCGGCGACGTCCTGCGTACCGCTTGCAAGCAACAGCAGGTAATGGGGCGGATCCGCGTCTGCGCACGGAATCACGCAACCTTCATCGCCCGGTTGCAGCACCTCGGAAAGCGACGCAGCCAGATAGGCTTCGTCCAGCTTTTCACCGACCAGATCGCTTTGCGTGCCAGCCCGCCCGACGAAGGCCACGCATGGCGTTCGTCCCGCATATCCGGTCACACGGACCCGATCGCCGAGCCGATAGCGGTACAGGCCGCCTCCGGTCGTCACGACGACCTCGACCGTATCGCCCGGCTTCAGTTCTTCCACGCCTATCGCGGTTCCATCGTCGAGCAGGAACTCCAGGAAGTGGCTGCAGACGGCGAGGGGACAGCCGGCCATATCGCCGAACGGCAGGCTGACCACCGCCTCGGTGGAAAACAAGCCTTTCGGAAGCCATGCGGCCTGCGGAAACAAGGTGCGGGCATGTGCGGCGTAGTGTTTGCTCGGACCGTCCATCCAGCAACTCACTGCCGCGAGCTGCGGCCACAGCCGGCTGCAGTGGCCATCGTCGAGTGCGCGCCGCAGCGCTGCCGTACGGTTCGACGGCAGCGAATCGAACAGGAAGGTGAGCGTATCGCCGCGTTGCGGTTCGGCTTCGTCGAACAGCGGACGAAGCAGACTGGTCAGGAAGGTCGGGCTCCATACGCTGATGAAGGCCAGATCTTCAGCGGCGATCAGCGCGCGCAACGTTTCGTTGCGCCACGCCCGACCGTCACCCGATAGCGATGGTGCGACGAGCGTCGGCAGCAGATCGACGAGCGGGCTGTCGGCCAGGTATTCGAGATCGCTGTCCGATCCGATCATGATGCCGTTGGGAGCGCGTTCGCGCGCGTGCATTGGAGGTGACATCGACCAGTACGCGCGCCCGGCCGCGACGCCGGGCACGGCGCGATGCAGATCGGAGAGCCAGACGATCAGCGCGAACTGCAATTCTTCGAGAAAGGCCGGCGTATAGGGAATGAGCTTTTGCTGCTCGCTGCCGCCGCTCGTGCGCTCGAAGAAGCGTGGCGCTTGCGCGGTCAGGATCGGAGCGGACTCCTTGAGTGCACGATCAATCCATCGGGACATGCCGGCGTAGGGGGCCACCGGCACGCGCTCGCGAAATTGTGCCGGATCTGCGATATCGGCAAACCCGTTGGCAATGCCGAACGTCGTGTTCCGATTCGCGGCGAGCAAGCGTGACAGATAGGCCGCCTGCGCGTCGCCCGGCGCATCGAGCGCGCTGAGCCACGCGCGACGGAAGGGTTCTGCTGCCGCGCCAAACGTGGCCCACGCATCCTGTGCACGCACGTGCGTCCTCTCGTCAGAAATAGGTCTTTTCGAGCTGTGTCGGATCGCTGGGCAAACGCCGGGGCGCCTCGAACACATGCAGCCAACCGTACCACAGCGGTCGCGTCTCCGCTGCGTCGGAGCATGCATGAAGCTCCTGCCAGCGCAGGCTCGGATGCCGGTGATGCGTCAGGTTGTAGTTGAAGTTGAGGAACGCCCAGCGGATCAGTGCGGGGGCACGCATGTTGTATGTGCCCTCGACAACGTCGAGCGGAGTGTGCATGTGATACACCCATTGGAGCGACGACCACGAAAACGCGAATGCGAGGTAGGCAATCGCGATGTCGAGCACGCGCCAGTCCAGCAATGCACCCAGTGCAATCCACGCGGCCACGGCTGCGAGGGTTTCGTATCGAATTCGTCGAAAGTCGGCCTGGTCGAAGTCCCTGAACGCAGCCGCATACGTGTTGTCGTGTCCGTACTTCGCCCAACCATGCGGGATGCGACTCGGAAGCACGGCCAGGACGAAGCTGCCCGCGAAACTCGCCAACCAAATGCCGCCGACGATCGCCACGTAGTATTCGATTCGCTTGCGCCACAGCGAAACGTCCGGCTCGACGAAGTCCACCCGCTCCGCAGGCGTTCGATTCCGCACGTGGTGACCGAGATGATTCACGTGGATCAGCGTTGCTGCGGCGCCGAACATCGTCGATGCCCACCACATCATCAAGTAGTTGATTTCCCCGCGCCGATGCCCGAAACCGTGGAATGTTTCGTGCATCATCGAAAACACACCTTGCATGATCAGGCAGAACGGTACGAGCGACACCCAGCGCAAGGGGCTCGTACCATGCGACAGCCACGTCAGGATGCCGGCCCATGCAACGCTCTGCAGCGCGAGCACGCAGAGATTCAGCCGATCGAACCGTCGCGAACGATTATCTATGGCGCTTGCATTGGCAACGAACATACAATTCGGACATGGATGGTGGCGGCGACGCAGAGCATACCTTCGATCGCCATCATCGAACAATACGCCCGCCTGCGCTGACCCTGCGCGTTACGCCACGATCGGCCACGACCATGTACGCCAAACGAACCGACGATTCAACGCATGAACGCCGCAACGACGCGGCAGACATCCGTCGGCGCAATCCGCGTTTTTGCTTCGCCGACCACATTCCGCGCTATTGGTATCGTGACAACCGCCGCGTGACGCGCTTTTTCGACGCGTTCTCGATCATGTTTCCGCTTGGCGAGAAGTTCTTTGTCGATAGCGTGAGGCAGTACTGCGACGCGCTGCCGGCCGACGGCACGCTCGCCGCGCAAGTGGATGCTTTCCTGTACCAGGAAGCCGCTCACATCCGCGAGCACCGCGCGTATAACCGGCGCCTGGCTCGCCAGGGCATGCCGGTCGACGCACTCGAGGCGCTCATGCGGAGACGGCAGCAACAATGCCGGCGTGTCGCTTCGCCGCTGCTTCAATTGACCTTCACGGCATGTCTTGAGCACTACACGGCCATTCTGGCCGATCTGCTATTGCGCGATCCGGCCATTCTCGACGGCGTCGACCCGTCGATGGCCGCGATCTGGCGGTGGCATGCGATAGAGGAAACCGAACACAAGGCCGTCGCGTTCGACGTATTTCGCGCTTGCGGCGGCGGCGCGATCAAGCGCTATTTCATGCGGACGGCGGCGATGCTCGGCGTTACGGCATGCTTCGTCGTCGATCTGGGCTATTTCATCGTCCGTCTCGCGTGTGCCGACCGCGACGCCGGCAATTGGCGAAGCTGGGCACAGCTTGGCTGGTGGCTGTTCGGCGCGCCGGGCATCGTTACCCGCGTGCTGCCTGCGTGGCTGGCATGGTTCTCGCCGCGTTTTCACCCTGCCCGAATCGGGAATCCAGCCACGCTGGCTGCTGCCCGCGCGGCGCTCGCTGCCGATGGCGTGACAACGGAGCCGGCATGAGCGCACGGTGTCCGGCATGGTCGCCGTCCGGCTTCGACGAGTGGCGGCAACACTACCCGTTGACGCCGTTCGAACCGGCGCCCGCAGCACTCGACTGGACCGGGCGCTTCATCGAATGTTGGCACGCGCATGGCGCTCACGCATTCCCGGACACCGTCATCGTGCTGGTTGCGGGACTCTATTCCGAATGGATACCTGCCTGCTTCGGGCATGCTGCGCGGGCGTTGCGTGCCGCGCGGTACTCAGTCCTTCGTGTGCCGGTCCGCTCGTCGCGCGCCGTTGCCGAGCAGGGCGCGCATATCGTGCGCAACCTGTATGCGCGCTTGCCCGCTGATCGCCGTTTTATCGTCCTTACCCATAGCAAGGGCGGGCTCGATGCATTGGCGGCTCTGCATGCGGATTCAGGGCTTCGTGCTCGCTGCGACGGTATCGCACTCGTTCAGCCGCCCGTCGGCCCGAGTGCGATCGTCGATGGCCTGCTCGAGCAACGGGGGGCGCGCATCGATCCCGCATGGTTGGGTCGAGCCGCCGGGAGATTGCTGCGCACACGCTGGCTGCATGCAGGCTCGCGCGATATCGGCAGCGGGCGCGACGCGGGCATCGCGAATCTGTTGTCTGCGGTGCCCGGTGGCCTGCACTGTGTGCATGTCGTGAGCTGGTCGATAGAACGCACGTCCCGGTTCGACGCACATCACTCACGCCTCGACCGCTACCGTCCCGGTTGTGCGCATGACGGACAGTTCTACCTCGATCACCAGACGATTCGCGGCATGCCCCAAGTGTGCGTGCCGCATCTCGACCATGGCCAGCCTGTACTCGGCGGCGCCGGCTTCGATGCGGGGCGTTTCTGGCTTGCACTCGTTGCGCTCCTGAACGACACGCGAGCGGCTGCGGTCGCGAGCGGTCAGACGAGATAGATTTCGAATCCCGGGATCGCTTCGGTGCCGCCCGGATCAAGTGCGCTCGCGCCGGGCGTGGATAGCGTGTATAGATCCATCGGCAGTGCGGTGTACCGATAGCCGTGCAAGGCGGGCCATAGCGGGTCGTGATCGTACAGGCAAAGCTGCAGCAACGCATAGCGGCTCCGCTCTCGTTGCCAGACCGCATCGAGCAGTGCCTGTGCGATGTCCGGGTTGCGTCCGCTCACATGCAGATGAGTCAGGTAGATGTCCTGAAGCGGCTGGCCGGGTGCTGCGATGGGAGGGCGTCCGAGCAACGGCGCGATGGCGTTGAAGCCGTGACGCAGCGCACCGAGCGAGCGCGGCAGACGTTCCAACACGATGCGCTTGATACGTCCTGCATCCCACGGAGCAACGCAGCCCACGATACGCCGCTGCGCGTTACGTGCGACCAGAAAGCGCTCGATTCCAAAGTCGGGCCAGACGTTCAGGCGGCGCGCGAATTCGTCCGCCGTAAAGACGCAACCGAAGGGTTGGGAACGCGACTCCTGGTCCAGAAATGCGCGGAGCGCGTCGGCGTCGGCGGCCGACGCGTTCGTGATCCTGACGGAACTGGCGCTCCGCGCAGCGATACGCCGCGCATAGATCGACACGTTACTGTAGCCGCGCCAATGTCGAAATCCGAGCCGGGTCCGCTTGCCTGTCTTGAATAGCGATTGCGTTGCGATCCTGTTGTCGCGAATGACGCAGCAGTACGTATGCTGCACATCTTCGTGCCGGGCGAGATCAGCGAGGCGATCGACGACATAGTCGACCCACGTGTGCGCCAGTTCGCGATCGGGTGCGATGCGCAAGTCGCCGAGGTAAGCGATGCGCTGTTTCTCGCCGGCGATGTAGCCGTCGCGAACGACCATGCTGGCTATTCCTTTGACGCGCCCGGCGCTGTCCTCCGCGAGCCAGGTTCGATAGTCGTTCGAATGACACCGATGCAGTGCGGAGTAATCCGGCGAGCGATCGAAGCGAAGCGGCATCCCGCTTAGCATCGCGTAACGTGTTTGAAACGCGAGGAGCCGTTCGTTGTCGACCGCTGTGGCTAGCCGGATCCGCGTCATCGGCTCATTCACCGGTGAAGATTCGTCTTGCCATCGGGCGCAGGTTTTCCGGCGTCAGTTCACACAGGCAGGCGAGCTCGTTGCCGCATGCGTATTCTGGATTGCGCTCCAGAAAATAGGCGACATCCGGCAGCCGTCGATGCACGTCCGGCACTTCGGCGAGGGCTGGGGCGAGGCGGCCTTGCGGTACCGGAAACTTGAGCACGCCGGACGCGGCGTCGTATGCGTGCCCGAAGCGCTCAACTGCCAGATGATCGAGCAGTGCCTGATTCACGGGCTCAGTCGGTCGGTCGAATCGCGGGGTGAAGTCATGCGCGAACGCTCGCAAGTAGCGGTACGTACGATGCCCTTTGCAGATCAGAAACCAGTATAGTGCCACGTCGGGCGAGTTGCGTTTGAGCTCACCTGCGAGTCGAATCCAGCAAAACGCGAGTTGCTGGCTGCCCCAGCAGGCCGGATCCACGATCGTGTCGCCGGAAAACAGGATGCGCAGTGTGGTGTCGCACCACTGCTGTTCATATAGTTTCAATGTGGAGAAGCCGCGCAGCTTGCCGGTGTCATCGCGCATGATGACGCAATGTGTCTTGTCGTCGAGATCGTGTTCGAAACGTGCCTGTTCCGTATCCCGGTAACAGGTCGAGTAGAGCGCGTACATATGTGCAACGTCGACGTCGCGCAGCTGCGCACGTGTCATGGAACTGGCTCGAAGCGGCATAGCGTCGTTATTCATGCGAGCTGAAACGATTTATCATGATACGCGATTGAGCCGCTCCTTTTTTCACATGCGCGCCATACCTCCTGTTTCCGCCTCCTATATACCGTCAGCGTTCGACGCGTGGCGCTGGCTCGCAATCTATGTCGTCGTGTCGGGTGCGCTGTACTTCTGGGTCACACACGCGCCGATGGCACCCGTGGCGCTGTTGCGTCCGGGGCCGTACGATGCGGTCATTCCGCGCGTGTCCGCCAGCGTGCCGCTTTATTTGAGTTACGCGCTCGTGATGCCGTCGATCGTCTGGTTCGGCCGATGCCGAAATTGGCTGCTGCCCGCGTTTTTCGCAGGTGCGCTTGCCGCAGGCCTGTGCATCGTCAGTCATCTGCTATGGCCGACTGCCGTGAGCCGGTCGCCGGCTGCGACAGGATGGATCGCGTGGCTGTATCGGATCGACGCGCCACTCGCCGCGAGTCCATGCGGGCATGTTGCGCTGCCTGTGGCTGTAACCGTGGTATTGGCTGCGCTACGTGTCCGTGCAGCGCGCTATTACGCTGCGTGGAGCGCAATGCTGGCGCTCACGGTTTTGACGACCGGGCAGCATCTGATCGCGGACATGCTCGCGGGACTCGCACTCGGTATTGGCGTTGGCGGTGCGACGACCGTGCTCATTCGTCTCGACGTTGACCTGCGTACGGCCGCCGCATTGTTGCTTGAATGGCTATGTATCGTAGTTATGCTGCGAGTTGCGTTATCGGTGGGGCATTGGGGAGGCTACCTCGTCGCTGCCGTTGTTGTCGCGACCCGGCAACACGCGTTATTCATTCTGTATCACGACGCGACACACTATCATTTGACCCGCCGCCGTTTCGCGAACGACTTTCTGATCAACTTGGCAATCGGCGTACCGGGACTCGTGCCCATCGAGTTTTATCGCCCGCTGCATCTCGCACACCATCGTCACGTCGGGACTTCGGAAGATCCAGAGCGGAATTATCTGTACCACGCGCAGCCATGGAAATTCGAGCCACTCGACACACTCCCGCTCGTCCGGCAACTGCTCGGTGATTTGTTCCTGGTCAACATGGTGAAAAACATGCGCGCATACCGGCGTGCGAACGGGCGTGGTGCGTCCATGTCACTGCCGCTGCTTACGGCGATAGCGACTTGGGGCATCCTGCTCGTGCCGCTCCTGCATGCATGCACAGTACGCGAACTGTTGACGCTTGCGGCGCTTTGGTTCGTTCCTCTTGTGACAATTGGGGCGCTGGTGCAGAAGATCCGTAGTATTGCAGAGCACAGCGGCGGGCCGGGTGTCACGGCTGGCTGGAATGACTGGACTTATTCGTGGCGCGTCGGGTTACTGGGCCGCTTCTTTATCTGGCCGTACAACATCAACTATCACCAACAGCATCATCGCGAACCCGGCGTGGCGTGGCATCGCTTGCCCGGATTGCGCTCGTCTGACGAGCCGGTTCTGCCTTCGCGGCAATTGCTTGCATTGCTCTGGTCGGGTGCTTCGCGCCGTGGTAGTCAAAGATAGAAAAAATCCCTTCCACGACGCGATGAAGTTTCCTATCGGTCCTGGAGCGAAAGAACGGCTCGACCCGTCGCGATCCGTCTGACGCGTGCCGCGCAACCATTGCACACGGATTGCGTCATGAGGTCCCACCGCTGCCCGGCAGATAGTCGAAAGTGATCGACGTGTTGCACACATTCAATGCGGCGCTCCGAGCGTCGTCAGCGACGCGCTGAAGCGCATTCCGAACCCGCCCGTACACGCGGCCGTGTCGGTCAGCTCGCTCGCCGGCATCACCGGTTCGGCGTCGACCGCCTGGCAAAACGCGCGGGACGCAGGCCGCGCATCGCGATCGCCAAGCTCGGCCAGGACGGACACGACCGCGGTGCGGCCGTCGTCGCAGCCGCGCTCGAGGACGCCGGATTCGACGTCCTGCGCCTGCCGCTGTTTCAGCAACCGGCGTCCGTGGCGGCAGCCGCGCAGGCGCATGGCGCCGATATCGTGGGCATTTCGTCGTTGTCGGGCGCCCACCTCGAGCTCGTCGAAGGGCTGCTCGACGAACTGGCATTGCATCGCGCCCGGATTCCGGTGGTGTTGGGTGGCATCTTTCCGGCCGCGGATATTCGCCATCTGAAGGCGAAGGGCGTCGCGGCGACGTTCGGGCCCGGCACACCGCTCGATGCGATCGCCCAAGCGCTGTGCGCATGTCTCGACGCATGAGTCGTTCCGCGAGAAGTTCAGGGTGCGGTCGGAACGAGGTCGAGAGGAACGGGTGATCGTCGCCGATGCGCCGATTTGCGTGACGCTCCGCACCGCGGCCAGCTGCGTGGATGTGTTGACGGACGCTTCGACGAAGCGCCCGGCGGCAACCGCCACGCGCTTCAGTGTCGAGCCGTCGCGCCGCCCGACTGACGTGTACGCGCGTCGACGAGCCTGACGAGGCAGGCCACGCTGTTCGTATATGGCACCTCCACCCCGGCCTTGCGAGCGGCCTCGACCACCGCGCCATTGATCGCTTCGATCTCGGTGCGCCGGCCGGCCAGCACGTCCTGCAGCATCGATGGCCGATGCGTACGATGATGGGCGAGCGCATCGCGCACATTCGACGCCACGTGCGCTTCACTTGCCGAAATGCCGAGCGCACGCGCGACGGCCATCACCTCTGAAACGATCTTCAGCGCCAGCTCTTCGCCGTCTGGAGTATTCGTCAATTCGCCGACCGTGCATTGCGTCACGGCACACAGACTGTTGAGGGCGGCGTTGAATGCAACCTTCTCCCAAATCGCGGCCCAGACGTCGGGATCGACATGGCACGAGAGGCCGGCGTCATTCAACGCATGCACGGTCTGTTCGAGCGCGCTCGTATGCGTGCCGTTCGCGTTCATCAGCCGGATCGTGCCCTGGCCATGCGAGCTGACGGCGCCAGGCTCCGACTTGTCGGCGGGCCACGTGGTGACGCCGACCATGACCCGGTCGGGCGAGACGGAACGGGCGAGCCGTTCGGCGTTCCCCAGGCCGTTCTGCAACGACAGGATGACGGTGTCAGGGCCGAGTACGGCGCTCGCGGCAGCGAGTGCGGCGGTCGTATGCATCGTCTTCGTGAAGACGATGACGACGTCGACGGGCTTGCCGGCCTCCTCCGGCCTCAGCACGACGAGATTGCGCACGATTTGCTCGCCGGAATCGGTCGAAAGCCGCAGGCCGTGGCTGCGAATCGATGCGAGATGAGCGTCGTCGATATCGAGCAGGCTGACCGAATGCCCCGCAAGCGCGAGGCGGCCGCCAAAGAACGAGCCCATCGCACCGGCACCCAGAATGGCGATCTGCATGGCGTGCTCCTCAGAACGGATCGTGGTGGAGAGTGGTCTGCAGGGTAATCCCCCGCAAGTCGGTGAATTCCGCGACACCCGCGCGGCCGCCGAAGCACCGGAAGCCGCTGCCCCGCTTGAGCGGGCCGAATCCCGACCAGATCGGGAATGCGCGGGCCGCGGCGTCCACCGCTGCCTCGGCATCCTCGACGCCGGCGGCGGCGGCGGGCGCGCGCGACGCTACCTCACCGTCGATGAGCATCGACACTGTCTTCATCGTTTGTCTCCTGGATTTCTTCGACGCCGATGTCCTCGGCGAGACGGGCTTCACTCGGCGCTTGCAGCGCGACGGCGACCGACATGCGCTCTCACCCGGACCGGGCGCAAGCGCGCGCGGCGGAAACTGACGGGGCGCCTAGCGGCGGGAGGCTGAGCTCCATTGAAGTCTCCTGTCGTTCAGTACGGTTCTGGTGAACGCATTATCGAAACATCAGGAAGAATCCGAAATTGCCGATTTCACAAAAAGGCATTACCTTCAGGCATGACTTTCAATCTCCAGCAGCTTCACGCATTCGTCACGATCGCCTCGGCCGGTAGTCTCGGGCGCGCGGCCGAGTCCTTGCACGTCACCCAACCGGCCTTGAGCCGCGCGATCCGCCGGCTCGAAGACGAGGTTGGCGCCCCTTTATTCGAGCGCCATACGCGCGGCATGCACCTGACGGCGGTGGGAGAGGCGCTGCTGCCGCACGCGATTCTGTTGCAGCGCGAGGCGGAGCAGGCGCGTGAAGAGATCGACGCGATGCGCGGGCTCGCACGCGGGACGATTCGCTGCGGTGCGGTAGGCAGCATCGCGAGCCTCGTGCTGCCGCTCGCCGTGAGCGGCGTGTTGCAGAAGTGGCCCAATTTGCGCGTTCACGTCATCGAAGGCGTCTGGGATCGTCTTGCCGAGGCGCTGGTGCAGCGCGAAATCGATCTCGCACTCAGCATGGTGATGCCCGACACCGAGGAGATCGTCGCGATCGAGGACTGTCGCTGGGAGGACAACAGCTACGTGGTGGCGGCGCTCGATCACCCGCTGCGGGCAAAGCCGGGGATCACGCTGGCCGATACGCTGGATCAGCAGTGGGCGATCCCGCCGCGCGGCACCGCGCCGTTCGAGCACATGCAGCAGGTGTTCGTCGCAAACGGGCTCGGCTTGCCGAACGTCGTGGTCGAAACCCGATCGATCACCGTGCTGAAGAGTCTCGTCGCCCGATCCGGTTTTCTGAGCTGGATGGCCGAACCGATGTACGTGACGGAGAGCAAGGCGGGGGTGTTCGATACGCTCGAATTGCCGGGGGTGGTCGGGCGGCGCACGTTGACCGCATTTCGGCGTCGGCACGGTTTGTTGCCGAGTCCTGCCGTCAAGCTGCTCGAACAGTTGCGGCAACTGACGGCTGAACCGCGCTAGCGCCAGCGGCTGGACACATGCACGTCGGCGTTGCCCTTCGAGAGAAAAAAGGTCGGCGCCGACGGTGAACTGATTTGCGCTGAAATCCACCTCCTGTCGAAGGATCCGGTCGAACGCTCAAACACGACGGGTGACGGATCGGCTCGTGTTGCCTGCCGGACGTCGATTGTTGCCGGTTGGACAACGCGGTGTGTGCATTCCCGACGCTACTGGCGTTTGCCTCCCCCCGACTACAATCCGTCTCACGTTCGGTTGAAATGCGAGCGAAACCAGGCGAGCGAAATTCGTGGCCGCGCTCGTGAATCGCGCCGCGCCGAGCGCCTCACCCACTTGACCAACAGGACAATCGAAGATGAGCGAAACGACCCGCAATGTGCAGCCGGTTACCTCCGGGCTCGGCAAAGAAGGATCGGGAGAACTCGTGCCTTCCCGTTACGCCGTGCGCGTGGGTAACGTCGACGTCGTGCTGATCAGCGACGGCGTTCTGCCGCTGCCGACTTCCACCATGTCCACCAACGTGAGCGAAGCAGACAGAAACGAGTGGTTCGACGGCCGTTTCCTGCAACGTGACATGTTCGACTGGGCACTGAACATCGCACTCGTGCGTAGCGGCGAACGCCTGATCCTGATCGACTCGGGTGTCGGCGACGGATTTGAGTACTTCACGCGTGCAGGGAAGTCGGTGATGCGACTGGAATCGGCCGGCATCGACCTGGCTGCGATCACCGATATCGTGATTACGCATATGCACATGGATCACGTCGGCGGGCTGAACGTCGACGGTATCAAGGCCAGGCTGCGTCCGGACGTGCGCATTCATGTATCGGCCGAGGAAGTGGCGTTCTGGAAAAATCCGGATTTCAGCAAGACGGTGATGCCGGAAACGGTTCCTCCCGCGCTCCGCAAGGCAGCTTCGAAGTTCGTGGAACTCTATCGCGAAAACATCGTGCAGTTCGATCGGGCCGTGGAAGTTGCAGCGGGCGTGTCGGCGCGCGTGACGGGGGGGCACACGCCGGGGCACTGCGTGGTGGATGTCGCATCGAACGGTGAGAAGCTGACGTTCGTGGGCGACGCGATTTTCGAAGTCAACTTCGACAATCCCGACTGGCAAAACGGCTTCGAGCACGATCCTGAAGCCGCTGTGGACGTACGTATCTCGCTGTTGAACGAAGCCGCCGAGACCGGCGCTCTGCTGGCCGCGGCACATGTCGCGTTCCCGTCCGTCGGCCACGTTGCAAAGAAGGGGAACGGTTTCAGCTTTGTGCCTGTTATGTGGGACTACTGATTGATTTTTGAACGTCGGCGGCCGATGCGGGAGGCGTCCGTACTTGGTCGGGCGAACGCACGCAAGCCTGCACGGTGATCTTGGGGCGAGCGGCATGCGCGCCAGCACCCTGGCAGCGCAAGTGTCGTCTCGTCCCGCCCCGCTCGGCCGGGTCGTTCTCGCCCCCTGCAGAAGCGCCCTCCTTTTCAACGGAGTACACCGTGCGATTCAACTTCTTTCCGCGCTCGACCCTCTGCTCTGCAATGCTCTTGTCGATCGTGCCGACGATCGCTGTCGCGGGTGCGTTCTCCGTTAAAGTCGATGGCCTGAACCGCGGCCGGTTCGAGAACGAACAGGTCTACGGCGGATTCGGCTGCCACGGCGACAACGTCTCGCCACGCATTTCGTGGTCCCATCTTCCTCATGGAACGAAGAGCGTCGTCGTGACCATTCACGACCCAGACGCCCCGACCGGCGGGCTGGGCTGGATGCATTGGGGCGTCGTCAATATACCGGCGTCGGAAGCGTCGATCGAAAAAGGCGCGTCCGGCAATCCGAAGCGGATGCCTGCCGGGGCCATCGAAACGCTGACCGACTTCGGGGCGGCGAAATACGGCGGCCCTTGCCCGCCTCAGGGGGAATCGCACCGATACATCGTCACGGCATCGGCGCTCGCCGTGCCAAGTATCGACGTGAACGCCACATCGAGCCCGGCCCTCGTTGCCTATCAGATGCACGGAAAAGTGATTGCACGGGCACGCTACGTTGCGATGTATCGCCGAGCGGCAGAGTGAGCGCCCTGGCGGGAGGTCAGCGCAGCGACATCCCGCCGTCGACATTCAGGTTCACGCCGTTGACGAAGCTCCCTTCGCTGCTGACGAGAAACAGTGCGGCGCGAGCCAGTTCTTCCGGGCGGCCGAAACGACCGAGCGGGATGCTGTCAGAGACGGCAGCCTCGTATGCCGGTCGGTCAGCGGATTCGATACCGAGCTTGGAAAGAATGGGGGTGTCGGTGGGACCGGGACTGATTACGTTGACCCGGATGCCGCGGGTATTGAATTCGAGCACCCAGCTGCGGGCAAATGCTTCGATGGCGGCCTTCGTTCCCGCATAAACGGCATGTCCGTCGAACACTTTGGAACTGGCGATCGAACTCGTCAACAGGATCGCTCCGCCGTCGCGCACGTGGGGCGCGATCTTCTGCACGCCGAAGAACACGGCTCTGGTATTGGTGGCGAAATGATCGTCATACGACTCGACGCCCACCTGGCTCGACGGTGCAATCGTATTGACGCCGGCATTCGCGACGTATATGTCGACGCCGCCGAACCGTTCGGCCACCAGGGTTGCGACGCGCTCGTGCGTTCGAAGATCGGCGAGATCTCCTGTCAGTCCCGTCGCGCGATTTCCGAGTTCCGCCACGGCCGCGGTCACGGCCTCGGAGCGACGGCCCACGATGACGACGTTTGCACCTTCCTCGACGAACAGCCTTGCCGTGGCATACCCGATTCCACTGTTGCCACCCGTAATGACGGCAACCTTGTTTGCGAGTCGGTTCATTGAAATCTCCGTTGTTTCGCGCCGGTCTGGCGTACGGCGCCAATATAGTCCGGGGACTTCGAGTGCTGTAGTCATGCAACGGAACTATCAATTTTGCCGGAGAGTCACGAATGGCATTCGAGAAATTCAGCGGTCTTCCAGCGTTCGTGAGGTCGGTCGAGGCAGGATCGTTCACGGCCGCGGCACGGTCGCTCGAAACGACACCGTCCGCCGTGTCGAGGAGCGTCGCAAGGCTGGAGAAGCGGCTCGGCGTAACGCTGTTTCAGCGGTCGACGCGGGCGTTCGTCCTGACGAGCGAAGGGCAAACATACTATGAGCGCGTTGCGCCGCTCATGCGAGGTCTCGAGGATGCGAGCGACGTTCTGACGACGCCTGAAAAAGCGGTAGGAAAGTTGCGCGTGAGCCTTCCAGTCGATCTGGGGCGGACCCTGCTCGAGCCGATCACGCGGGAATTGATGGGCAGCAATCCCGAATTGTCACTCGAAGTCAACATCAGCGATCGTCACGTCGATGTGATCCGTGAGGGCTTCGATATCGCCATCAGAGCTGGGCGCGCCGTCGATAGCAGACTCTATGCGCACACGCTGATGAGCCTGCCGCTGGTGCTCGTGGCTTCCCCGAACTATCTGCTCAAGCATGGCATGCCCAAGGGAAAGGACGATCTCGTTGCGCATCTTCATGTGCGTTACAAACTCGACGGACGCGTCGTACCGATCGTTTTTGCCGACGGAACGAGCATCCCCATCGATGGCATGTTCGATGCCGACAATGGTGATGCGATGAGAGTGGCTGCATTGAATGGACTCGGTATCGCCCAGATTCTGAGAACGGCAGTACAGCCTGATCTCGATTCCGGCCGGTTGACAGAGGTGCTGCCTGACGTGAAGTTGAGTGCGGTGCCGGTCATTGCGCTGCACGCATTCGGAAAAGGTTTGCCCGCCCGCGCGAGAATATTCATCGATTTCGTCTCGCAACAGCTCGCTCGATCCAGATAGCGCGAGAAGGAACATGGGCCGACATGAATGAGACGCTCAAATTTGGCCGGCGAGACAAAATCGTCGAGTGATTCCTGTCGATATGCGTGAGGTGCGGATATTCGGCCCGGCGTCTGCTCCGGCGTCGAAATCTCGATGGCCGACCGCGTTCATCTTCACGCCGCAATCCCCCACATGTCCTGAGTTGGTCCGGGCGAGGGCATGTTGAGGCGCGCGGATTGGTGCTGTTTGAACAACACCGTGAGCACTTCTACGTAGCTACCGCCGGGTTAATGGCCGTCCTACGATTCCCGCCATATCGAGCAAACATGATCGCGAGTTCCAATCGCCTCGTGAGCGCGTGCTTGTATCTGAAATTCGCCAACGGCGCGGCGGGTTCGTCTGGCCGATCGATCGGCCGGCATGACGATTTCTTCCACAACAGGAGCATATTGCATGAAGCCTGATTCTCACCTGTCTCCCGACGATGCCAGCCGTCGAGGTCTGATGCTGGGCGGTGTTCTGGCAACCGTCGCTGCCGTTGTACCGGCTGCAGCGGACGCAACGACTGGGCGCTTGTCGAAGTCCACTGCGGTTTCCGGCGCGAGGAGAAATCAATCGGCGGACAGGATCATCACCAGGGACGGCGTGGAAATTTTCTACAAGGACTGGGGACCGAAGGACGCTCCGGTAGTCACACTCAGCCACGGCTGGCCCCTTAGCTCGGATAGTTGGGACAACCAGGCATTTTTCCTTGCGTCGAACGGCTTCCGGGTGATTGCTCATGACCGGCGTGGGCATGGAAGATCAAGCCAGCCGTGGGACGGCAACGACATGGACCACTACGCCGACGACCTGGCTGCCGTCATTGACGGGCTGAACCTCAAGAACGTGACGGCGATCGGCTTTTCGACCGGAGGGGGCGAAGTCACGCGGTATATCGGCCGCCATGGTGGCTCGCGCGTGACGAAAGTCGGCCTGATTTCGGCCGTTCCGCCGTTGATGCTCAAGACTCCCGCCAATCCGCAGGGGGTACCGATAGAGGTTTTTGATGCCATCCGTTCCGGGATGGTTGCTGACCGGTCACAGTTGTTCAGGGAGATTGCCAGCGGCCCGTTCTATGGCTTCAACCGTCCCGGCGCCAAGGTGTCTCAGGGGATGATCGACTCGTGGTGGAGCCAGGGAATGATGGGGGGCTTCAAGAACACTTACGACTCGGTGCGGGCATTCTCGGAAACGGACTTTTCTTCGGACCTGAGCAAGTTCGACATGCCGACGTTGATCGTGCACGGGGACGACGATCAAGTCGTGCCGGTCGACGTCGGCGGGCGCGCCACGAAGAAACTGGTTCCGCACGCCATTCTGAAGATTTACAAGGGGGCGCCGCACGGTTTGACCGAAACGCACAAGGCGCAGATCAACCAGGACCTTCTTGCGTTCCTGCGTAGTTGACCGGTACACGGACCTGTCGACCAGGGACCGCCCGCCGCATTGATGTCGCAATGAAGCCGGTGACGGGCGTTCCTGATGACTGGTCGGAAACCGGGAACCGCGAATGAGGCGTCGGTGGTCGATCGTTTCAATATCCAAACCGCGAGCCCGCATGGACCGACACCGCTACAGAGTACGTGGCACCTCGCGGGCGCGTGGCGGGGCGGCGCTTCAAGGAACGGGCATCAGGCACCGTCCTGTATCGACGAGACACCCGGCAACGTCAGGATGAACGTGCAGCCTTCGCCCGGGCGGGTATGCAAATCGATGTTGCCGCCATAGCGCTTGGCGATCGTCTTCACGAAAGCCAGCCCGAGACCGGCGCCCGAAGGGTAACGAGGCGGTTCGACTTGCAGCCGTTGAAATGGCTCGAACAGACGTTGTTGGGCTTCGGCCGATATGCCGGGCCCGTGGTCTGCAACGGAAATGGCGTAGCCATGTTCGACGCCGGTCAGACGCACGGTTACCGTCGCATTGCCAGGACTGAACTTGATGGCATTGCTCACGAGATTGACGACCGCGCGCATCAGCAGGAAGGGTTCCACGCGTGCGATGCAGATCTCGTCCCCGACGTTCACGTCGAGCCGGATGCCGCGCGCTTGAGCGAGTGCCCACAGTTCGTCGATCGCATCGAGTACCACGCTGCCGATATCCGTTTCCACCAGTGACCAGGTCGGTGCTTCGGCGCGCGCCAGCAGAACGAAGTCGTCGGCCAGTGCCAGCGTACGGCGCGCGTACGCGGCAATTCGATCGAGCAGGTCCTTGGCGGGCGGGGCCGGTTCAGCGGCTCGCTGAAGATCGATCAACGCGAGAATCGATGCCTGAGGCGAGCGCATGTCGTGGGAAATGAAGTGCAGCCATGCCTCCCGGCGCCGCTCCGCCAGGCGAATCTTCGTCACGTCGAGCACGAACCCGATCGTTCGCTGGGTCACGCCGTCTTCATGCTGCGGATAGGCGGTGGACTGAACCCATCGAATCTCGCCGTTGGGCTGAATGACGCGATACTCGACGCGATAATCCCTGCCGAACGAATTGAATTCCTCCGCGGTCCGAGTGACCTTCATCGCCTTGTCGACGTCGTCCGGATGAATCAACGCGCGAAACTGGTCGATCGAGGTAATCGCCTTCCCGGGAGCGTGGCCCATGATTCGATGCCAGTTCTCGTCGCAGTGCAGTGTGTCCGATGCGATGTCGTAGTCCCAGATTCCCAGTCCGCCGACGCGGGCCGCGATGGCCAGCCTTTCTTCGCTTCGCCGAAGCAGATCGAGCGCCACGCGCTCGCGCGTCACGTCTCTCGAAACACACAGAATGGCGGTCGTTTTTCCATCGGCGTCCAAGATCGGCGTCAGCATGTTGTCCCAGTATTGAACGTCGCGCCCCGGACGCTCGCTGCGCCCGGGAAACCTGCCGAACACACCGTTCCTGGCGGATTCGAGCGCGACATTTCCGTCGGGCCACACGTCTTCGGGCAGGAGCGGCAGCCACGGCATACCGAATCCCGAGTCTTCGTCGACGCCCAGCGCCTGGCATCCGGCGCGGTTCATGTGCAGCACGTTGCCTGTCGGCGAAATCAGTTTGATGCAGTCGATGCTGATATTCAGCATGTCTGTCTGTATCGACGTGTGACTCTTCAGTTCGATTTCCTTGGCCTTCAGGTCATGGATATTCGTGCAGGTGCAGAGCCATCCGTCGTCGACACGGTGAAGGTCGACGGTGAACCACTGGTCGATGCCGTGGGAACCCGCCAGCCGGCACTCCAGCGTTTCGTGTACCGAGCCGGGTTGCGCCGCGTGAAGTGTCGACTCGGCGGTGCATCGGTGCTCCGGATGGATCAACTCCGTCCATTGGAGTCGATACGTGGCCTCGGCGGAGCGATCCGCGTAGGCAAGCCATGCATCGTTGATGCTCACGACCCGCCCGTTCTCGTCGAAATGGCATGCCGGTGTCCGAAGGACATCGATCAGGCGGGCAATCCTGAGACAGTCGGGGCGTGCGGGGGCTGTTTCGTCGGGCGAAACAACAGGAGATTCCGTCTTCGAACGTGTGGGGGGCGCAAGGTCCGGGCCGTCTACGTTGCATGCGCAAGAAATTTCATTTTCAAGACGAAATCCATTCATGTTTGTTACATTCCATGCATCGCTGACACGCTTCCAGAATGTCAGACATCAAATGATGCATCAATGGGTAGTCAGCACTATGGATTGGCACCGTAGTAGTGCATATTATTTTCGAGTGATGGAATCAGGTGAAGATGCGGAGCTCGTCGAGTGGAAGTTGGGCCTGATTGCGGCGCGTGTTGCACATAGTGCCGGCTTCAAGCGTCGCATTGAATGCTGATCATGTTGAATGACTTGTGCGGAGGCCGGACGGGGCGATACGCGTGGTGTCGCCGATTTTTTGCAGTAACGGACCGTCGAGCCGACACGCCGGAATCGCAAGTGGACGATCGCATGTGCGTTGGCCGACGTCGTCGAACCGTGCCGGGACGACACGAATGCACGTGTGGTCGACACCGGGCGGCGATGCGAGGCTGCTGATGATGCATATTTCCCCGGAGCACGCGAGCGTCGACCCCGGGATCGTTCATCGAAGCCGCCGCAGTTCACGGTGATCCCGCTTCACGCCTCCGAAATACCGCGACACGCGACGCGATACGCGCCCGGGCTGCATCCGAACCGTGCCTTGAACGCGCGCCCGAAATGCGTGATGTCCGAGAAGCCGCACGCGATCGCCAGCTCCAGCAGGTTGCGGTTGGGATCCGCCGGATCCTCCAGCGCGCGCCTGCTCGCCTGCAGCCGGTATTCCTGGATCAGGCTCTGCGGCGTGCGCCCGGTCGCGGCCAGCGCGCTGTACAACGTGCGCCGCGACACGTTCAGCGCACTCGCGAGCTTGTCCGGCGACAGGTCGGGATCGCTGTAGTGATGCGACAGATGGATTTCCGCATTCATCCGCAGCGTCGCGCTGCGCGCATCGGCGCCGCTCAGCGAATCGCTCGCCTCGCGGCGGATCACCGAATCGAGCAGCATCAGCGTCGACTGCTCGAAGCCGAACAGGCTTTCCGGATCGTTCGGCACCTGCCCGTCCATCAGGTAATGGATCGATTGAAGCGCCAATTGCGCATTGCCGACGGTTCGACGGACCTGCACGCCCGCGCGCTCCACGAACCAGCGCCACATCGTGCCGCTTCTCGGCGGCGTCAATGCCGCGACGAAGCGCGACGCGTTCGCCGATTCGATCATGTACGGCTGCGTCGCATCGTAGATCACCCACTCGCCGGGATTGACCGTCGACGCCGCGTTGCGCTGCGTGACGCGGCTTTGTCCGGCGATCTGGAACAGGATCTTGTAGCAGTCGCTGTCGGCGCGCGACGCGAGCGAGCGGTCGCGATCGACGCGGATCGCGGTGGTGTCGACCTCCGCCATCCGCAGGCCGCCGACCGTGGCAACCCGCACCGACATCCGGAACTGCGGGCCGGTGTCGTGAAAGACCAGCGGCAGGAAGCTGTCCGCGATCAGGTCGCGCAGATTCGCGTTGCTGTTGCTGGCGTCGACGACGAGTTCGTGTGCCATTGCCGGAAGAGGGAGAGGGCCGGGGAATGCGTCGAGCTTAATGCATTCGGCTTGGACGCGGGGGCGAAACGCAATCATCGTCGGCAGCGGCGACTTTCAGCGTCAATGGCGGTTTCCACAGGGAAACCGCTGCATCGCACCGATCTGCACGCTGAAGCCAAAAGTGTGCACGCAACGCCGATCCGCGTGCGCGACGCGTCCCTAGAATCGAAGAGCGGCCGGCAAGTCGGGCCTTTCACTCAATTCGAATTCCGGAGGGACACAGATGGCACGGGTACGAATGCTGGACGAAGTCAGCGCGTTTCTCGCGCGCGAACACGGTCACTACATCGACGGCCACGCGGTAGCCGGCCGCGGCGAGCGGATCGACGTGCGCGATCCGTCGACGCGCGCGGTGATCGGCTCCGTCGCGCAGGCGACCGACGACGACGTCGAGGCCGCGGTCGCGTCGTCGCATCGCGCGTTCCGCGGCGAGTGGGCCAGCCTGACGCCGGCCGATCGCGAGCGCATCCTGCTGCGTTTCGCCGACCTGATCGACGCGCACGGCGAAGAGATCGCGCAGATCGAAACCGCGCAGTCGGGCAAGCTGATCGGGCTGTCGCGCGTGATCGAAGTCGGCTGGTCGGCTCGCTGGCTGCGCTATTACGCGGGCTGGGCGACGAAGATCGCGGGCGAAACGCTCGCCCCGTCGTTCCCGAGCATGAACGGCGAGCGCTACACGTCGTTCACGCTGCGCGAACCGCTGGGCGTCGTGTTCGGGATCATTCCGTGGAATTTCCCGGTGATGATCCCGGTATGGAAATTCGGCGCGGCGCTCGCGACCGGCAACACGGTGCTCATCAAGTCGTCGGAGTTCACGCCGCTCACGATGCTGCGCATCGCCGAACTGGCGACCGAAGCCGGCCTGCCGCCCGGCACGCTCAACGTGATCAACGGCACGAGCCAGGTCGGCGCGAAGGTGATCCGCGATCCGCGCGTGGCGAAGGTATCGTTCACGGGGTCGGTGCCGACCGGCCGCATCATCGGCGAGGAGGCCGTCAACGCGAACTTCACGCGCTTCACGCTCGAACTGGGCGGCAAGAACGCGGCGGCGTTCCTGCCGGATACGCCGGTCGACAAGATCCTCGACGGCATCGTCGAAGCCGGGTTCCTGCATAGCGGGCAGGTGTGCGCGTCGGCGGAACGCTTCTTCGTGCATCGCGCGAAGTTCGACGAGGTGGTCGAGAAGATGAAGGCGCGCCTGGACAGCTTCCAGCCGGCCGACCCGATGGACGACGCCGGGATGATCGGCCCCGTCTGCAACGAGCCGCAGTTCCGCAAGTGTCTCGACGCGTTCGAGCTCGCGCGCATGGAGGGCGATACGATCGTCACCGGCGGCGGTGCGTATGCGCGTGACGGCTTCTACGTGAAGCCGACGATCGTGCTGCCGCGCTCGCTGGAATCGGCTTCGTATCGCAAGGAGATCTTCGGGCCGGTCGGCGCGTTCGTGCCGTTCGACGACGAGGAAGAACTGATCGCGATGATGAACGACACGCCGTTCGGGCTGACCGCGAGCCTGTGGACGAACGACCTGTCGAAGGCGCTGCGCTACGTGCCGCGGATCGAAGCCGGCACCGTGTGGGTGAACATGCACACGCTGGTCGACCCGGCCGTGCCGTTCGGCGGCGCGAAGGGCTCCGGTATCGGACGCGAGTATGGCTCGTCGTTCATCGACGCTTATACCGAGCCGAAATCGGTGACCATTCGCTTCTGACGACGTGACCCGCCAACGGAAACCCGCCCGGCATCGACCGGGCGGGCGTTTTCCGTTCAACGCCGACGTCGATCAGAACCGCGTACTGAACCCGATCCGCGCGACCGACTGCAGCGCGCCGCTCGACGCGCCGTTCGCATCCATCACGCCGTTGATCTGCGCGTTGCTGCCGTGGCTTGCACGCTGATGCACGCCCGCGACATACACCATCGTGCGTTTCGACAGCCAGTACTGGACGCCGGCCAGGAACTGGTGCGCATGCGCGTTGTCGAGCGTGTCGTTGCCCTTCATGTACGTGTAGCTCGCCCCGATCACCCAGACCGGCGACGGATGCCACGCGGCGCCGGCTTCCGCCGACCACGCGCCCGCGCCGTTCCACGCGTTGCGCACGGTCGTGAAGAGCGCCTTCGCCGTGACCGTGCCGAGCGTGTAGTGCGCGCCCGCGCCCCAGTTGCGCACGGTGGTGGCCGGCAGCCCGCCCGCCGCGCCGTACTTCTGGTTCGTATAGGCCGCGCCGGCGCCGAACGGGCCGTTGTCGTAGCTCGCGCCGACGCTGACCGTATTGTTCGCGCCGACCGATCCCGCGACGTTGCCGAAGCCGTACAGCGCGCCGAAGGTCAGGCCCGAGATCGACGCGCTCGTGTACTTCACGGCATTCGCGACGCGGTTGCTGCCCGCGACGCGATCCCAGTCGAATGCGCCGGTCGGGTTGTTCGGCAGCGCGAGCTTGTCGAACGGGCCGTTGCGAAAGCCGTACAGCCCGACGAGATCCTGCGCGATCTCGTTGCCGCTCGCGGCCAGCGCGTCGACCATGAACTCGTACTGGTTGCCGAGCGTGAGCGTGCCGTAGCGGTCGTTCTGCAGCCCGACATAGGCCGTGCGCGCGAACAGGCCGCCGCCGATCATCGATCCGTTCGCGAGCGAGAACTGATTGACGAGCCGGAAGATCGCGCGCGTGCCGGCGCCGAGGTCCTCCTTGCCCTCGAAACCGAGCAGGTTCGGGAAGAAGATGTTGTCGTCGAATTTCGCGTTGCCGTGGCCGCCTTCGTTGCTCACGTAGCTGAGGCCGGCGTCCAGCAGCCCGAACATCGTCACGCTGCTCTGCGCGAACGAGGCGGCCGGAATCGTGCAGGCCGCGAGGGCCAGCAAGGTCTTTTTCGTCATCTCCAAAGTGCTCCTCACATGTCCGGTCACGCCGGAATATTTTTGATTGGACTACTGATTGATATGAAGATAGTGAAACGTGCAACGGTCGATCGGGTCGCGCCCGGAAACAGGAGCCGAAAGCAGGAGCCGAAAACGTAAGCCGGAGACGGCACGCCGGCATTCCGGCACGCGGACACCGACGCACACCTCCTGCGCCGATGCCCTCGCGCGCCCGGCGCTAGACCGTCGAATACCCGCCATCCACCGGCACGATCGCGCCGGTGACGAACGATGCGCCGGGCGAGCACAGGAACAGGATCACGTCCGCGACCTCGTCGGCCGTGCCCCAGCGCGCGAGCGGCGTGCGATCGAGAATCCGCCGCGACGCCTGCGCGTCGGCCATCAGCCCGCTGCTGAGTGGCGTTTCGATCCAGCCGGGCGCCACCGCGTTCACGCGGATGCCGCGCTCGGCCCACGCCTGCGCGAGCGAGCGCGTCAGTTGCGCGATGCCGCCCTTGCTCGCGCTGTATGCCGGGCGATCCTTGCTGCCGAAGTACGTGTACATCGACGCGACGTTGACGATGCTGCCGCCGTTCGCCGAGAGTGCCGGCAGCGCGGCGTCGGACGCCCGCATCACCGACGTCAGGTTCACGTTCAGCACGAGTTCGAACTGGTCCATCCGGTATTCGTCCGCGTGCCGGCTGATGCCGACGCCGTTGACGAGCACGTCGACGCGCGGCAGCGAGCGGATCCGCCGCGTCAATGCTGCGTCGTCGGTCACGTCGAGCTCCACGCAGCCGATGCCGGGATGCACCGGCGCATGCGGGCCGGCGGCATCGAGCCCGAGCGCGACGACCGACGCGCCCGCTTCCGCGAAATGCCGCGCGGTGCGCGCGCCGATGCCCGACGTGCCGCCCGTGACAACGACGGTCTTGCCGTCAAACGACCAGGGGCGGCTCATGTTCGATGCTCCCGACGGTGTGAACACGGCGCGCATGCCGGCGCGATGGTGCAACCAGGATCTTGATCTGCGCGCGATCGGCGAGCAGCGCGTCGAAGCCGTCGCCGACGGCGTCCTCGAGCGAGACGGTGCGCGTGACGATCGACGTGAGATCGAGCGCGCCCGACCCGATCAGCCGCAGCAGGTCTTCGTACACGTGCCGGTAGCCGACGCTCGCCGTGAAGGTCAGCTCGTCGTTGACCGCGCGGAACGCATCGAAGCCCGCATGCGGCATCAGGCCGACCATCACGAGGCGGCCGCCCTTGCGCAGCCCCTGCATCGCCGCCTCGAACGTGGCCGGCAGGCCGGCCGCCTCGAAGCTCACGTCGACGCCGAGCCCGCCCGCTGCTTCGCGGATCGCGTCGCGCAGCACCGGGGCGTCGAGCGAGCGCGCATCGAACGCATGCGTCGCGCCGAAGCGCGCGGCCGCCGCGAGCCGCTCGGGCGACACGTCGACCGCGACGATGGTCGTCGCGCCCTGCAGTTTCGCGAGCATGATCAGCAGCAGGCCGATCGGCCCGAGCCCGAACACCGCGCAGGTGTTGCCGAGCCGCAGCTCGCCGCGCCGCAGCGCGTGCAGCGCGACGGCCGCCGGTTCCATCACCGCGGCCTGTTCGAGACTGACGTCGTCGGGCAGGCGGTGCAGCATGTAGGCCGGCACGACCGCGAAATCGGCCATTCCGCCGTCGCCCATCAGGCCGGCGAAACCCATCGACACGCACAGGTTGTACGACCCCGCGCGGCAATACGCGCACTGGTGGCAGTGATACTCGGGCTCGACCGCCACGCGGTCGCCGGGGACCAGCGTCGTGACGCCCGCGCCGACTTCGACGACGGTGCCGCAGAACTCATGACCGAGCGTCAGCGGCGCGGTGCGGCCGGACAGCGGATGCGGCGCGTCGACGGGAATCGCGTGCGGGCCGTCCGCGTATTCGTGCAGGTCGCTGCCGCAGATGCCGCAATACGCGACCGCGATGCGAACCTCGCCGGGCCCGGCGCGCGGCGTGTCGAGATGGACCAGGCGGATGTCGAGCGGGCCGTGCCATTGAAGTGCGCGCATGTCAGCGTCCTCCGAGGTTTTGCGTATCGAGACGGGGAGCGGCATCGGCGCGCGCGCGCTTGCGCAGCACCGCGGGCGCGGTTTCGACCAGGCCGAACGACAGCACGCACGCGAGGATCGCGCCGGCGGCCGACGTCCACATCGCGAACTGCAGGCCGTACTTGTCGGCCGCGAAGCCCGCGACGGTCGGCGCGACGAAGCCGCCGATCAGCTCGCCCGCGCCCATGATCAGGCCGAGCGCGCTGGCGATCGCGCGGGGCGGCACCGTTTCGGCCGGGATCGTCGCCATGAACAGCGTGAAGCAGCCGAGGCCGGTGTACGTGACGAACACGAGCGCGCCGAGCGCCCAGAGCGAATCGACGTGGATCATCACGACCGGGCAGGCGGCGGCGATCAGCGCGAACGCGATCATCGTCGGCTTGCGACCGATCCGGTCGGAGATCGCCGGCACCGCGAAGCCCCAGAACACCCACGCGGCGCCGAGGCACGTCATCACGACGCCCATGTCGGCCGGGGACAGGTGGCGGCTCTCGACGAGGAAGACCGGCGCGAACGAGATGATCACGATGAACCACGTGAGGAAGAAGCAGCTGATCAGCACGCAGAGCAGGATGTTGCGCTCCTTCAGCAGCGCCCAGCGGTCGATCGCGGCGCCGCCGGCCGTCTGCGTACCGTGCGTGGCCGCGCCTTCGGCCTGGGCGCGCCGTACGCCGCCGGGCGGCACCTCGCGCACCCGGCGCCAGATGCAGAACGCGATCAGGAAGCCGGGCACGCACGACACGTAGAACGCCTCGCGCCAGCCGTAGGCGGTCGCGATGCCGATCACGACGGGCGGGCCGATCATCGCGCCGAGCAGGCCGGCGGCCGAGCCCTGCAGCAGGCCCATGTTCAGCCCGCGGCGGCTCGGCGTCGAGCTCTCGACCATCAGCGATTGCGACAGCGGCAGCACGGGGCCCTCGGCGATGCCCATCAGCGCGCGGAACGCGATCAGGCTCGCGAAGCCGCCGACGAGCCCCGACAGCGCCGAGCATACGGAAAAGCCGAGCACGGCCGCGATCAACAGCGGCTTGCGCGTGCCGCGCGCATCGGACCACGCGCCGGTCGCGGCGCCCGACAGCGCCCACGTGAGCGCGAGCGCGGACGACACCATGCCGAGCTGCGTGTTCGACAGGTGCAGCTCGGCCGACATGAACGGGAACAGGAACGACAGCGCGAGGCGGTCGAAGAACACGAAGCCGAACGTCATGAACAGGATCAGCAGCAGCCTGTTCTCGTACGTCCATGCGAGTTTGGGGGAAGGGCGGGATGTCATGGGCGGCCTCGTCGCGCGTCAGCGGAACAGCTTCTCGATCGCGTGCGCGCCGAGGCCGACCTTCTCGTAATGCGCCTTGCACATCGCGATGTACGAATGCACGTCGAAGTAGCCGTCGGGGTTGCCTTCGTCGTCGAGCCAGATCAGCGGGCCCTTGACGATGAAGAACGCGCGCATCGGTTCCGGATGATCGAACGCGACGAGCGTGTGGCCTTCGCCGGGCGTTTCATACACGAAATCGCCGCGCGTCGCGGTCCATTCGTGCTCCAGGTAGCCCCACTTGCCGGACAGCGTGTAAGCGAACACCTCGTGCGGGTGGTAGTGCCGGTTCACGAGCCCGGCTTCCTTCGCCATCAGGATGTCGCACCATTTGTTCTGCGACGGCGAGATCCACAGCGGCCGCGACGAAACCGTTTCGGTGAACGGAACGTAATAGCGCGCGTCCTCGGTCGCCGCGTTCGGGATGTACGCTTCCGGCAGCGCATCGGGCTTGAACGGATTGGCAATCGGCGCGATGTTTTGCCAGAATTCGGATACGGCTTGGTCGACCACGGTTCGTCTCCTTGTGGTTAGGTGTCGTGGGGTCGACTTTAGCCAGCCGGTGCGCGCCGCTCTTGACTGGGCTGGACGAATTGCTTGATCCGGCCGGACATCGCACCGCAACAACAACCAGACGCACCATCCCCCAATCCGTGCCGCTCCGCACGACAGGCGCCCGCAGGAGGCGACGTGACGAATTCGACCGTTCTTTCATGCACGCGCGGCTCGACGGCCGACGTGCCGGTGCGCGACCGGATGGCCTACTGGGATGCGTTCAACGCCGCGACGCTGGTCGGCCTGCGCTGCTCGTCGCTGTCGCCGGCCGGGCTCGAGGTCGAGAAGACCGATCTCGCGCTGCCGGGGCTCGGCGTGGCCGACATCAGCGGGCGCGATCACGTGATCGAGCGCAGCCCCGCGCTGGTGCGCCAGTTGCCGAAGGAGTCGCTGTTTGCGTGCCAGATCCTGAGCGGTCGCGCGTATTTCATCCAGCGCGAGCGCTGCCTGCTCGCGGAAGCCGGCGACATCGTCGTGTACGATACGCGCGTGCCCTATCTGTTCGGATTCCTGACGCCGATGCGGCAATTGCTGATCGATATCCCGATTGCCACGTTCGACGATCGATTCGACGCGGAGCTGGCGGCGCTGCCGTTGCGGATCGCGCCGAAACCGGGTGCGGGCGCGATGCTCGGCGCGACACTGCGCGCGAGCGTCGAGCGCTTCATGAAGGCGCCGGTCGAAGACGACGCCGCGCGCTTCGTCGAACACACGCGCATGCTGGTCGCGGAACTCATCGACGCCGAAGTGAACGGCGCAGGCGCATCGCGCGCGTCGCTGTCGTACCTGCTGACCGCGAAGCAGTACATCGCGACCCGTCTCGGCGATCCGGAGCTCGGGCCACAGGCGGTGGCCGATGCGGTCGGGCTGTCGTTGCGGCACCTGGGCCGGCTCTTCGCGGCCGAAGGCGAGTCGATCACGCAGCACATCTGGTCCGAGCGGCTGACGCATGCGCATCGCGAGCTGACCGACGCGCGCCTGCGCAAGACGAGCATCGGCGAGATCGCGTTTCGGTGGGGCTTCTCCAGCCAGGCGCACTTCAGCCGTGCGATTCGCGAGCGCTACGGTGCGTCGCCGATGGCGCTGCGCAGCGCTTGACGCTGAAGCAGCGGAACCGATGCCGACGCGGCGCGCGGCTCACGCGCTGCTTTCGTTTTCATTGCATGCCGGTCGCGGCGTGAGTCGCCGCGTCACTCCGCGAGCATGAACTCGGCACAGCGTTCCGCGATCATGATCGTCGGCGCGTTCGTGTTGCCCGATACGATGCGCGGCATCACCGATGCGTCGCAGATCCGCAATCCGTCGATCCCTTGCACCGCGAGACGCGGCGTCACGACCGCGGTTTCGTCGCTCCCCATCCGGCAGGTGCCGGCCGGGTGATAGACGGTTTTCGCGCGGTGCCGCACGTAGTCGGCCAGCGCGTCGTCGGTCAGCGCTTCGGCTTCGCGGACGATGCGGGCGAGCGACGGCGCGCGGATGATCTTCCGGGCGAGCGCGACGCCGCGCACGAGGCCGTCGACGTCCGCCGGATCCGACAGTGCGCCGCTGTCGAACCGGATCGGCGCGGCCGGATCGTTGCCGCGCAGTTGCACCGAGCCGCGCGAACGCGGCCGCAGCAGGCACGGATTGATCGACAGGCCGTGGCCCGGCAGCGGTTCGCGATCGACGTCGCCGACGAGCGTCGGCAGCACGTGGAACTGGATGTCGGGGCGGCCGCTGCCGGTCGTATCGACGAACGCGCCGGATTCGACGACGTTCGACGTCAGCAGGCCCGTGCGGGTCAGCATCCATTGCAGCCCGTGCCGCAGCGCCTTCAGCCCGCGATCCTCGCCGAACAGGCTGATCGGCGCGTGGCTGTAGCCGTAGATCGAGACCTCGAGATGGTCCTGGAAATTCGCGCCGACTTCCGGGCTGTCGTGCAGCACGTCGATGCCGTATGCGCGCAGGTGCGCGCCGGGTCCGATGCCCGACAGCATCAGCAGCTTCGGCGTACTGAGCGCGCCGGCGGCGAGTACCACGTCGCCGCGCGCGGTGGCCGAGCCGGTCGCGCCGTTCTCCATCCGCCATTCGACGCCGGTCGCGCGCCGGCCGTCGAAACGCACGCGGGTCACGCGGCAGCCGGTCAGCACGCGGAGGTTCGGGTGGCCGAGCGCGTCGGCGAGATAGGTCGCCGCGGTGCTGCCGCGCTGCCCGTCGAAAATCGTCGTGTGGTAGAAGCCGGCGCCGTGCTGCGCGGCGCCGTTGAAATCGTCGTTGTACGCGATGCCGGTTTCCTGCGCGGCCTTCACGAACGCGAGGCTCAGCGGATGCCGGAAGCGCGTGTCGCCGACCTTCAGCGGCCCGTCGGTGCCGTGGAACGGCTCGGACAGCCGCAGGTGCGACTCGGCGCGCTTGAACACCGGCAGCACGTCGCTCCAGCGCCAGCCCGTGCAGCCGAGCGCGGCCCATTCGTCGTAGTCGGCGCGCGCGCCGCGCACGTACAGCATCGCGTTGACCGAACTGCCGCCGCCGAGCGTGCGGCCCTGCGGCACGTAGGTCCTGCGTCCCGCCGCGCCGGCCTGCGGCTCGCTTTCGAACGTGACCGTGCGCTGTGTGCCGAGCACGCGGATGAACGTCGCCGGAATCCGGATGAACAGGTTGTCGTCCTTCGGGCCGTCCTCGAGCAGCAGCACGCGCCTGCCGGCCTTTACCAGTCGATGTGCCACCGTGCAGCCGGCCGAACCGCCGCCGACGACGATATGGTCGTACGTCTCCATCCCGCTTTGTCTCCTCGCTGTCAGGCGGCGGAACGAGCACCGCCGCGCAGGAAGCCAGCTTAGCGACGGGCGCGTGTCCCCGTTTGACCGGCGCGGACGCCGGGTTTGCTTCGCGCGGACACGGCGGGGCGCCGCTGCGGCTCATGCAGCGATCTCGTTGCGCTGACGGTTGGCCGTGGATTGCGCAGCGGGAGAACCCGGCGACGAGCGGCTAGCGCGGGTTGCCCGGCGCGCGCGTGTCGCTCGGCGTCTCGCCGAAGCGCGCGCGATAGCTGCGGCTGAAGTGCGCGCTGTTGTTGAAGCCCCAGCGGAACGCGATTTCGCTGACCGTGAGGTGCTTCAGCGATCGGTCGCGCAGGTCGGCGCGGCAGCGTTCGAGACGCCGCGCGAGGATGTAGCGCGTGAGCGGCATCCCTTCGATTTCGAAGATGCGCGCGAGCTGGCGCGGCGACAGGTTGATCGCGCGGCTGACCGACCGGGTATCGAGATCGTCGTCGGCGAGATGGCTGTCGATGAATGCCTTCGCGCGCGACAGCGTGTGGACGGTCGACTTGGTCGGCGACGCGTCGCCGTCGCGCAGCCGCAGCATCGACTGCATCAGGTCGAGCATCGCGGCGGCGCGCCGTTCGCGCGCGTCGGGCATCGATTCGTGCGGTTCGGCGAGCAGTGCGTAGAGCTGCCGCGCGGCCCACGACGTGACGCCGTCGTCGCGGTCGATCTTGACGACGCTGCGATGGCGCCACGGGCCCACGTGCGCTTCGAACACGTCGCGCGGCACGTCGAGCACGGTCATCGCCATGTTCGCCGGAAAGCCGTGACCGTACGGCATCGACGTGTCGTACAGCACGATGTCGCCGGGCGCATGCTGGATGCACTCGACGTCCTGGAACGTATAGCCCTGCCCTTCGTGCATCAGGCACACGAACACGGCGTCGCGCGGGTCCGCGTGGATGTTGTGCGGCGTGCGCACGACCGCATGCCGGTTCGCGACGATGTCGCACACCCCCAGCAGCCCCAGGTCGCGCTTGCGCAGCGACGCGTCGATGCCTTCGGACGATTTACCGCTGCATTCGATGCGCACGAGCGAGCGGGCGACATGGTCGACCCAGAAGTCGACGCGTTCGTCGCCGCGTACGGCGCGCGTCGAGATCGACACGATTCCCGTGCTGATGTCCGGCATGACGTCCTCCCAATGACCGCCCGAGCGGCGCAGTCTCGGATACGCCGGCGGGCGCGGTCAATCGGTGAAAGACCCGGGGCGGGCCCGGGATGCGCTTGCGGCGGCGCGTTGCGGCCGGATGTCCGTGTGAGTCAACGAATATGGCCGGGAAAGGCAAAACGTGCGGGCGTGTTCGGGGTATGTTGTTCGGTTCGGTTCGAACGGTAAGACGCGAGGCTGCTTCGTTATACGGAATAAAAGTCGCGTGCCGCCGGATTGTCTCGTTGAAGCTGCGCGGTGGTCGCGTGATTCATCGAGCTCGCATCTCGCGCGCTGGCGAAGCGATGGCGGTATGCATGTTTGCGTGCCGCCGATGACCTGGGGGCAGCGGTGTGTCGTGGATTTTTTTCGTTGTGTTGGAGCAGAAGCGCGTGTTGTCGGATCGTCTTGCCGAAACCGCGCGCCGGTCGAGTGATTCGCGGCGCTCTTCCCGCGCGCGCGGCGTGAGCGATGCCGACGTCCCTGTTCGCGTCACCCGCGCCTCGCACCGGCGGCTTGAAGCGCGAAACGCCGCGATTCAAGCCGTCATCTGCTTGTACGCGACGTCAGACCGCGCTGGCCGCGTCGATCTTCCGAATGTCCTCATCGTCGAGCCGCACGCGAATCGCCTCGCCGAGCAGCGCGAGCTGTTCGAGCGACGTCGCGCTGGCGATCGGCGCGGTGATCGTCGGCCGCGCGATCTGCCATGCGAGCGCGATCGCGGCCGGCTGCGTGCCGTGCTTCGCCGACACATCGTCGAGCGCCGCGAGAATGCGCAGGCCGCGCGCATCGAGATAGCGGGAGACGCGATCGCCGCGCACGCTCTTCTTCAGGTCGGCCTCGCTGCGGTACTTGCCCGACAGGAAGCCGCTCGCGAGCGCGTAGTAGTTGACGACGCCGAGCTGCAGGTCGCGCACGACCGGTTCGAGATCGTGCTCGTAGTCGGCGCGGTTGATCAGGTTGTATTCCGGCTGGATCACCTGGTACGCGGGCAGGCCGTCGCGCTTGCTGATGTCGGCGGCTTCGCGCAGGCGCGCGCCGCTGTAGTTCGACGCGCCGATGATGCGCACCTTGCCCGCGTCGATCAGCGTCTGGTATGCGGCGAGCGTTTCTTCGAGCGGGGCCGTGTCGGCCAGATCGCGGTGCGAAAAATACAGGTCGATGTAGTCGGTCTGCAGGCGGCGCAGCGAATCGTCGGCGGCCTTCAGGATGTTGTCTTTCGTGAGGCCCGCACGCGCGTCGAGCAGGCCGACCTTGGTTGCGATCACGACCTGGTCGCGCTTGCCGGAACGCTTCAGCCACTTGCCGATGATCGTCTCCGATTCGCCGCCGCGGTTGCCGGGCACCCAGGCCGAATAGACGTCGGCCGTGTCGATGAAGTTGATGCCGGTGTCGGCGAGTGCGTCGAGCAGCGCAAACGATGCGTTTTCGTCGACGGTCCAGCCGAAGACGTTGCCGCCGAAGGCGAGCGGGGAAACCTGGATGTCCGAGGTGCCGAGGGTGCGTAGTGCCATGTTGCTCTCCGGAATCTGAAGGGTGACGGGTTGGAACGACGGGATTGGCCGCGATGAATGCGACGGGACGGCGGTCGGGTGAAGCACGTTCGCCGTTGTCGCGGGACGCTGGAACATTCTCGCCGATCGACCGGATTCGTGCAGCGGGCGCGCGGCCGTGAAGACGGAGGAATTGCCGCGGACGGCGGACGCATCGTCTGCTGCGTGGGTCATTCGTGCCGCCGCGTTCGATCGGGAACCGAATTTTGTTGCGGCCGGGCGCGGCAACGGGAGAGACGGGCGGAGCTGGCCGCTTCGCCGCAGCGGAACGAAAAGCGGGCGGCAAGTTGCCGCCCGCGATCGATCATTCACCGAGCCCGTTATCGCAACTGCACGGCCGCCAGGAACAGCACCATGCTGCCGATCGCGCCGTCCAGCACGCGCCACGCGACGGCCTTGCGGAACCACGGCGCGAGCAGTCGCGCACCGTATCCGAGCCCGAGGAACCACACGACGCTGACCGACATCGCGCCGATCGCGAACGCCAGCCGCGTGCCTTCCGGCTCTCGCGCACCGGCCGTGCCGATCAGCAGGAACGTATCGAGATACACGTGCGGGTTGAGCCACGTGAACGCGAGCGTCATCAGCACGATCGCGACCGCGCTCTGCGGCGGCGGCGCGACGGCGTCGCCGCGCACGTCGAGCGTTGCGTGTCCCGGCTTGAACGCGCGACGCAGCGCGTTGAAGCCGAACCATGCGAGATACGCGAGGCCGACGTACAGCACCGCGTGGACGAAGGTCGGATAGCGTTCGACGAGGACCGACGCGCCGCCGACGCCCGCGCCGATCAGGATCATGTCGGACAGCGCGCACAGCAGCACGATCTTGCCGACATGCGAGCGCATGATGCCTTGCCGGAGCACGAATGCGTTCTGCGCGCCGATGGTGACGATGAGCGACCCGCACAGGGCGGCGCCGTGGGAAAAAGCGATCCAGTTCATGATGGGGAGCGGTGACGCAGTAGACGGGTGAATCGGTTGGCGCTAGTCTGCGATGAGCTCGAACATAAGAGAAGCTAATTCACCTAATGCAGATTAAGGAAATCTAATGCTCGACTACGCATTGCTCGATGCCCTCGCGGCGGTGATCCGGCACGGTTCGTTCGAGCGGGCGGCCAAGGAGCTGAACGTCACGCCGTCGGCGGTATCGCAGCGCGTGAAACTGCTGGAGGAGCGCGTCGGCAGCGTGCTCGTCAAGCGCGGGCAGCCGTGCGTCGCGACGACGTCGGGTGCGCTGCTGTGCCGGCATACCGAGCGCGTGCAATTGCTCGAGGCCGAACTGGGCGGCCGGATGCCCGCCTTGCCGGGCCAGATCGCGAGCGCATGGCCGACGTTGCGTGTCGCCGTCAACGACGACAGCGTCGCGACCTGGTTCATCGATGCGGTCGGGCCGTTCTGCACCGAGCGCGAGACCTTGCTCGACCTCGTGATCGACGACCAGGACCATACGGCCGCGCGAATTCGCGATGGCAGCGTGCAGGGCGCGGTGACCGCGCAGGCCGAGCCGATCCAGGGATGCCGGTCGACGCGGCTCGGGCGTATCCGCTATCGCGCGGTGTGTTCGCCGGCGTTTTACGCGCGCTATTTTGGTGCGGGCATCACGCGCGATGCGCTGCGCCGCGCGCCGTGCGTGATGTTCAATTCGAAGGACGGCTTGCAGGCGCGCTTCGTCCGGCGCGTGACGCGCGCGGATCTCGATCCGCCGCAACACTGGATCCCGCACGTCGCGGGCTACCTGCGCGCTTGCGAAACGGGGCTGGGATGGGGGATGTGCCCGGACCGGATGGTCGATCGCCAACTGGCGGCGGGCGAACTGGTCGACATGTCGCGCGGGCGGACCGTCGATATCGATCTGTACTGGCAGAGCTGGCGCCTGTCGATCGGCTGGCTCGACGACTTCAGCGCGGCACTGAAGGCGCGCGCCGCGCTGTTTCTCGACTGATCGAGGCGGGCGCGGCGAATGGCGGCCGGCGGCGGCGCGCAGGTCACGCGCCGCGCGGGGTCAGACGTGGTGCAGGCCGTCGAAGTCGACGATCTGCACGAGGCGGCCGTGCATTTCGATCAGGCCGCGCTTCTGGAACTTCGACAGTGTGCGGCTGACCGTTTCGAGCGTCATGCCGAGGTAGCTGCCGATGTCTTCGCGCGTCATCCGCAGGTTGAATTCCGACGGCGAGTAACCGCGCTTCAGGTAGCGTGCCGACACGTCGAGCAGGAATGCGGCGACGCGCTCTTCGGCGTTCAGCGAACCGAGCAGCATGGTCTGCGACGTTTCGCGCACGATCTGTTCGCTCATCAGCTTGTGCATGCGCAGCTGCATCGTGCCGGCTTCCGAGCACAGCGACTTGAGCGCGCTGTACGGAATCACGCAGACCGAGCTGTCTTCCAGCGCGACCGCGGTGCGCGGGTGCGTGTCGTCGCAGATACCGTCGAGGCCGAGCGCCTCGCCCGCGAGGTGCAGGCCGGTGACCTGCTCGCGGCCGTCGTGGCGCGTGGCGACGGTTTTCAGCGAACCCGAGCGCACGGCGTACAGGTTGTCGAAGGTGTCGCCTTCGCGGAACAGCGCTTCGCCGCGCTTGACCGGGCGTGCCGCGCAGATGACCGATTCGAGGCGGCTGAGCGCGTCGGGTGCGAGGCCCTGCGGCATGCACAGGTGCCGCATTGCGCACGACGAGCAGTGCGGGGCCTGGCGGGGCGCCCAGGTGCCTGCATGGGACGGTACGGCGGGGCGTGTGGCGACGGGCGTCAACATGATCGTTTACTCCGGCATTGAATCGACGGAATCATTGTCCCACCGCAAGTTGCCGCTGTCGGGCGACAAAACGTCGCGACCGCGCGCACATGCCGCGGGCATTGCAGCGGCCTGCGTGCAGGCACGCCGCTGCGCGTGCGCGCCGCGCCGCGCACGCCGATGCCGATGCCGATGCCGATGCCGACACCGCTCAGCCTTCCTGATCGTCCGTATGCGCGGCGGCCGGGATCAGCAGCACGGGCAGCGTCGCATGCCGCACGCACTGTTCGGCGATGCTGCCGAGCACGAGGCGACGGAACCCGCGGCGGCCGTGCGTGCCGAGCACGAGGAGGTCGGCGCCGAATGCTTTCGCACCGTCGAGGATCAGCGTCGACACGTCGTTGAGCGACGACGCCTCGCTCGTCAGCGTCTCGCCCTTCACGCCGGCCGCCTGCATCAGCTTCCTGAAATCCGCCGCGAGCGCATTGCCTTGCGCGATGAGCTGATCGCGCAGCACGGACGGGTCGTAGCCCGGCACGTTGTAGTAGATCGCGGCGTTTTCGACGACGTAGAACGGCTGCAGTTCGGCACCGTGCTCCTTTGCGAGCGCGAGGGCGGCGTCGAACGCGTGGCGTGCGGTGTCGCTGCCGTCGATGGCAACCAGAATGCGCTTGTACATAGTGTCTCCGAGTGGCGGATTGAACGGAAGTCGGCCGAACGGCCGTGCGTCGCTGCGAGGCAGGGTAAACCAACGGCGGGGACTTTGCAGCGACGTGCCGGCGGTCGCGAATGGGCATTGAATCGCATCCGTATCGCGAGGACGTGACTTCGATCAATGCCGATGCATCGGCGTCGTGAAATCCCGCGTGCCGAACCCGAACCGGGCGCCGATATCGATTCCGGCGCCGATTCGGAAGATCGCACCGCCTGCGCACCGAGCGACCGGCCGGCGCGCGAACGCGCACGCCGGTCCGCCGCCATCGGCCGTCGGCGCCCTTCAACCCGCCGATCGAACGATCGATTCAAACGCTACGTGCGTTACCGCGGCACCGCGGTGATTTCGATCACCCGTTCCGGCCGGCGTCCGTGGCCGGGCCAGTGCGCGCTGCCGTACATCCGGTGAACCGGGCCGTACGGCGCGTCGCCCGCGTGCGACGGCGCGTCGAACCCCTTCTCGATCACCATGTAGCCGGCCCGCAGCGCGAACGCCGGATGATTGCCGCCCGGCCGGCTGTCGAAGCCGGCGAAGCCGTCACCGGCCTCGGGCATCGCGTTGACGAGCGACGCGTTGCTGCCCGTGATCTGGTCGGGCGGGAAGGGGTTGCCGCTCGCGAGACGCGCCGCCTCGCGATTCTTGCCGTCGGTGTCGACGGTGCTGTCGTGCGTGTCGTCGTTGTCGAGTTCGATGCTGCGCGGATGCGCGGCGTGCGCTTGAGCTGACGTTTCCATCACGGCTCTCCTGGCGGCGTAGCGCTCCGGATCGAAGCAAATCCCGTTCCGGGCAAGACGGGAAAATGGTGCGCGGGCGATCGCCGCGGTCGCGCGGCGCGCACTGATTTGTCATGATTTATTTCAGCTAGAACACCCGTTTTCTACAGAGTATGATTCTTTTCCTGCGAAGCGGCGACAGGGGATGCAGTACGCGCCGACTCTGCCCGCACCGGGCGCCGCAGCACCCTTAGAGACGGGTAGCGAACAACAAGCAAAGGGACTAGAGGTGGCGGATTCATGCAAGCGACTACTGCCTTCACGCACCGCGGTTATCTGTTGAATTGCGCGCCCGCGCGCGCCACTGACGGGTCGTTCAAGCCCTACGTCGTGATCTCCCGATCGAGTGACGGGGAACTCGTCGCGAACCGTTTTTTCCCGAGCGAGCTCCAGTTCAACGACGAAGGCGACGCGATCGCGCATGCGCGCGACTGGGCCGTGCGCTGGATCGACGCGAGCAGCGTCACGATCTGACGCCGTCGCGCGGCGGCAGCGGCGGCCGTCCGGCCGATCCCCCGGCGTGCCGCTGCCCGGCGAAAACGCGGTAATCTTGCGGAACCCGTCACTTTATTAGCGGCCGTGCGATCGCGCGGCTGCCTGCATTGGCATATGTCGACATCACCCGCCCGTCAGTGGGGCCTCGAAGAAATCGTTGCCGGCTTGCGCGAATCGCGCGAGGAACTTCACCGCACGCGTCATCCGCGCGGCATCCGCGAGCTGCCGTCGCGCGACGCGATCTGCAAGATCGTCACCGGCCTGCGTGCGTCGATGTTCCCGACGCACTACGGCGCGCCGGATCTGACCGACGAAAGCGTCGACTACTACGTCGGCCACACGCTAGAAAGCACGCTGCGGATCCTGTCCGAACAGATCCGCCGCGCGCTGCCGTTCCTGCCGGAGCATGCGGACACGCCATTCGCGGAACTCGACGAACGCGCGTTCGAGATCGCGCGCGAGTTCGGCCGGCAGTTGCCGGCGGTTCGCGCGCTGCTGGTCAGCGACATCCAGGCCGCCTACGCGGGCGATCCGGCCGCGCAGCACATCACCGAGATCCTGCTGTGCTATCCCGGCGTGTTCGCGATGATGCACCATCGGCTCGCGCATGCGCTGCACCAACTCGGTGTGCCGCTGCTCGCCCGTTTCATCAATGAAATCGCGCACTCGGCCACCGGCATCGACATTCACCCGGGCGCGCAGATCGGCCCGAGCTTCTTCATCGATCACGGCACCGGTGTCGTGATCGGCGAAACCGCGATCATCGGCGAGCGCGTGCGCGTGTACCAGGCCGTCACGCTCGGCGCGAAGAGCTTCCCGGCCGATGGGGACGGCACGCTGGTGAAGGGCAACGCGCGGCATCCGATCGTCGAGGACGACGTGGTGATCTATGCGGGCGCGACCATTCTCGGCCGCGTGACGATCGGGCGCGGCTCGGTGATCGGCGGCAACGTGTGGCTTACGCACAGCGTGCCGCCCGGCACGAGCGTCGCGCAGGGCAAGGTCCGCGAAGGCGGCAGCGGCGAGAAGCCGTAACGCGGCGCGCGAACGGCGAAACTGTCGTTCGCGCGGCGCAGGCGCAGGCGCAGGCGCAGGCGCAGGCGCAGGCGCAGCGAAGGCGAAGGCGAAGGCGAAGGCGAAGGCGAAGGCGCGCGCCGACACCCGCATACCGATGTGCCAAGAGGGTGCACGGCTGCCGCCGCACCCCCGCTTCGTCAGTGCTTGCCGGCCGGCGAGCGATGCTTGTAGAGCACGTCCTGGTCGACGCGGATCAGGTTCTGCCCCGCATCGACGACGAAATCCACGCCGTTGTACGCGCTGCCCGTCAGCAGCAGGATCGCGCTCGCGACGTCGTCGGGGCCGGCGATGCGCGCGAGCGGCGTCGACGCGCGGCTCGCGTGTTCGAAGTCGGCCTGCGTCTGGTCGTCGCTCGGCAGCATCAGCCCCGGGAACACCGCATTCACGCGCAGCACCGGCGACGACGACAGCGCGAGCATCTGCGTGAGGTTGCCGAGCGCGGCCTTCGCGACCGTGTAGCTGAAATGGTCGCGGTGGAAGTTTTCCTTGATCTTCTGGTCGACCACGTTGACGACGACGCCCTGCGTGCCGGCCGCGCGGGCCCGTTCGTAGAACGCGCGCGTGAGCAGGATCGGCGCGCGGCAGTTGACGGCCCAGGCCTGGTCGAATGCCGCAAGGTCGAAGCTCGGGAAATGGTCCTGCCAGAACACCGACGCGTTGTTGACCAGCACGTCGAGGCGGCCGAAGCGCGCATAGACCTGGTCGATCAGTGCGGTGATCTGCACGGCATCCGACAGGTCGGCCTGCAACGCGACCGAATCATGCCCGCGTTCGGCGATCGTGCGGGCGGCCGCCTGCGCGGCATCGGCGGAGCGGTCGTAATGGACCGCGGTGCGATAGCCGTGCGCGGCGAAATACTCGGCGAACGCGCGCCCGGCCCGGCGCGCGGCGCCGGTCACGAGCACGACCGGCGCGTGTGCCGCTTGCTTCGTGGACTGCATTACGTATTCGTCAGGTTGACTGAAGAAGGATTGGCGACGATCGACAGGAATTCGCGCCGCGTCGACGGATCGGTGCGGAACGTGCCGAGCATGCGCGACGTGACCATTTCGACGCCCGGCTTGTGAATGCCGCGCGTCGAGATGCACTGGTGCGCGGCTTCGAGGATCACGCCGACGCCCTTCGGCTGCAGCACGTCGAACAGCGTGTCGGCGATCTGCACGGTCATCTTTTCCTGGATCTGCAGGCGCTTCGCAAACGCGTCGACGAGACGCGCGAGCTTCGAGATGCCGACCACGCGATGGTTCGGCAGATACGCGACGTGCGCGCGGCCGATGATCGGCACCATGTGGTGCTCGCAGTAGCTCTCGAAGCGGATGTCCTTCAGCACGATCATCTCGTCGTAGCCGTCGACTTCGCTGAACGTGCGCGCGAGGATGTCGCGCGGTTCCAGCGCATAGCCGGCGAAGAACTCTTCGTATGCGCGCACGACGCGCGCCGGCGTGTCGAGCAGCCCTTCGCGGGCGGGATCGTCGCCGGCCCAGCGCAGCAGCACGCGAACGGCATCCTCCGCTTCTTCGCGGCTCGGCCGGGATGCGGCCGGCTCGGGCCGCGCGTTCTTTTTACCCATCTAGTCGCTCCATCGAATGCGGCCGCCTGCGGCGGCGCGGATATCCGGTCATTGTTTCATGCTTTCGCGGGTCGTGCGTGCGGCCTGCCGCACACCCCGCGTCACTTCGGCCACTCGTCCTGCTCGTCGTTGAACAGCGACGCGACGACGCCGCGCAGCCACGCGGTGCGCGGGTCGTTGTGGAACTTGCGATGCCAGTGCTGCTTCAGGTCGAAGCGCGGCAGCGGCACCGGCGGCTCGACCGGCACGATGAACGCGTGCTCCGCCGCATACGCATAGCCGATCGCGTGCGGCACCGTCGCGATCAGGTCGGTGCGGCTCAGGATGAACGGCAGGCTCATGAAGTGCGGCGTCTCGAGCACCGCGCGGCGCTGCATGCGCTGCTTCGCGAGGTATTTCTCGAGCACCTCCTGGCTGCGCCCTTCGGCGCGCACCACCGCATGCCCGCATGCGAGGAACTGCTCGGCCGTGAACGGGCGCGCCTGTTCGAGCGGATGGCCGCGCCGCATCAGGCAGACGAACCGGTGTGTAAACAGACGCTGCTGGAAGAAGTTGTTGCCGTCGAGATCGGGGAAATAGCCGACCGCGAGATCGATCGAGCCGGCTTCGAGGCCGCGGCCGACTTCGTCGTGCGCGAGCGAGACCGAGCGCAGGTTCGCGTGCGGCGCGCGCGTCGCGAACGCCTGCAGCAGTTTCGGCAGGAACACGATCTCGCCGACGTCCGACAGCGCGATCGAGAACGTATGCGTGCTCGCCGCCGGATCGAAGTCGTGCGGCGCGACGAGGCCGCGCTCGATCTGCGCGAGCGCATCGCGCGCGGCCGGCAGCAGCGCGAGCGCGCGCGGCGTCGGCTCCATCCCGCGCGACGTGCGCACGAACAGCGGATCGCCGAAATACTCGCGCAGGCGGCCGAGCGCGGTGCTCACGCGCGGCTGGCTCACGCCGAGCAGGTCGCCGGCGCGGCTGACGTTGCGCGTGTCGTCCAGCGCGACGAGGTACGGAATCAGGTTCAGATCGAGCGTTTCCATCACGGGAGCCAGTATCTTCAAAGCGTATACAACATATCTCCTGAATCGCGTTGCTGCATAGTCGGGAAAGCGCTCAAATGGGTTCCATTACTCGAACCAATGTTCAGGAGACGAACAATGCGCACCCAGGTCGCCATCATCGGCGCCGGTCCGTCCGGCCTTTTGCTTTCCCATCTGCTGCGCCTGCAAGGCGTGGATTCCATCCTCGTCGAGGCGCGTTCGCGCGAATATTGCGAGAACCGCATCCGCGCCGGCGTGCTGGAGCAGGGCACGGTCGATACGCTGAACGAAGCCGGCCTCGGCGAGCGGATGCGCCGCGAAGGGCTCGAACACCACGGCATCGAGCTGCTGTTCTCGGGCCAGCGCCATCGCATCGACCTGAGCGCGCTCACCGGCGGGCGCGCGATCACCGTCTACAGCCAGCACGAAGTGGTGCGCGACCTGATCGCGGCCGGCGTCGAGCACGGCCACGCGATGCATTTCGAAGTGAGCGACGTTGCGCTGCACGATGTCGAGAGCGAGCGCCCGTTCGTCACGTTCAAGCATGCCGACGGCCGCGAAGACCGCATCGACTGCGACTACATCGCCGGCTGCGACGGCTTTCACGGCGTCGCGCGGCAGACGATTCCGGCCGAGCGGCTGAACACGTTCGAGCGCGTCTATCCGTTCGCGTGGCTCGGCATCCTCGCCGACGCGGCGCCGTCGCTCGACGAACTCGTCTACGCGCATCACGACAACGGTTTCGCACTGTTCTCGATGCGCTCGCCGACGGTCACGCGCCTCTACCTGCAGTGCAAGCCCGACGAAGACCTCGCCGAATGGTCCGACGCGCGGATCTGGGACGAACTGCACACGCGCTTCTCGAACGACACCGGCTGGACGCCGACCGAGGGCCGGATCACGCAGAAGAGCGTGACGCCGATGCGCAGCTTCGTGTCGGAGACGATGCAGCACGGCCGCCTGTTCCTCGCCGGCGACGCCGCGCACATCGTGCCGCCGACCGGCGCGAAGGGGATGAACCTCGCGGTGGCCGACGTCCGCGCGCTGTCCCGCGCGCTCGGCGCCCGCTACCGCAACGGCGACGCGACGCCGCTCGAGCGCTACTCGGCGACCTGTCTCGAACGCGTGTGGCGCGCCGAGCATTTCTCGTACTTCATGACGAACATGCTGCATGCGTCGCCGGAGGACTCGCCGTTCGTCAATCGCCTGAAGTTTGCCGAGCTGAAGTACGTGACGCGCTCGCGGGCCGCCGCGCAGTCGCTCGCCGAAAACTACGTCGGCCTGCCGTTCGACGACCAGACGCCCCCCGAGGGATCCCGCCTTGACAACGCGCTGTGCGCGACTCTATGATCGGCCCATCGTTCGCTAATCGAATCTCGGTTCGATAAGCGAACAAATGCCGAAGGTCGACGACGGCCTTCGACGCGGCACGCGACACGCGCGTGTCCCCTCGACAGGCCGCGCATCGAGCCGCGGGTTCGTATCAGGAAGAGACATGGTCAACAAGATTTTCGAATCGCTTCAATCGGCGGTCGCGGACGTCCACGACGGCGCGACCATCATGATCGGCGGGTTCGGCACGGCAGGCATGCCGTCCGAGCTGATCGACGCGCTGATCGAGCAGGGCGCGCGCGGCCTGACGATCGTCAACAACAACGCGGGCAACGGCGAGACCGGCCTCGCGGCGCTGCTCAAGGCGAAGCGGGTGCGCAAGATCATCTGTTCGTTTCCGCGCCAGAGCGACTCGCAGGTGTTCGACGCGCTGTACCGCGCGGGCGAGATCGAGCTGGAGCTCGTGCCGCAGGGCAACCTCGCGGAGCGGATCCGCGCGGCGGGCGCCGGCATCGGCGGCTTCTTCACGCCGACCGGCTTCGGCACGAAGCTCGCGGAAGGCAAGGAAACGCGTGTGATCGACGGCAAGTCGTACGTGTTCGAGACGCCGATCCACGCCGATTTCGCGCTGGTCAAGGCGTACAAGGGCGATCGCTGGGGCAACCTCGTCTATCGCAAGACCGCGCGCAACTTCGGGCCGATCATGGCGAGCGCCGCGAAGGTCGCGATCGTGCAGGTGTCGGAAGTCGTGCCGCTCGGCGGGCTGAACCCGGAACACATCGTGACGCCGGGCATTTTCGTGCAGCGCGTCGTCGAAGTGCCGCAGGCCGCGCACGCGGCCGAGCTGGCTGCCGAACATGCTGCATCGCAAGCTGCCTGACCGAGGAGACCCGACATGAAACGACTGACCCGCGATGAAATGGCCAAGCGCGTCGCCCAGGACATTCCCGAAGGCGCGTACGTGAACCTCGGCATCGGCGTGCCGACGCTGGTGGCGAACCACCTCGACCCGAGCAAGGAGATCTTCCTGCACAGCGAGAACGGCCTGCTCGGCATGGGCCCGGCGCCCGCGCCCGGCGAGGAAGACGACGAGCTGATCAACGCCGGCAAGCAGCACGTGACGCTGCTCACCGGCGGCGCGTATTTCCACCACTCGGATTCGTTCGCGATGATGCGCGGCGGCCACCTCGACTACTGCGTGCTCGGCGCATTCCAGGTGTCGGCGAACGGCGACCTCGCGAACTGGCATACGGGCGCGCCGGATGCGATTCCGGCCGTCGGCGGCGCGATGGACCTCGCGATCGGCGCGAAGCAGGTGTTCGTGATGATGGAGCACCTGACGAAGCAGGGCGAGAGCAAGATCGTCGCGCAGTGCTCGTATCCGGTCACCGGCGTGCAATGCGTGAGCCGCATCTACACCGATCTCGCGGTGCTCGACGTGACGGCCGACGGCCTCGCGGTGAGCGAGATCTTCACCGACCTGTCGTTCGACGAACTGCAGAAGCTGACCGGCGTGCCGCTGATCGACGCGACGCGCAAGGCCGCGGCCTGACCGGCAAGCGTGCCGGCGCGCGCGATCCCGCGCACGCCGGCACGCTTGGGTAGACAATAAGCGCACGCCGTTTCCCCAATCTGATGCCATGCTCGAAGACAGCGCCCGCCTGACCTCCCTCATTTGCGGCACCGAGCCGCTCAACCGGATCTGGTCGCCCCGCGCGACGATCCAGCGGATGCTCGACGTCGAGGCCGCGCTCGCGCGCGCGCTCGCCGCGCAGCAGGTGATTCCCGCCACCGCGGTCGCGCCGATCGAACGCGCGTGCGACGCCGGCCGGCTCGACGCCGACGCGCTCGCGCACGGCGCGGCGCTCGGCGGCAATCTCGCGATCCCGCTCGTCAAGCAGCTCACCGCGCAAGTGAAGGCCGACGACCCGGAGGCAGCGAAGTTCGTGCACTGGGGCGCGACGAGCCAGGACATCATCGATACCGCGACCGTGCTGCAGCTGCGCGACACGCTCGACGTGCTCGAGCCGCTGCTCGACGAAGCGTGCGCGTCGCTCGCGACGCTCGCGCGCACGCATCGTGCGACGCCGATGATCGGCCGCACGTGGCTGCAGCAGGCGCTGCCGATCACGCTCGGCCTCAAATTCGCGCAATGGCTCGACGCGCTGCTGCGCCATCGCGCGCGCTTCGCCGAATTGCGTGCGCGCGCACTGGTGCTGCAGTTCGGCGGCGCGGCCGGCACGCTGGCGAGCCTGCGCGAGCACGCGGCCGGCGTGAGCGCCGCGCTCGCGGCCGACCTGCGGCTCGCGCTGCCGGCCGTGCCGTGGCATACGCAGCGCGACCGCATCGCGGAAGCCGCGTCCTGCTTCGGGATGCTGACCGGCACGCTCGGCAAGATCGCGCGCGACGTGTCGCTGCAAATGCAGACCGAAGTCGGCGAGCTCGGCGAACCGGCGGCCGCCGGCAAGGGCGGCTCGTCGACGATGCCGCACAAGCGCAACCCGGTCGGTTGCGCGGCCGTGCTGACCGCCGCGGTGCGCGCGCCGAATCTCGTCGCGACCGTGTTCGCGGGGATGGTCCAGGAGCACGAGCGCGCGCTCGGCGGCTGGCAGGCCGAATGGGATGCGCTGCCCGACCTCGCGCGTCTGACCGGCGGCGCGCTTGCGCAGATCGCGCAGATCGTCGCGGGCCTCGACGTGAACACCGAACGCCTTGCCGCGAACCTCGACCTGACGCACGGGCTGATCCTCGGCGAAGCCGTGATGCTCGCCCTTGGCGACCGGATCGGCCGGCTCGATGCGCATCATGTCGTCGAGCATGCGTCGAAAGAAGCCGTGCGCACCGGTGCGACGCTGTTCGACGTGCTCGCCGCCGATGCGACCGTATCGGCTCACCTGTCGCGCGACGCGCTCGCGCGGCTGCTCGATCCCGCACATTACGTCGGCGAGGCGCAGGCCTACGTCGACGCCGTGCTCGCGCTGCACGCGGGCACGACACAACCAGGAGAACACTGATGCCTTTCGCCACTGTCAACGGCGTGAAACTGCATTACCGGATCGACCGTGCCGCGCGCGACGACGCGCCGTGGCTCGTCTTCTCGAACTCGCTCGGCGCCGACCTGCAGATGTGGGCGCCGCAGATCCGCCCGCTCACGCAGCACTTCAACATCCTGCGCTACGACACGCGCGGCCACGGCCATTCCGAAGCACCGGCCGGCTCGTACACGGTCGACCAGCTCGCGGGCGACGTGATCGGCCTGCTCGACCACGTCGGCATCGAGCGCGCGCACTTCTGCGGGATCTCGATGGGCGGCCTGACCGGCGCCGCGCTCGCCGCGCGTTTCCCGTCGCGCATCGTGCGCGCCGTGCTGTCGAACACCGCCGCGAAGATCGGCTCGCCGGAAGTGTGGGCGCCGCGTGCGCAGAAGGCGCGTGCCGAAGGGATGGCCGCGCTGGCCGACGCCGTGCTGCCGCGCTGGTTCACCGACGCATTCGTCGAACGCGAGCCGCGCCTGTTCGACGCGATCCGCGACACCTTCGTGCATACCGACAAGGACGGTTACGCCGCGAACTGCGACGCGCTGAACGCGGCCGACCTGCGCGAGGAAGTGAAGGGCATCGCGCTGCCGGTGCTCGTCGTGACCGGTGCGAAGGACATGTCGACGCCGCCCGACCAGGGCCGTGCGCTGGCTGCTGCAATTCCGGGCGCGCGTCACGTCGAATTCGACGCCGCGCACATTTCGAACATCGAGTGCACCGACGGCTTCAACCGCGCGCTGCTCGACTTCCTGACCGCGTGAGGCACCGACGATGGACGACCAGCAACGTTATGAAGCAGGGATGAAGGTGCGTCGCGCGGTGCTCGGCGACGCGCACGTCGACCGTTCGATCGAGAACCGCACCGAAGTGACCGACGAATTCCAGAACCTGATCACGCGCTATGCGTGGGGCGAGATCTGGACGCGAGACGGCCTGCCGCGCCATACGCGCAGCCTGCTGACCATCGCGATGATGGTCGCGCTGAACCGCGGCGAGGAACTCGCGCTGCACCTGCGCGCCGCGCGCAACAACGGCGTGACGCGCGACGAGATCAAGGAAGTGCTGCTGCAGACCGCGATCTATTGCGGCGTGCCGGCCGCGAATTCCGCGTTCCATCTCGCGGACAAGATCTTCAAGGAACAGGATGCGGCCGCCTAGGCGCGGCTGAATCACACGGCCGGCGCGCGCCGGCCGTGACCCGATCGCGACGCCTGCCACTGCCGGCCGGTGTCGACGATGCATGACGCGCCGGCGACGAATCGGCGCGCGTACAAGGAAAGGCGCGGCCATCAAGCTGCGTTGTTTACATAGGAGACACGCGATGAATCGCACACCCGTGGTCGATATCCAGACCTTCATCAACGAGCAGCCGTTCGGCGGCTTCCAGTGGCTCGTGTTCCTGATGTGTTTCGTGATCGTGCTGCTCGACGGCTTCGATACGGCCGCGATCGGCTTCATCGCACCTTCGCTGCTGGGCGAATGGAACCTCACCAAACCCGATCTCGCACCCGTGCTGAGCGCCGCGCTGTTCGGCCTCGCGTGCGGCGCGCTCGTGTCGGGCCCGCTGTCCGACCGCCTCGGGCGCCGCTCGCTGCTGCTCGGATCGGTGTTCCTGTTCGGCGTCGCGTGCTTCGTGTCCGCGTTCTCGAACACCATCGGACACCTGACGATCCTGCGTTTCATTACCGGCGTCGGGTTGGGCGCCGCGATGCCGAACGCGGTCACGATGATGGGCGAGTTCTGCCCGGACAAGCGCCGCGCGACCGTGATCAACCTGATGTTCTGCGGCTTCCCGCTCGGCGCCGCGTTCGGCGGTTTTCTCGCCGCGTGGATGATCCCGCATTTCGGCTGGCGCAGCGTGCTGATGCTCGGCGGTGTGACGCCGCTGCTGCTCGGCGTGCTGTTGCTGCTGAAGATGCCGGAATCGGTGCGCTTCATGGTCGCGCAAGGTCAGGGCGTCGAGCGGATCCGCGCGACGCTCGCACGGATCTCGCGCGACGCGCTGAACGCCGGCTCGTTCGCGATGACCGAAGCCGCGCCGCAGACGGGCGGCAAGGGGATCGGCGTCGTGGTGTCGCGCTCGTACATCGTCGGCTCGGTGATGCTGTGGATCGCGTATTTCATGGGCCTCGTGATCTTCTACGCGTCGATCAACTGGATGCCGATCCTGCTGAAGGATGCCGGTCTGACGCCGAAGAGCGCGACGCTGATCTCCGCGCTGTTCCCGCTCGGCGGCGTCGGCGCGGTGCTGTGCGGCGTGCTGATGGACCGTTTCAACGCGAACCGCGTGATTGCCGTGTGTTACGCGCTGACCGCGATCAGCGTGTATGCGATCGGGCAGGCGGCAGGCAATGTGGGGATGCTCGTGCTGGTCGTGTTCATCGCCGGCGTGCTGATGAACACCGCGCAATCGTCGATGCCGGCGCTTGCCGCCGCGTTCTATCCGACCGAAGGGCGCGGTACGGGCGTGGCATGGATGCTGGGTGTCGGCCGCTTCGGCGGGATCGCCGGGTCGTTCCTCGTCGCCGAACTGACGCGCCGGCACTTCTCGTTCGCGGGCGTGTTCGCGACGATCGCGGTCGCGGGCTTGCTCGCGTGCCTCGCGTTGCTGATCAAGCAGGCGGCGCGGCCGCACGGTGTCGCGCAGCCGTCCGGCAAGATCGAGTCGCTCGGGCATTGAGCGGATTCGGGGCCGGGGCGATGCGCCGGCCCTGCGTGTGTTCGGCATGCCGCGGCGGGTCGCAAGACGGCTCACACGCAACGACAGACCGGGCCGCTTCGGCGGCCCGTCGCCATTCCGGCCGCCGCGCCGCTACTCCTCCGCGTCGTGTTCCTTGACGAAGTTGCGCAGATACGCGCGCAGCGCGGCCTCCTGGCTGCGATGATCGGCAAGGTTCGCGGCGCCCAGCGCTTCCTCGTCGCCGAACAGCGTGGGCGGCGCGCAGTACGTACCCACTTCGATGTTCTCGCGCAGCACGCGGATCTCGTGCGTGAGCGGGTGGTACTCGGCGATCCAGTGCATGCCCTCGATGTGCTCGCCGGTCTTCAGCATTGGCTTCATCGGCCACCTCCATGCAGATGCGGCGCAACCGCCGCAGCGATTGCGCGCGCCCGTACCAAAAGGGTACGCCTGCACGGCGTGAAGCTCAACGGCTGTGCTCGTGAGCGCTTACTGCGGCAGCAGATGCGCGACGAGCGGATACAGCGACAGGATCAGCAGCACGGCCATCGTCACGTTGAAGATGCGCAGTGCGCGGCGGTTCGACAGGAAGCGGCGCAGGCCCTGGCCGAACGCGGCCCACAGGCTGATGCACGGAAAGCCGATCAGGATGAACACGACGGCCATCCACGCGGCGTTCATCCCGTAGTCGGCGGACAGGCGGATCGTCGTCGCGGCGGTCAGCACCATCATCCACGCCTTCGGATTGACCCACTGGAACGCGGCGGCTTCGAGGAACGTCATCGGCCGCGGCTTGGCGCCTTGCGCCTTCACTTCGCCGGACGTGCCGATGCGCCAGGCGAGGTACAGCAGGTACACGACGCTCGCGACTTCGAGGATCGTGTACAGGACCGGCACGCGGCGGAATGCTTCGCCGAGGCCGAAGCCGACGCACAGCATCAGGATCGCGACGCCGATGCTGATGCCGAACAGGTGCGGCATCGTGCGGCGGAAACCGAAATTGACGCCGGACGCGAGCAGCATCGTGTTGTTCGGGCCGGGCGTGATCGACGTGACGAGCGCGAACAGCATGCCGGCGGGCAATGCGCTGAGGGTGAGGAAGTCCATCGCGGATTCTCCATTCGTGTTCGGGACTGGGATGGAGTCAGTGTAGCGACGGTTTTCTGTACAGTACCGGTACAGTTAGCCTGGTGGTTGCCGGTACGGGGGAGGGTGGGAGGGTGGTGCGCGGGTATTTGTTGTTGTTGTCTCTCAGAAAAGATGTCCGCAGTCTCAATAAGTTGTCTTTGAATAAAAATTCATATCAATGTGGAATTTTCGTCGTATTCGCGAATTCACGCTGTTCCTGAGGTTTTTTTTCTGAAATTCAATGAAGTGCGCAAACTTATCATTGCGTCGAAGTGGAAAAAGTGCGTCGCGAGCGATGTAAATGACGAGGGGTGGCTAACACCTGAATGCTCAAAATCAACCTCTCACAGCTTGTCATTCAACACGGTTACTCAGATCAACGTGACCAATCGAGGCGGTCCGCTGCACGCAGCTTTGCCAAGAGTACTTGGTGCAAGCGGTCCCAAACCTCGATGCTCGCCAGCATTCGCCCGGCATGAGCCTTCGGCCTATGGCCGAAGGCTCAGGAAAGCCCCGACACTGGCGCTCGGCACCTTCCAGGGGGATCCAGGCGGCTCAATTGCCGGGAGCGCGATTCACGGCGACCCGATCAGAGAGCCGGCTTTTCCCACAAATTGAGGGGCGTGCCGATCTTCCTTTCCCGCGCGTTGTTATAGAGCTCCGTCCCCCAGCTGATGTCGAAAACCGCCATCCCGCATGCTATGAAGATGACACGCTCCTTCGTGCTCTCCCGGCCCGGCTTGTCGCCATTCACGACATGACCGAGGCTGGTCGAGTCAGGCAGGGCGGGCAGCTTGCCTGCATCGATCAGACGGAAGAACGGGCCGCCAATGACGCGGCTGTAGTAGCTTTCCTTATTGCCCGATGCGATTGCGTCCTCGACATAGGCTTCCTGCAGCGGGGTATGGTCGTATACGATCCTGGCGCCGGTCAGGAACGACTCGTCGGTATTGAACGGGCCCGAGACGAGAATGGTCGCGCCCTCCTTGATCCATTCGTCCTTGAAATAAAGCGGCTTAAGACGCGACGCTGCCACGGTGATGACATCTGCATCGCGGAAGCCTTGCTCGGCCTCATCGGTACCGACGGCGGTAATCCCGTACGTTTGCCGAACCCAACCGGCGAACTCGTTCGCCTTGTCGAGGAAGACGTCGAAACAGACGACGTGCTGGATCGAGCCGAGCTGGGTCATGATCGCGGTGAAGCACGCCTTGTTGATCGGGCCGCAACCGATAACAGACATACTTCTCGCATCTTGGTTGGCCAGATACTTTGCCGCCACTCCCGGCACGGCTCCGGTTCGGGCCGCGCTCAACAAGTTCGCCGACATCAGCGCCAGCGGCGCGCCCGTGTCCTTGTCATTGAGCATCATGGTCAAGATCGAGCGCGGCAGGCCTTTCTCGGCATTGGCGTGATTCGATCCGTACCATTTGTTGCCGCACACGTCGAAGCGACCGCCCAGATAACCGGGCATTGCAGCAAAGCGGCGGTCCGGACCGGCAACCGGCATGTTCGGGAACTTCGTCTCTTTCGGGAAGACGATGTTCATTCCGTGGTTATTGTGATTGGCGCCACCCATCAGATAGTCGCCTCTGCCGAGGAGTCCGAATGTCTCCTCGCATACGGACACGCAGCGCGCGGCATCCAGCACGCCAGCTGCGATCATGTCCGGCTCGGAAAGGTACAGAAAGTCGATTTTGGGATACATGGTGCAGACCTCGTCGAAAAAGGAAGATGTTGGGTGTCAAGCGTCGATCCCGACTCAGTGGTCAGAATCGGAGAAGTGGTGAAATGTCGTAGAGGCGGCAACCCGGGCTTCGCGCATTTGCCCGCAACAGAAAGTTGAGCTTTTCGATCCGCTCGCCGGAACGGGGGGCGCCATTCTTCTGGAGCGGAACTTCGAGGCCGACCGAAAAATCCATCACGACGTCATCCACGACACCACCGGAGCGGCCCGAGGGCACCGCGATCATTCCGTGTTGCAGCGCAAATCGATAGGCGTCCATCGCCTCCGTGATCGTTCCAACCTGGTTCGGCTTCAACACGAACCCGTCCACGGCACGAGTCTCGAAAGCCCGCTCAAGTAACGGGAGACTGGTGACCGTGAGATCGTCGCCCAGAATGATCGATCGTCGAATTTCTCGAACCGCCGTGCTGTAACCTTCCCAGTCGTTTTCATCGAGCAAATCCTCGATGAAGACCAAATTGAATTTCTCGGTCAGGAAGCGGGCATAGGCAATGAGTTCGGAGGTGGACACCCGTTTGCCTTTCAGCAGATACGTGCGGGTTTCCTTGTCGTACATCTCGCTTGACGCGCAATCGAGCGCAAACGCGATCCGGCCTGTACAGCCACAGGCATCGATGGCCTTTTGCATCAGCGTCAACACGACTTCCGGGTCATCCGAAGGAGCGGCGTAGCCATAGGAACTGGCGACTTGAGGTTTGTGGCCCAGATATTCGGTCAGTACATGGCCAAGCTTCTGAAACACGGCCACCGCCATTTCGATGGCGAAGTCGACACTGTCAGTGCCGTACGGCACGATCAGAAACTCGTTGAACGGCTGGGTGAGCCCATCGTATCGTCCGCCGTTGATCACGTTGAAGCATGGGACCGGCACGGTCCGGATGTCGCGGCCGGCGATGTGAGCGTACAGCGGAATCGATCGGGCATTCGCCGCCGTACGGAATGCCGCGATGGATACCGAGTAAATCGTGTTTCCGCCGAGGCGGGACTTATTGGGTGTGCCATCGAGCGCGATCATTTTTTCGTCGATCGCTCGCTGATCAAACACGTTCATGCCGATCAGCGCCGGACCAATTACATTGACCGCGTTGTCGACGGCGTTATGAACACTGAGCCCGTCGTAGGTCGCTGGATCGCCGTCCCTCAGGACGAACGATTCGTGCGTCCCGACGGAAGTGCCGGTGGGTGCCGCACCTCGACCAACCGCACCGCTTTGGGTGCGCACCTCGACTTCGACTGCGGGCCGGCACTTGCAATCGATGATCTGAAGTGCCCGGACGGATGTGATCTTGTCTTCCATGTCACTTGCTCCCGTTCGGTTCAGGAACATAAAGGATGTTCAAGTCACACAGGTTGGTACCGGTGTTGCCGGTGAAAACGGCGGAGTCGATCGACTCGAGTGCTTCGAAGCAGCTGTGCTCGCGCAGTGCCTGATAGAGGTTGATTCCCTTTACGGCAGCCGCGGTGAAGCTGGTCGAGTCCGTCATGCCTCCCGCCACCGTCGCCGTGCCGTCCGTGCCTTCGCTGTCGATCGACAGCAGGCAGGCACCCGTGGTTTTGGCCGCCGCGATAGCGAAACTTGCGGCCATTTCCTGGCCAGGCCCGCCGTGCCCCTTGATCACGCTGTTATCGTCGATAAGCGTCGTCACCTCACCGGAGCTGAGAAGCACGCAAGGGGGCTTGATCGGGTTGCCGTACGTCTGGATTTCGCGCGCCATCGACGCGAAGAAGGTGCCGGCGTCGCGACTTTCTCCTTCAAGGAACGACGACACGATCATTGCGGGGATACCCATCTCCTCGCAGACTGCCTTGGCGTAAATGCAGGAGTCGGGCAGCGTGTTGAGCAGGAAGTAGGTATTGTCCGGAAAGGCCTTCGGGGTCTCCGCGTCGGGGCCTGCGTTCATCAGATAGTCGACAACGCTCTTGGGCAGGCGATCGGCCACGTTGCGATTGATGATCGTGGCGCGAGCGTCGTCCAGGGTCGTCATGTCGGGACCGATCGGCGTGCTTTTGTAGGCTGCGTAGGGCACTGAAATGTCACCCGTGGCAGGCGATCCGACCGCGTCGCTGATGCCGAAGCCGATCAGTTCGGCACCCGTGCGCTGGATGCGCTGCGCCAACATCCCGCCGTTCAAGGCCGAGATGTGCCGGCGCACGGCATTGATCTCGTAAATGCCTGCACCGGATTTCAGCAGCACGTCCGTGGTATCGATCTCGTCCTGCAGGCTGATGCCTTCGATCGGACAGGACATGAGCGCCGAACTTCCGCCGCTGATCACCGCGATGAACAAGTCGTCTGGTCCGGCCTGATCGACGAGTTCGATGATTTGCTTCGATGCCCGATGGCCTTCTTCGTTCGGGAGGGGATGGCCGCCGACGAACACCTCGGTCTTGTTGAAACGGTCCGATTCTTCCCGGATTTTCACGATGGCAATACCGTGCGTCAGGTGGTCACCCAATACATGGTCGACTGCCATTGCCATGTGGTTGCAAGCCTTGCCGGCGCCGACCAGATAGACGTTTCGCTTGCGCGAAAGATCCCACGAGCGCGTTCCGATATGCAGTACGCTACCTTCCATGCGCATGATGCTTCGAATGCGCTGGTAGCTGTCGAGCCTGTCGAGTGTCCGGTCCGCGATATCGAGTACGATCCGCCGTGACGAAACGACGCCATTCGATAGGAGTGCTTTGTAATTTCGTATCTTTTTCATGCTGAAAATTGATCGGAGTTACCGCCGCATCGAAATCATGGGCGACGTGTTGTCCGTCAATTTATGCAATCGAGCTGAACAGATACATGCACACTGCGGTGGATCGCTAGATAACTGTAGAGGCCTTGTTGCCTGCACAGTTAAATCCGCGCACGGCGTGGACGCTAGCTCATGCGCGTGCCGACTCGAGCGGGTTCGAGAGATCACCGGTTCGTTGCGCGACGCCGATTCCCTGGCGGCTTCGTGACGAGACCGGGTCAGTGTGCAATGGCATGCGCCAGAAACGCATAAAGACGATCGAAGTTGCAGTGCGCAACATTGAATCGCAGCCAACTACTGGTTGGATTGGTGGCGTAGAAAAGATTGCCTGGCGCCAGAAGAATCTTGTGGTCGACAGCACGTACAGCGAGCTCGGCCGAATCGCAATTGATTCCCGCGGGCCGTGCCCATACGAACATTCCGGATCGAGGTTCGCAGAACACTTCAAAACCGATCGATTCAAGCCGGCGACAGGTCCGTTCCTGCGCGGTAGCGAGACGATCGCGCAATTGCTCGGCCTGCTTCCTGAAGTGTCCTTCGGACAGCACTGCATGTGCCAGTTGCTCCGTGATCGTCGGCGTCGACATTCCGGACACCAGCTTCTGGTAAAGCAAACCCTCGAGAAGCGCGGGCTCCGCGGCCACGAATCCCACGCGCAGGCCGGCACCGATGGTCTTTGAAAAGCTGCCGACATAGACCACTCGTTTCAATTGATCCATGGACGCGAGCGCGACTGAATTTCCGGACACCAGACCGGCAGAGACGTCGTCCTCGACGATGATGCAGTCGTAGCGCTCGGCAAGCTTCAGGACCTTGAATGCCGATGCCGAGCTGTAGCTCGCACCGGTCGGATTATGCAACCGCGTATTGGTGAAGAACACTTTGGGGCGATGAGTCTCGAACGCCTGCTCCATCGAAACGACGTCCGGACCGGTGGGTGTCATCGGAATCCCGACTGCCTTGATCCTGCGCAATCGCAATGCAACGAGCAGATCGCTGTAGCAGGGCTCGTCTACCAGCACGGTATCGCCCTCGCGCGTAAGGTGACGAATGGCGAGATCCAGCGCCTGGTTTGCGCCCAGCGTAGTGACGATGCCCGTGGAACTTGCCTCGATCTCGTGTTCCGCAAGTTGCCGCACGATTTGCTCACGCAACGGCTCATACCCCTTTGCGTGCCCGTACCCCAATAGCGATCGCGGCTGCGCCGCTACCTGTCTTAGCGCCCGCCCAAGGCCGTCCGCGTCGAACCATGCCTCTGGAATCCATCCCGAGCCTGCGTGAATCGTGCCTTCCGTTCCCTCCAGAACGTTACGCAGCGACCATCCATTCGTGAATTCCTCGTTGAGTTTCTCGATGGTCGGAGGTATCTCGCTACGGCTTCGATCCGCGACATAAAAGCCGGATCCACGCCGTGCCATCAAGACGCCTTGCGCCACCAGGCGATCGTATGCTTCGACGACCGTAAATGTCGACACGCCATGTGCCTCGGCGAATACGCGGATGCTCGGAACCTTGGCCCCGGACCGCCAGGTTCTTTCGTTCACCGTTGCCGTCAGCCCGGCCACGATCTGTTGAACCAGGGACGATTCCCCCTGGGGATCGAGCGTCAGTATCGGTTTCATCGCCGCACCTATCACATCAAAAATACCGGCCCATATAACCGTGCAGGCGACGAACCCAATACAGTTAGTCACCCTCGTTTTAAAGTGTACATGTATCCGTGCAGGTTTGATTCACTACATTGAAGGGGAATCGCATACGCATACTTGCACTGGACGACCCCATGGCACACGCCACCGATTTTTTTCCTGGATCGAAGACCGATGAGCTCGCGAATGCTCGCGACGATCTGGCCGCGGCATTTCGCATTGCCGCGCGCCTCGGCTTCCACGAGGGCACATGCAACCATTTCAGTCTCTTGCTCCCGGGCAGTCGGGAAACGTATCTGATCAATCCGTTCGGACTCAGCTTCGAAGAGATCCGACCGGCTGATTTGCTGCTCGTCGATTCCGCCGGCTCGGTAATCGACGGAGTCGGACGAGTCGAGAAAACCGCGCTCAACATCCATTCCCGAGTTCATCGCGCCTCGCCTGATGCCGCATGCGTACTTCATACGCACATGCCTTATGCCACGGCACTGACGACGCTCGACGGCTTTCGCCTCGAAATGTGCCATCAGAACAGCCTTCGCTTTTTCGATCGCATTGCCTACGACCGTGATCATTCGGAATACGGAGGACTTGCACTCAGCGAACAGGAAGGAGACCGGATTGCCGCCGCGTTGTCTTCCAGGCGTGTCCTGATGCTCGAGCACCACGGCGTGATAGTCACGGGCCCTTCGATTGCCGCGGCACTCGACGATCTCTACTACCTCGAACGAGCCGCCCAGGTCCAAATCCTCGCGATGTCGAGCGGGCGTCCGCTGAAACGCGTGAGCGACGAACTGGCTCGCCGGACTTCTCGTGAATTCGCCCGTGATCGAGATGAATATGCACGACTTCATTTTCGTTCGCTCAAGCGGCTTCTGGAATCTGCAGAACCGCACTGGCGGGACTGACTATCCCACGTCAAGCGCAATCGGCCATCTAGTGCCAGCGCTCCTGACGCTGCAACCATGTCGCCTACCCAATTTGCCCACGCCACGGAGGTTTCACATGAAGTACTGTCACAAACTCACCATCGCCACCCTGTTGCTCGGGGGAATCAGCCCCGCATTGATTTCTGCCGCGCATGCGGATCAGACTGTCAAGATCGGTGTCGCGGGCCCGTTGACGGGCGGCCAATCGAATTTCGGCAAGGACGATGAGCGAGGCGTGCGGCTGGCGATTGAAGAGCTGAATCGGACGCCGATCGTCGTCGACGGTCAATCCATCAAGTTCGAAATGCTGTCCGAGGACGATGCTGCAGATCCCAAAACGGGCGTCTCTGTCGCTCAGAAGCTCGTCGATTCGGGTGTGAAGGCGGTCATCGGCCACTACAACTCCGGCGTGACCATTCCCGCGTCCCGCATCTACAACAATGCGCGTGTTCCGATGATTACCGGCGCCGCTTCAAATCCGGCGATCACGCAGCAGAGCTTCCCGTATGTCTTCCGGCTTGCGGCCAATGACAACGTGATGGGCGCACGCATGGCCGAATATGCGGCAAAGGTATTGCATGCAAAACGCGTGGCGGTGATCGACGATCGCACGGCATACGGATCAGGCGTAGCTGACGTGTTTGCCGCGACGGCGAAGAAGAACGGTATCGACGTCGTCGCCAGGGAATATTCCAACGACAAGGCAACGGACTTCAACGCGATTCTGACGCACATCAAGGCTCAGCGCCCGGACGCGATCTTCTACGGCGGGTACTACGCGCAGGCAGCCGCCATCGGGCGACAGTCCAAGCAGTTGGGTCTTGCGGTTCCGGTGCTAGGCGGGGACGGGATCTGCTCGGTCGATATGCCGAAGCTGGCTGCCGGAACGCTGAATGGGCGGGGGTATTGCGCCGAAGGCGGCGCACCGCTCGCGACGTTGCCCGGTGGTCCGGAATTCGCGGCGCGGTATGAAAAGCAATTCGGTGTGAAGAACGATGTTTACTCGCCGGCATTCTATTCGGCCACGATGGTGGTCGCGCAGGCGATGAAGGCGGCGAATTCGACGGACCCCGAAAAGTTCGTTCCGATGCTCAAGCAAATCCAGTTCTCGACGCTGGTCGGAAAGGTCGCGTTCGACAAGAACGGTGAATGGATTGATGCGCCGGTGACCGTGTACAAAGTGTCGGGCGATAACCTCAGTCCGACGCAGTGATACTTCGAGCGAGAACGACGAGTAATCGGCGTTCTCGCATGCCGATCCAATAGTAATCAACTCTTGGGAGTGACATGGACATTTTTGTCCAACAAATTCTGAACGGGCTGGTGCTCGGCAGTGTGTACGCCATCATCGCGTTGGGTTACACGATGGTGTACGGCATTCTCGGCATCAT